>CAYJUA010000019.1:0-20927 GCA_964373295.1 uncultured Planctomycetia bacterium
TCCCTTTGCCTCGGCTCTTACGACGCCGGTCGGCCCCGAAACAGGCGCATCCTCCGCCATGACCTTCTCGACCAACCCCACTATCTCGCGCGAAACCACATAGCCCCCGGACAGAACCACCGCCCTCTCTGGAGCCGGCTCCGGCGATGGCGTCACAGCAGGAACAGCCTCTGGAGCCGCCCCCGCTGAAGGCAAGCCTGCCGGCGCCGAGACAGGACCTATGCCCGCTGGAAACCTAGCACCGGTATCCACCTTCGTGACCGTCTTCGACTTCTCGGACGGCTGAAGATTCTCCAGAGATGCAGGCCGAGTTGCCTGAGCCGGCTCCTGGACCGCCTCCCTTCCCTCGATGCTTACCGTCAGCTCCACCGAACCGGCCTGCGAGGGATCCACCCCAAGGAAGGCCGCCAGCTCCTTGACCGCCTTCGCCTGACCCTTCAGATCAATCTTCCCGCTCTCCTTGTCCGCGTGCGGAGCCGCCGCCGCCAGCAGCCTGGCCAGCGTCCTAATCTCCTTGGTATCTCTCCTCTCACCCGCCTTGGGTAGGGCGGCCTTCAGCTTCTTGTCCAGCGCTCCATCCGCCCCGGAATTGCCCTTGTCATTCACGCGGAGCTTGATCACCGACCCGTCCGGCATCTGGATCCGCCCGCCCACCACCGACTGCCCGGACGTGTCCCCCACCTTCCCGCGGCTGATCAGCGTCGGGACATCCACCGGCTCCCTCTCCACCGACTCCCTCTCCACCGGCTCCCTCTCCGCCGTCGGCTCCGGCGCCAGCGTGGCATCCGGCTCAACAGCGGCCGGCTGAGCTGCGCCCGCGGAGGGGGCACCCCCCGGCCCGGCGCTCGACCCGACAATGCTAAGCTCAGATGTATGAACCTCTCCGCCCGGCCCGTAGATCACCTCTCTTTTCGGGGTAGTTCCCGCTGAAGCCAACGCCACGGGTGCACCGGCTGCGCCGGCAGGCGGAGCAGCCGCCCCCGCTGGAGCCGGCTCGGTCAGCTTCGCGATCAGCAGCCGCGCCGCCGTCATCCCCAGCGGCTTTGCCTCCTGCTCCGTCGTGCCCCGGAAGATCGCCTCCAGCTCGCCCACGCCCTTCGTGCTCGCCTGCAGGGCCGCCGCCGCATCCCGGGCCTCCGTGTCTGAGATCGCCCCGCCCCCGATCGCCTCTGTCCCCACGTCGATCACGCGACCCAGGAACTCCGGCCCCAGACCCTTCTCCCCCTTCTCCTTGCCGGCGTTCAACACATCCACCCGGCTGATCCTCCCCACCTCAGAGTCGCCGCCCGTGCAGTAAAGCGCCATCTCCCGCTCCACCGCTGCCTTCGCCTCCGGCGTCTCCGCAGCGCCCCACTTCTTCTCAAAGTGCTTCAGCAACTCGGCGCCACTCATCTTGGAGGAATCCGGTTCCCCCTCCCCCGCCTCAGCCCGCGGCGCGACGGAACCTGAAGCCGTCGGAGTCCCCGCCGGCTCCCCCGCCAAAGCGCCGGCCGACCGGCCAGCCGCTTCCACTACGGCACGCAGATCTTCGGACGGGCCCGCCGCCCCCGGCTGGAAACCGCCCTGCCAGCCGCCCAACAAGTTCGATGGATCCCTCGCCAGAGAACCGTCCCAAATCGGCGCTTGGTCCGTGGCGGACGCCGCCATCTCCGGAGCTTCCGTAGCAGCTGCCGCCGGCTGTCCCGGGGGAGACGCGGCCGGCTCCGGGGTGGCCGCCGGGAGTGTTTTCGCCTCGGGCTTTTCCGATGCGGCCCGCGCAGGGGTGGTTCCCGCTGAAGCGGACGTGGCGAGCGGAATGGATGCGCCAGCAGGCGGAGCAGCCGCTCCCACCGGAGCCGACTTGGGCGTGGGAGCAGCACCCCCCGCTGGATCGGTCGGGGTGGCCGCGGGCGTGGGCGCTGCCGCAACCGGAGCTGAGGCCGAAGCCGGCTCTCTCAGCCAGTCGATCAGTCCCTGCGCCGTCTTCGTCGTGTCCCGGAACCCGCCGTCCAGCGTCGCGTTGTCCTTCGTGCTCGCCTTCAGCAGACCCGCCGCCTCCAGCGCCTGCCCCTCGGTGATCTCCCCACCCCCGATCGCCTCCGTCCCCACGTCAATCACCCGACCCAGGAACTCCGGCCCCAACTCTTTCTCCGGATCCAGCTCGTTGCAGGCATTGAACACGTCCTCCCGGCTGATCTTCCCGGCCTGCGGGCCGTCCGCCGTCACGTACCCCGCCATCTCCTGCTCCACCGCCTGCTTCCTCTCCGGCTCCGATGCCAGCTTCGACGCGGCGTCCCACTCCGCCTCGAAGTACTGCAGCAGATCCGTCCCGCTCTTCTCCTTCAATACCGGATCCCGCTTGTCCGCCTCGGACCGCGGCGCGACAGAACCCCCAGCCGGCGGCGTCCCCGCTGGCTCCGCCATCACCCCCTCCTCCTGCGCTTTATGCCAGGCAGTCTTACCCGCGTCTTGCCCGCCCCAGACCGGCGCGCCCTGCTGCACCGGCTGCTGCTCTCCCTGCCCTTGCCCCTGCGGTATCCCGGGCGCTCCTTCAGCCACAGGCGTCACCTCCGGCTCAGCCGGAACGGCGGCGGGCGCATCATTCCCAGAAGCGGCCGCCGCATCCTGCACCAGCGCTTCCTCCGGGACCAATTCAGTGGACTGGGCTTTCGCTTCTCTCGCTGTCACCACCAGCACCGACTTCCCCTCCTCCTCGAGATTTATCCCAAGAAAAACCGCGAGATTATCGACTGCGCTGCCCTTCGTTATGTCCGGTAAGTTCCCAATTCGCAACGACCGAGCCCCATTCGTCTCGACCGTTTTCCCCTCGCTTTCCTTCATCACAGCCCCAAGCAATCCCGCCAGTTCACTCACCCCTTCGCCTTGCTCGGTCTTCAACTTATTCAGGCTCTCCGCCACCGCGACCAACCCTTTCCCAGAACCATCCCCAGAACCACCCTCGTCCAGGAGAAAGAAGCTCAGCTCCGATCCGTCTGGCAGATCGATCCGCCCCAACACGACCGGTTTCCCTGCATCCACCGGCCGCATGGAGGATCCCGCATCCTCGCTCGCTGCCGGGCCGGCGGATCTATCCAACACGACGCTCAACTTCGGCTGCTGTGGCGACGCAGCGGACTCCTGCGAAGGGGCCGGCGCTGCCGGCTGCTGGCTGCCGTCTGGTTTCCACTCCTCGAACTCGATTCTCACCTCTTCGAAATTGTCGTGTTGGAGCACCCGGACCCGGCCCCCTGAACGAGCCGGGGCCACGGCCTCCGGCGCCATCCGCTTCTTCTCCCCCCCTTCCCGCTCCCGCACTCCCCCGGACAGGGCGAGGTCCAGCCGGTCCTGCGGGAAAACCATGGCTGTTTCGGTGGTGACCTTGTCCTGGTCGAATGCCTCGCTCTGGAACTCGTTCCAATAGGCAGCCTGCGCCAGCCCCCGGACCTTTTCCGCGCCGCCGTCGATCGAGGCGATCGCTTCCAGCTGCGCCGCCGCGGAGCCGAACCGCTCTTTCTGGCCGCTCGGCGAGGAAGTTTCCAGCGCCGGGGCGTTGTCTCCCAGGGCGCCCTGCTCCCGGGCCTCGGCGTAAAGGCGGTCGACCGCTTTAGCCATCTCGTTGTGGTAGGAGCCCTGCTGTGCGCCCACCCCCCAGGTGGCGTTCTGCACAACCGCCAGATAGACAGCGTCCGTGCTGGAAGCCATCTGGCCGATATTTGAAGCGAATTCCTCCCGCATGATGTTGGAATCGTCGAAGAGACCGCCGGCCTCCCTCATGGCATGGACCCCTTCGTTCCCCAACATCGACTTGACGAAGACCCCCTTCGTCTCTTCCAGCGACTTGCCCGAGAACTGCTTGTCGTAGAGGGTGACCACTGCGGAGGTGAACCTCGAGATCTCGGCGCCGGCGTCGGCCACATTCCCCAGCTGGCGCAGGTCGGTCCCGTACCGCGCCAGGGCCTCTACGATGTCCTTTGGAAAATCTGGGTTGGGCACGTAGCCTCCTGTCTTCTCATCCTTGACCAGCATCTTCCGGGATACCATCGCTCCAGCAACAGCCAGCTCTCTGGCAGCCGGAACGCAGTCCCAGAGGACCCGGATCGCCTTCTGGGTCGTTTCATCCCCTTCAGTGGCGAGCCGGTCAACCTCGGCATAGTCCCCCTTCTTGTAAAGCTGGAGGACCTCCTTGACCTTGGCCTTGACCTCAGGGTCGTTGGTGAGAACCTGGGCGCTCTTGGCCTGTTCGGTGGCGCGGTCCCTTCGGACAACGGCCGAGTCGATCAGCCTGGGCTTGGTCCCGTACTCCAGCTCATCCTCGGCGGCGCCCTCCGTCTGCAAGTACCTGAGGGAGGTATCGCCCAGGTGGATGATCTGGACGTCGGAGGGATCTGCGGCCGCATACGTGCCTCCTCCCGCGCCGAATTCACCGGTGATGTAGACCCCCGCGGGGATGAAGGAGTTCTCATTCAGCTCCCTGAGGGCATCCCATTTGCCCTCCAGGGCGGCGTCCCTGTACCCCTCGATGCCTTGGGCGAGCGCGGGCGAGACTTCCCGCGCCGCTTGGATGACCGGGTCCAGCGACTGGCCGTCCCGGATGGCCTGATGCAGCTGGCCGGCGACCTGGTGCACCGTCTCCATCGCCTCCCGGGCGCCTTGCTTGACCTGCTTCATCATCTCCGGGCTGACCTTGATCTTCAGCGTCTCGCCCTGCTTGACCGTGACGGTCTGTTTCTGGTCCCGGAGGGTGATCTCTTTGGCGTTGCCGGCTATCTCGATCTCAACCTGCCCGTCATTCTCCAGGATGTACGTGCTGTCGAAGACGGTTATGACGACCGGCTCTTTCTGGCCCTCCGGCGCCTTGATGATGATGGTTCCCCGGTTCGTCGTCTTCATGATCGTCGGGTCGATGTCGGACTTGACCTCGTTCCCCTCATTGGTGATCTTCCTGGAGTTCTCCACGATGTTCATCGAGCCGTCATCGGCGACGTGCACCACCATTGCGGCCCCATCCACTGGCGGGCCCGTCCAGGTGTTGACCCCCTGAGGCACGAGCCGGACTTCCTTGCGGGAACCGTCAGACCGGTGATGTGTGACGATCGGCTGGCCCTGTTCGCCCTTTGTCAGCCTGTATTCTCCGCCCGCGGGGGCCGATGCCGCCGGCTGCCTCTTCTCCGCTTGCGGCTGGGCGGCCGGATTCGGGGGGGGCTGGCCGACCTGCACGGGCGCGGCAGACCCCCGCGGCTGCTCCGCCCCGGCAGGCCCGAACGGCTGCTGCAGCTCGTCCTGGTAGGCGGCTGCCGCCGTGGCGAGATCTTTCACCCTCGCTTGCAGCTCAGGGCTGTCGGTGATCTGGGCGACCCCCTGGCTCGCCAGCTCCTTCACCCCCGCGATCGCCTTCCCTACATTCGGAGCCGAGGCCACCGCGGTCATGATCTGCTGGTCGCTGAACCCGCCCTTCACCGCCTGAGTCACCGCCCCCAGCATCGCCTCCGCCTGCGCGCCATTCATCCCGGCCCCCTGTAGGACCGCCTTCGCCACTGCCGGGTTCATGTCACCCGAGCGGATCGCGCTCACCACGTCCTGCAGCTTGACCTGCCCGCTCGCACCCTCTCTCCGGGCTTGTGCCAGAACCGACCGCTTCTCCTTCGCCGTCTTGGCTCCCTCCATTTGCTGCGATAGGCCGGCGAGTCTCTGTTGGCCAAGGCTGGCCTGAGCCGGCGCATCTCCAGTGGGCAGCTCAGCCACCGCTGGATTAGCCGGCTCCCCCGCCGAAGCGCCCGGAGCACCGCGTGGCGTCGGCCCAGACATCCCGGGAACCCCCGCGCCCGCCCCGCCCGGAAAGACTACCCTTGCCTGATCCAAAATCTCCGCCAGCTCGTCGGCCCTTCCGCCAGGCCCCGCCGCTGGCTCCGCCATCACCCCCTCCTCCTGCGCTCTATGCCAGGCAGTCTTACCCGCGCCAGGTCCCCCCCAGCCGGGCGCGCCCTGCTGCACCGGCTGCGGCGCTCCCGGACCCGACGCCGCCGCCGGCGGCACCGCATCCGCCCCCGAGATAGCGGATGCTGGAGCCCCCGGCGCTTCTCCTGCTGGAGCTGCCGCGCCCTTCCCTGTCGAAGCTCCGGCCACCACCACGGGCGCCGGCGCGGTGGGCGGCTGGCTTACTGGCGCCTCAGCCGGCGGCGACTCTGCATCTGCCCGCTCCTGCGGAGCGGGCGATTCATCGACCCGAACCGACTCGTACTCGCCCGTCTTCCGGTTGAAGCCGGTTACGTAGGTCTCCCCACCGATCTTCACAACATCCGCATCCTCCTCCAAACGCCCCTTCGCCTCTTCCAAAGTCGGCCCCTTGTGCGACTCTGCAATCGCAGCCGCTACCGCCTCGATCGCTGAAACCTCCGCCGGAATGACCTCTGCCTCTGAAGGCCTCAAAGTCTCTCCCGATCGGGCCCCTTCCGCTGGCAGGGTACTCGCGATCGGTCCAGTAGCTGGCGGAGCTGACTTCGTCGGAACCTCCATCGGCTTCGCCTCCCTGCCCGTGTCGGAAAACTCCGGCTTCGTCGCAGCATCGATCGAATCAGCCGTAACAGCGGCGTGCTCCGGCCGCACGCCAGCCGCAGGTGCGCCTACACCCGCCTTGGGAGCCACCGCCGGCTCGGTCAGCTTCGCGATCAGCAGCCGCGCCGCCGTCATCCCCAGCGGCTTTGCCTCCTGCTCCGTCGTGCCCCGGAAGATCGCCTCCAGCTCGCCCACGCCCTTCGTGCTCGCCTGCAGGGCCGCCGCCGCATCCCGGGCCTCCGTGTCTGAGATCGCCCCGCCCCCGATCGCCTCTGTCCCCACGTCGATCACGCGACCCAGGAACTCCGGCCCCAGACCCTTCTCCCCCTTCTCCTTGCCGGCGTTCAACACATCCACCCGGCTGATCCTCCCCACCTTCGAATCGCCGCCCGTGCAGTAGGCCGCCATCTCCTGCTCTACCGCCGCCTGCGCCTTCTTCCTCTCCGGCTCCGATCGCAGCGCCGACGCCTTATCCCATTTCCCCTCGAAATGCTTCAACAGAGACGTGCCGCTCTCGTCCTTCAGTCCTGGGTCGCGCTTGTCCGCCTCGCCCGGCCCGGAATCCAACCTCCGAAGTTCCATCAATCTCGGAGCCGACCACTGCCCACCCCTCGGTTTCGTGGTGACCACCGCCCACCTTTCGTCCGGCGCTTGCCCATCTGCCCGCTGGCCCTGCAGTGGATTCACCGAAGGAGAGACCGCTTCATTCGGCCGTGCGCCGGCTGGGCTGAAACCGTGGGCGCCATCACCCTCGCCACCCTGCGGGCGGAGCATGGTGGTGGCCATACCCGGGGGTATCGCCTGCGGGGCGGTCCCAATCGCCGGCATGCCGGGCAGGGACGAGCCCTGCCCCTGGAGGACGCCCGCCTGTTCCAGCAGTTTCGTCAGCTCATCCGTGCGGCCGCCAAACGCCACTGTTGGATCGGCGATGATCCCGCCCATCTGCGCTGGATCCATTCCCACGGGCGCCATCCCTGCGGGGGGTACCCACAACCCCGCGGCAGGCCTCTCCACATCGGGCCTCTGGCCGGGAGCCGCGGTTGGATCCTTCTCAGCGGGCCGCTCCGCCTCTTTCTCGGAAACCGGAGCAGGCGCCTCTTTCATCTTGCCCTGCGGAGGCTGGAGGTCCGCTTGCTTGCCAACTCCCTGCGGGGTGGGTCCATGCGCCGCGGTCGCGGAAGCCGACGACTGCAGCCAGACGGGCGAGGCCGGCTGACCCGGCTGCGGAGCATCATTCGCGGCGGCACGTATGTCGTCCACCCGGGCCTGCAGACGCGGATCCTGCTTGGCGGCCGCTTCGAGCAACGTGTCCAACTGCGGGGAGAGGGGCCGCCGGCCAGGGAGGAACCTGCTGGGCCCAGCTTGCAGATCGGCTGGCCCCACCGGGCTGGAATCCCGCACCGGAACCGGCTGAATGGGCTGACGGCCCTGGCCCTCCGCGCTCGCCTGTCCGCGGGGCTGGGCGCCAGCCCGGCTGTCGACGTACGGTTGGGTCGCCGATGGGCCTGCCGCTGGAGCTGCGGAACCCTGCGGCGGAGACAGGCCAAACTGGCCCGCCAATTGTTTGGCGAACTCGGCAAGCTCCTTCGTTTCGCGAGAGGGTGGGAAGATGTCTCCAATGGGGCCTCCCAACTGAGCCGGGGCCAACCCGGCGGGAGAGCCGGCATCCGGCCCGGCCGGTGTGGGAACCGCTTCGGAAGGTGATTGTGGAGAATCGGCCTGCCTCACCGGAACCCCGCCGAAGGTCTGAGTCGACTGCGTGGCGGGTGTCTGGTTGCTCCGAGGCGTCTGTGCCGGCTCAGCCCCCGCTTGGCGCGTCGATGCCCCGCCCTGGCGGCTCACCTCAATCCGCGGACCCTCCTCATCCTCTAAGAACTTCACGAGAACCTGCTGAGCATCCCTCTCCTCCCCGGGCCGGAGCACAAACTCATCCTCTCTGAACGACTTCAGTCCGAGTCCAGAAGAGGGGACTATTCTGACCCGAACTTCACCCTCATCCGTCAACGTGACCGACACATGCCGGCCCTCTACCTGCAGATTCACCGCCTGCCCCTTACCCACCCGAATCACATCGCTCCCGTCCTGGGGAAGCGGCGGCCCGGATACCGGCTCACCGGATGATGGCTCCTCAATGGCCGCCTCGATGGATTCCTCCTCCGGTGCCGGCAATGCTCTGATGATCGCGGTGAAGCCGGGTGCCCGCTGGCTTGTGACGTTGACCAAGTTGGTCAAACGATCGATGATCACCTCCGTGCTCGCCTTTTGATCACCAATGCCCGCCATGATCTCATCCGTTGTGAGCCCGAGCGAAACGGCCTCCTTCAGAAGCCCCAGGAGCTTCTCCGCCTGTCCGTCTGTCAGCTCCCTGCCCAGCGCCGCGTTGCCGTGGATCAGCGCGGCCCTGGCAAATTCCGTGTCCAGCGTGCCGGAGCGCAGCGCCTCCACAAAATCCCTCGCCGTGATCTCGTGGTTGGCCACCTTGGCCCGCAGCTCATCCAGTTTCTCGCGGCCTGTCAACTCCGGCTTCTCCGCCTCCCCGGGGCGCGCGGGCGCGGCCGCTGCCTCCTCCTCGGTGGACGAAGACGGCGTCTCCTTTTCCGGCAGCTCCGGGGGAAGGGGGTCCAGCTCGTTGACCTTCTCCGAAACGCTCATGAGCCCTCCCCCCATGCCTGCCGGCGCAGCCGGCTCCACGGGCATCCAGGAGGCAATGATCATCTCCAGCTGCTTGAGGATCAAACCGGTGCTCTTCTTCGTTCCCTTCCCGGAGGCCAGGATGACGTCAATGGCGTGGCCGATGTGCTGAGGAGTCAATCCAGCGATGGTCGCTTGCGCCACGGAGAGCAGGCTGAGGAACCACTCCCTCTGGCTGCGGCTCATCCCCCGCCCGAGCGCCTGGTTCCCGTGGTTCAGCGCCACCCCCGCGAAGACGGGGTCCAGCTTGCCGGCCCAGAACGCCGCGGCGAAGTCCGCCGCCTTGATCTTTCCTTCCGCCACCCGCTGTTTGAGCTCCTGAATCACCTTCTTCCTTTCCGCTCTGTTCCCGCTCGCCCAGCGGTCGGAAAGTTTGCCCAGCATTTCCTCGCCTGACTGTTTCTCGGAAGCCTTCCCCCGCTTCTTCTCCGCCTCTTTCTTCTCCTGCGCTAACTTCTCCTTCTTGGTCAATTGGGGAGTCTTCTGCCGCCTGCCGCGCCCTGAGTTCGCGAGGGCCGCCTGGGCGCGCGCCTGAATCGCCGCAAAGCCGGCCCAGGCGAGGGAGAAGAGCCGGCCCATCGCGCCGCCAAACATGCCTGGGGGGAGAGCCCCGCCCGCGGCGGGCTGTTGGAATCCTGTGGGGTCGCCCAGCAGGAGCTGCTGGCGGGGATTGACCAGGTATCCCGGCCCGGATCGATCGAAGAACACGGCGAGCGGATGGTTGGCGTTTGGATCGCTTGATGCGTTGGTTCCCTTCAAGAGCCCTCCTTCCAAGAAGCCTCCACCGAAGATGAAGCCGTAGTATCGGATGAAGAGGTTAGCCAGCGGAGCCCCCAGCATCTCCTGGAGGGTGCTCGGCCGACCGCCGTGCCGGCGCAGGCCTGCGAATCCGCCCCCAGGGCGCCTGTCGTCGAACCTGTCGCCAAAGAGGCGGTCGACCCAGGCGTTCCGGCCCCGGCCCAGGCCGGCTGCCGGTCCAAGGTTGGGGCTCCGGTCCGCCCCCGCGCGGGCCGACGCCGCGATGCCCTGCTGCCGATGGTCCGACTTCTCGGCGGCACGACCCTCGCCACGCCTGGGCGCCTCACCGGCGCGGGTCTTCCGGCCCGCCTCGGCCGGACCCTGGCTGTTCGCACTCACCGGCGGCTCCGCCCGCCGCTCCTCGCGCTTCGCCGGAGCGGTGAAGAGCTCCCCATCCCGGCGCCGATCCTCTCCACCCTCTTCCGGCGTCCAGCCGGCCATCTGCTCGCGCATCTCCTGCCCCCATAGAGCGGCCTGTCCCTCCTGCCGGGAGTCCATGGTCGCGAAGTCCGTGGACTGCTCCAGGGACTCTTCCACCCGCATGCCGCGCTCGGTCAACCCAGCGTAGGCCGAGTCGTACAGCGGGCCATAGAAGCCCTGAAAACGCATGGCGGAGTTGTCGACGGTGGTGTCCACCGGGTCGTAGCGCTGGCGGTCGCTGAAGATCTGCCGGTTGAAGTTGCGGAAGTCCCTCTGCCGGAAGTCGGTGAAGAAGCTGAAGAAGCTGTTGTAGAGCTGCCAGTTGCGGCCCTGGGCGTAGGCCGGCAGCCAGGCGTTCCACAGGTTGCCGAACACCCCGGCCATCAAGGTGCCGAAGTTGTATTGGTGGAAGAGAGCCGCGTAGTTGCCGCCGTACGAGTCGCCGCCGCGCAGCAGATCGACCTTCTGCGAGCTCCAGGAGGTGAGCCGGGCCACGTTGTCGTATAGGTAGCGGGTGGTCTGGATGATGAGGTTGTCAAACGGCACCCACTGTCCCGGCCCGGGGAACGGGGGGCCCACGACTGGGCCGCCAGCCGGGCCAGGCCCCTGGCCCTGCCCGGGCCACGGCGGCGGGGGCGGCGGCGGCCACGGATCCTGCTCCCAGTGCTGCAGGTGCTCATTCTCAATCCGCACAGAGAGGACTACGACGGCCTGGCCCTTGATGATCTCGTACGTATCAATTGTAGAAGAGGTGAAGGTGGAGAAGCCCCACACGGGATGGCCGTTGTAGGGGGGGTTGGAGCCCATGTGCACCCCGGAGGAGCTGTTGAAACCCGCAGCCTCGTTCAACCGGGCCACACCGTCGTAGCCGTAGGTCGTGGTCTCGATGCTGTCCGACCACGTGGTGTAATCCCCTTCGTCCGTGTAGGACTGCTTGAAGTTGACCGTGAGGTCGACCCGGAACTGGCCTTTCTTGACGATGTAATTGCTGAAGCTGACTTTCCCATTCTGGGGGTCGTTGTAAATCTCCCACCGGTCCAATCCGGAGGTGCCATTCCCCGAGTGCAGGGCAAACCCGTCCTGGCCGATCCCCAGCTCGTTGTAGTTGTAGGTGATTTGGGTCGTCTGGCGAGAATTGGTCTCCCTGCCGTTGTCGGAGCCGCCGGTGTGGTTCTCGACGCCGCTGGTCTTCTCATGGAGCTTCCCGAAGAAGGCGAAGAAGGAGGTTCCGGTGACGGTCGTGGTGTGGTGGGTCCCGTTCCAGTCCACCCCGTTGGTGGTGCTCATGGAGCCGGCCCCGTCCAAAAGGGCGGGATACATCCCAGAGGGATCCGGCCCGATGCCTGTCCCGAAGTAGTACGGCTTGGAGGCGTCGTCCACCTGGGGAAGTCGCCCGTCGCGGGAGTAGCCGTAGGACATGGTGGTTTGGGTGTTGGAGTCGTCTCCCCGAGCGGTCCAGTTGTGGGTCAAGGTGTCGGTCTGCATGACGAGCGGCTTGCCTTTGTACGTCGCGTAGAGATCCCGGCTGTAGACGTCGTGGAAGTTGAAGCTCTCGGCGTCATGCCCCCAGGAGTGGTTCTCGCCGTAGGCGGCCACCAGGATGGGAGCGTAGGAGCCGTTGCCTGGGCGCATGTCGCCCCAGACCGGGTAGGGGAAGTCGATCCACATGTTGCCGCCGGCTGGATCGAACGGCAGGGTGAACCCGGTGGTGTAACCGTAGAACATCTCGTTGTGGGCCTGCGAGAGGGAGCCGTCAATGAAGTTGGTGATGGAATCGGAGACCGATTTCACGACCACCGCTATGTCGAGGATCACTTTGTAGGTCTCCGTTGTCGTGGTGCTGGTGAAGGCGAACTGGTTCTCGTCCACCGCGGTGGAGGTGCTGCCGCCGCTGGCGGAGAGGAGGTGCCCCACGTCGTTGTAGGTGTTGCTCAACCGGCTGCCCGTGAAGGAGTAGGCGGTGTCATGGCCCAGCGTGCCGCTCCCGGTGAAGACCGCGAGCGCCTTGTCCTTGTCTTTGATGATGCCGTGGACGGTGGAGGCCAGCGACCAGCCGGTGTTGAGCAGGGCCTCCCGGTAGTAGGTGAGGGAGCCTTCGCCGCTGGACGGGGCGTTCATGACCCACTCGCGCTCCGGTGTGGCCTGGCTCAGCAGAGAGGCCGACAGCCAGACGGGGGCATCCGCGGCCGAGGCCATGTGGGTCATGGCGTTGTAGCCGTAGGTGGTGGCGCTCATCGTGGCGGTGTTGCGGCCGTCGAAGTTCCAGGTGAAGAGCCGGCTGCGCACCAGGGCCGCCAGGGCCCGGCTCGCGATGATCGTATAGAGGGATTGGATGATCCCAAAGGTGATGTTATCGAAGTAATCGCTGGAGCGCGTCCTCGCCCCCGGCTGATCGTAGGCATCCTGCTTGTCGCCCCAGAAGGCGACCCCGAACCGGTCGGCCCCGCCGGTGAGCCAGGTGTCTCCCCCCGGCGTCAGGTAACGAGGCGTCGCTCCCCGCTCCCAGTACGGCGTGGTGTCGTAGGGGCCGTAGGGGTAAGGCCAGAGAGAGACCCCCTCCTCGGCCGAGATGAGGTGGGTGATCTCGTTGTAGGCGTACAGGAGCACGTTGTTGGTGAGGGTGGTCACCCCGATGATGTTGAACTGCTCCGAGTGGGACCAGACATCCGTCGCCAGCGCCCGGCCCTTCCGGATCAGGTCCCAGTAGGTCCGGCTGATGGCCCAGCCGGTGTTGCCGAAGATGTCCAGGTTGGCGGTGAGAGAGCCGCGGGCCACCACGCCCGTTGTCGACCAGCCCGCCGGGTTGACGGTCGGAAGAAGGGGGAACAGCTCGTAGGAGGCCAGCGAGACCATGAGGTCGTTGGCCATCACCGTGTGGGTGGTGACAGGATCGTAGTTGTAGGCCACCGCGCTGCGGCCGATTCGCCGGCCGCCGTCGTACACCTGGGTCAGGGAGGCGCTGCGCTGGGCCTTCACGGACGCCCGCCCCTGGAGGATCAGGTAGCTGCCGAAGAACTTGCCCTTGTTCTGCTCGGCAAGGGCATCCTCCTCCGGAGCCCATTCACCCGTGCGGACCTCCGCGGTGTAGGTCCAGGTGCCGAAGGCATCCAGCGTCTTGATCAGCGTGCCGGCCAGGGTGCCGGCCAGGCCGATGTTGCGGTTGTCGAAGGCGAACGGCTGGTCGCCGGCCTGGCTAAGGTCGGTGTCCTGCTCGGTGAAGCCGAAGAAGGGCAGGAGCTCCACCGCCTCGTCCTGCGCCCTGGCCAGGAGGGTGTAGTACTCCTGGCCGGTGATCGGGTTGGTGTACCGGGCGCCGTTGGCCTGCCAGGAGCCGGTGTGCCAGTAGCGGGTGATGCCCACCGACTCGCTCACCGAGCCATCAAAGGCCCAGGTGTAGGTCTCCGTCTTGGAGAGGGTCACCAGGTCCTTGCCGTAGGAGATGGCGTGGGTGTTGGTGACCCGGGTGCAGGTCTTCGAGCCGGTCCACTCCAGCGTCGTTGTCTTGTCCGGGTGAGGCTGCACCGCCGCCATGAGGAGGGTCGGGGCCAGCAGCCGGGTCCGGGGATCCACGTAGCGGAATCGGCTGAGCCGATCCACCCCGGGCAGGACGGTCTCCAGCTCCTCCTCGGCGATCCGGCCGTTCCCGTCCAGGTCCGGGTTGACCCCCTCGCCCACGTACGTGTACTCGACCGTGTGCCACGCGTGTGCCGGCTGCCATCCCCAGCCCGGAACATTCTGGTCCGTATCCGGCACGCGGACGGTGGTCCCATCGAAGACGAAGGTGATGAACCGGATCCGCGCCCGGTCGGCCAGGATCCGGTTGTGGGTGAGCGCCGTGTCGTCGCTCAAGTCGGCCGTCCCCTGGTCGTCAATCATCGGCCGCCGGTACTCCGTGGTGGTGGTGCTGTAGGTCACGGTCCCGAAGAAGTCGTCCGTGCGGGTGAGCCGCCCGGGCAGCTCCGTGTCAAGGAGGTCGCCGTCGGCGTTGAAGTCGTAGCCGAGGTCCGCCTCTCTCTCCACGAGGAAAACGTCCGCCAGCCGGACCAGGGGAAGCTCGTCGACAGACTTCATCCAGCCCCGCAGAGCGTGGTAGGTGAAGGACAGCGCGCTCAGGGAGCGAGTCAGCGAGAGGTCAAAGCTCTCCGTGAGGGAGTCGCTGATCGTCCGGTAGGCGAACGCCCTGCCCTGGACAATCCCGTACGCGCTCTGCGAGAGATCCTGGATCTTGGTGCCGAAGTGGTCCAGGCTGAGGGCAATCGTCCCCACGCCGGCAAAGGAGGCGCCCCATGGAGTGCTGAGTGACACATCCTGCTCCCGGAATGACTTCATCTGGAACTTGAAGGCGAGGCCGGTCGCCGGGTTGATGAGGAGCTGGCGGGCGGCGGTGACCTCCGCCGGCGTCTCCAGGCCCAGCCCCACGTCGGCCAGGTCGTCCACCGTCTCCGTGCCATCGGTCCACTCGGTCGCGTGGAAGACGCGGGTGATCTGCCGAGTGCCGTCCAGCAGCTTCGAGACGGTGAGGACGTCGGAGGTGAGCTCCAGCGTCCGGCCGGTCTCGACGGAGACGAAGCGCGTGCTCTGCGTGTAGCTGGCGCTGACGGTGCCGAAGTTCGAGCGGGACAGGGTGAGCGATCCGGCCCCGGGCGTCCCCAGCCCCATCACGCCCGCCCCGTCGATCACTCCATCCCCGTTGAAATCGTACTCCAGCTCCGCCTCGATGACGCCGGCAAGCAGGGGGATGAAGACCCCGATGTCAACGCCGGAGGGAAACGGCCCGGCAGAAGGCTTCTGCTCAAACATCTGCCTCACGACCGGCAGGTAGTCGTCCCGGGGGAGCGTCACCGCGAGATCCTCCACCCGGTACAGGACGCCGATCCAGTTGAAGATCCCGTCCCCGTCCGGATCCATCCGGGCGGGATTGGCGAAGGCGCCGTCCCGGATCAGATCGGTGTTGTTGAAATCGGAGATCTGCTGGGTGCCGTCGGTGTAGAGCCGGCGCTCCTTTGAGCGGCTGAAGCTGGTGTCCAGGTCGAAGGTCAGCACCTCCTGCGACGTCTCCGCCTCCGTCACCACGGACCGGCCGGCCAGCAGGCGATAGCTGTTCTTGGTGAACACCTGCACGTCGGTCCCGAAGGCGTCCCGGGTTTTCATGATGGAGCCGGCGAACTCGTGCGTCCCCGCGCCGATGAGCAGGTCGAAGTAGGGGATCCGCAGATCCTCCGTCCCCCGCAGGAGCCCCACGAACATCGCCCCGGTCCGGGGGTTGATGAACTTCGCCTTGATCCGCCAGAGGGGGGCGTCATCCGGGTCCGGCTCCACGTAGTCGGTTTGCATGAGCTGCTGGATGATGTCGTCCCCCCACCCCGGATTCGGATTGAAGGAAAGCGGCTCGCTGCCCTGGGTCCAGTCGGTCTTCACGTGGTGCCGGCCAGTCCCGGTGGTCAGGTCGACGTTGAGGATCTGGGTGGCGGTGTCGGCATCCACCACCTTGAGCTGCCCGGTGGATGCGGTCCACCGGAAAGTCTGCGCATTATCCCGCCGGAGCAGGACGGTGTAGGTGTTCAGGGTCAGGGCCTGGGTCCGGTTGCCGAAGAGATCCTCCGTCTCGGCCAGCACCCCCGCCTCGGTCCGGGCGGCGCCGGTGAGCAGGTCGGTGAAGGTCACCGGCCGGTCCTCCGCGCCGAGCAGGCGGGCGGTGTCCGGGTCGTAGAGGTGGCCCAGGATCCCGCGGCTGCGGGAGCGGGAGCCGTCCACCATCTCCGCGAAGCTGCGGGTCTCCACCTCATCCGCTCTGAGCTGGCCGGTGGAGCTGCCGTCCTCCCGAAGGATCACGGCGTGGCGGGTGGCGATCAGCGTCTGGGTGGAGATCCTTCCGAAGATGTCCTCTGTGTTGACCACGGTCCCCGCGTAGAGGGCTGCCGCCATCGCGCCCGCGACGCCGGGCACCGCCAGGACGTCCGCGTGGATCGGCGTGAAGGCGACCCGCTCGCCGGCGTCGTCCGTGTCGCCGTCGGCGTTCAGGTCGAACTGATCCACCTCCGTCGCTCCGGTGATCCGCGCAACGGCGTCGTACTGCTGTGTCAGCAGGCCCAGCGAGTGGGCGATGGTGCCGTCCAGGTTGTACGATTCGACCGAGGTGCCAGTGGCGGCCGCCCGGAGCTGGCCCGCGACCAGCGCGAAGGCATTCCGGATCACCTGGGCGCTCTTGTTCCCGAAGATGTCCTGGCTCAGGCTCACCGAGGCCGCCTCCGTCCGGCTGAGCCCGAAGGCGGCGAGGGTCACCTGCTCCTCGAAGGCGCCCAGGAGCTTCGCCGTGAGCGGGTCGTACTGGAAGCGCAGCTTCTGCGCGCTGTGCGCCACGGTGCCGTCATCCGACCGGCTCTCGGTGCTCGATTCGCTCAGGTCCGCCCGGTCCTGCCCGAGAACGATCCGGTGGGACTCCCGCTCTTGGGTGAGGGAGAAGGTGAAGCTGTAGGCGTCGTGGCCGGCCGTCCAGCGGTCCGAATGGGTGGCGTCGGTCAGGCGAGCGAGGGAGTCGTACACGTACTGGGTGACGGCCGGCGCCTTGGTGAGCAGGACCGCCAGGGTCATATCGCCGTCGTGGATGCCCAGCTCGCCGGCGCCCGCGGTGACGGATCGTGCCCCGTCGGCGCTCGTGTTGAGGGTCAACACCTGGGCCTGGTCGATCCGGAGCTGGCCCGTCCCCGCGACCACGTTGTAGAGCTCCATGGCCTTCGTCCGTGAGACCGTAAAGTTGAAGGCGTCATGCCCGATGATCGCCGCGGCGGAGGCGGTGGCCCCGATGACGCGGGCCACATCGTCGTACTCGTAGCGCAGGACCGCCGGGTCCTTGTCCAAAACCTGCTCCAGTGAAAGCTGTGGATCCCACGTTCGGAGCTCGTACTCGCTCATAAAGGCGACCCGGAAGGAGGCGGCGCCGTCCAGGGAGGTCGTCCAAGACCAGCCCTGATCCTCCCGAGCGCGCATCTGGCCCTTGATGATCCGGTGGATCTGGAGCTCCTTGCCGAGGGTTGTTGCGAACCCGTTGCCATCCACGCTGGCCGTGGCCGCCGGGCGCGTCATCACGGCCCCCGTCAGCCGCGCCTCGGTATCGTAATCCAGCCGCGTCACCACCGGCAGCTCCGCCAGGACAAGCGCCATCGCCATCTGGGGGTCCAGCAGCGCCAGATGCGGGGCGTCCACAAACCCCACCCGCACCCCCTCCCCGCCGTCCACCGAGGTCGTCTTGCCCCAGAGGCGCTCCTCCCTCGGCCGGACCTGACCCATCAGCACCCAGAAGGAGGTCTCTTCCTTGGCGCGCGTGGTGGCGAAGCCGGCCCAGTCGGTGCTGGCCGTCGCCGCCGTTGATACAGTCGCCTCGGTCACACGGGCCACCGTGTCGTACTCGTACTTCATCACCGCCGGCGCCTGCGCGAGCGTCTGCACCATCGTGAGCCGCGGGTCCAGCACCTCCAGCTGCGCCGCGTTCACAAACCCCACCCGCACCGCCTCCGCGCCGTCCAGCGATCTCGTCTTCATCCACCTGCGCTCCTCATCCGGGCGAATCTGACCCACCTTCGTGAGGAAAGCTGTTTCCTCCTTGCCGCGCGTGATGGTGAAGCCGAAGGCGTCCGTGCTGGCCGTCGCCGCGGTCAAGAGTGTGGCTCCCGTCACGCGGGCCGCCGTGTCATAGATGTACTGCATCACCGCCGGGGCCTCGACCAGCAACTCCGTCAGCGACATCCGCGGATTCAAAACGTCCAGCTGATCCGGATCCACAAATCCCACACGGACTGCCTCCGAGCCGTCCACGGACACCGTCTTCAACCGGCTGAGCTCCTGGTACGGCCGAATCTGGCCTGTCCCCAGAACCACTTGGAAGAACGTCTGTTCTGTCCCGCGCGACGTGCTGAACTCAAAGGCATCCCGGCTGGCTACTGCCGCGACGTTCTGCCCGGCCCCTGTCACCCGGGCCAGGGCGTCGTACGCGTAGGTCACCGCCACGGGCAGCTCCTGCAGGACCTGGGCGAGCGTCGAGGCGGGGTCCAGCAATGCCAGCTGCGTCTCGTCCACGAAGCCCACCTGAACCGACACCGAGCCGTCCGCCATCACCGTCTTCGACCAACGCCGCTCCCGTAGCACCCGCGCCTGGCCTTTGATCACGTCGAAGATCTGCTCCTCCTTCATCCGGGTGATCGAGAAACCAGCCCAGTCCCGGCTGGCCACCGCCGCCACCGGATCCACGGAAATCAGACGCGCCTTGTCGTCGTAGGTGTACCGCGTCACGACCGGCAGCTGCTGGAGCACCTGCTCCAGCGACATCATCGGATCCAGGTTCTCCAGGTGCTCCTCACTCTGGTACCCCACCCGGATGGATCCGGACCCATCCGCGTTGACCGTCTTCCACCAGCCATGCTCCCTCTCCACCCGCACCTGTCCCAGGATCACCGTGAAGTACTGCTCCTCCTTCCCCCGCGTCGTGGAGAAATCGCCCCAGTCCACGCTCACGGTCCCCGCGGCCCGCACCTGCGTGACCCCGGTCACCCGCGCCTTCTCATCGTGCTCGTGCCGGTTGACCACCGGAAGCTCCGCCAGCATCTGATCCACCGTCATCCGGGGATCGAGATTCTTCAGATGCGCCGCGCTCACAAAACCCATGCGCGCTCCTTCCGCCCCATCCAACGAGTTCGTCTTCACCCAGCTGCGCTCCTCGTCCGGACGGACCTGGCCCATGACCAACTTAAACGTCGTCTCTTCCTTGGAGCGCGTGGTGGTGAAGCCGGCCCAGTCCATGTTGGCCGTCGACGCCGCCGAGGGCCTGGCGCCTGTCGCCCGGGCGACCGCGTCGTGGTCGTACTTCATCACCACCGGGGCCTCCAGCAGCACCTGCGCCAGCGTCAGCGCCGGATCGAGGGCGGCGAGATGCGCCCCATCCACAAAACCCACCCGCACCCCCTGGGCCCCATCCGCCGAGTTGATCTTCATCCAGCTCCGTTCTTCGTCCGGCCGAAGCTGACCCATCACCACCTTGAAGGTCGTCTCCCCCTTGGAGCGCGTGGTGGTGAACCGGAATGCATCCACGTTGGCTGTGGCTGACGTGGAGAGCGTGGCGTCCGTCACTCGGCCCACGGAATCGTACGCCATGTTTGTCTCCGCGCCCCCCATCAGGAGGATGCCATCGAACGTCACCGTATCCGGGTCGATCGCCTCCAGCTGATTGGCGCTCACAAACGCGACCGTCACCGACTTCGACGTGTCCGCGTTCACGCCGAACACCCACCGGAACGTCTTATCCACCCGCAGCTGACCCTTGACCAGGGCCGGGTCGACGTACGTGTCCTCTTCCTTCGACCAGCTCTTCGTGAACCGGAACGCGTCCACCGACACGATCCCCCGCGTGCTGGTTGAAGCTGATGTCAACCGGGCCACCGAGTCATATGCCAGGTTCGTCTCAGCACCCGGCATCAGCAGGATGTCGTCGAAGGTGACGATCTCCGGGTCGATCAGCTGCAGCTGGCCTGCAGTCGTGAACGCGACCGTCACCGACTTCGACGTGTCCGCGTTCACGCCGAACACCCACCGGAACGTCTTATCCACCCGCAGCTGACCCTTGACCAGGGCCGGATTCTCGTAGGTGTCCTCCTCCTTCGACCAGCTCTTCGAGAACCGGAACGCGTCCACCGACACGATCCCGCGCGTGCTGGTGGAAGCTCCGGTCAGGCGGCCGACGGAGTCGTACGCCAGGTCAGTCTCCGCCCCCGCCATCAGGAGGATGTCGTCGAAGGTGACGATCTCCGGGTCGATCAGCTGCAGCTGCGCTGCACTCGTAAAGACCACCGTCACCGACTTCGACGTGTCCGCGTTCTCCCCATAAACCCACCGGAACGTCTTGTCCACCCGCAGCTGACCCTTCACCAGAGCCGGGTCCACGTACACCTCCTCCTCCTTCGACCAGCTCTTCGTGAACCGGAACGCGTCCACCGACACGATCCCGCGCGTGCTGGTCGACGCCCCCGTCAGACGTGCCACCGAGTCGTACTCCAAATCCGTCTCAGCACCCGGCATGGCCAAAATGTCCTCAAACGTCACCGTCTCCGGGTCGATCGCTTTGAGCTGATCGGCGCTGGTGAACACCACCGTCACCGACTTCGATGTGTCCGCGTTCTCTCCATAGACCCACCGGAACGTCTTGTCCACCCGCAGCTGGCCCTTCACCAGAGCCGGGTCCACGTACGTGTCCTCCTCCTTTGACCAGCTCTTCGAGAACCGGAACGCGTCCACCGAGGCCATCCCGCGCGCGCCGCCGATGGCGCCTGTCAACCGCCCGACCGAGTCATACTCCAGATCAGTAACCGAGCCCCCCATGAGAAGGATGTCGTCAAACGACACCGTCTCCGGGTCGATCAGCTGCAGCTGCGCTGCACTCGTAAAGACCACCGTCACCGACTTCGACGTGTCCGCGTTCTCCCCATAAACCCACCGGAACG
>CAYJUA010000020.1:0-20276 GCA_964373295.1 uncultured Planctomycetia bacterium
AAGCTTTTCTGATGGTACCCTAAGGGATTGTGGGGAAACCGGGAAGCGGGCTGCAAGTCCTCGCGTGGGTCTCGGTGGGCATTCTTCTGGGCTTGGCGGCCTACACCTTCCGGTACGCGGAGGGGCCGTCGTACTTCAGCGACGACCCCAAGGTCTGCCTCAACTGCCACGTGATGAGGGACAACCACCACTCCTGGCAGGGAGGGCCGCACCACGCCGTGGCGGCCTGCAACGACTGCCACGTCCCCCATTCTTTCCCTGCGAAGTGGCTGGCGAAGGCCGAGCACGGCTGGAACCACTCGGTCAAGTTCACGCTCCAGAATTACGAGACGCCGATCCGGATCCGGCCCGCCAACCTGGACCGCCTGCAGGCCAACTGCATCCGGTGCCATGGGGAGCAGATCGACCGGATGGAGGGGCACCCGGTGAAGGCGGAGGAGGTGCGGGGCGGCGGCATCCGCTGCACCGACTGCCATTCGGGGGTCGGGCACCTGGCAAACTGATGGGTACGCGCAAAGAGCAAGGGGATCGCGATGCGTCCTAAGTGGGCTGTCCTCCTGATGGTCTCCTCCGCGGCGCTGACGTGGGTTCTCGCCGCGCTCCTGATGAACATCGCCGAGCGCAAGCGGGAAGGGAGGCACCTCGAAGAGTGTCCGTGCGCAGCGCCGACTTGCCCGCACCCCGGCCGCGTCGTAAAATAGCTGTTCCTTCCATGCTCCGCCTGTTCCAGTTCATGGGGTCGCTCCAACTGGCTGTCCCCCTCCTCGTGGCCATCGCGGCCGTCCTGGGGTGGGGCACCCTCTACGAGACGCGGTTCGGGACCGCGTCGGTGCAGAGGTTCGTCTACCAATCCTGGTGGTTCCAGCTCCTCCTGGCGTTCCTCGCGGTGAACCTGGCCGTGGCGGCCCTGCGCCGGTACCCGTGGAGGCGCAAGCATGTCCCTTTCGTCCTCGCCCACATCGGGATCGTCCTGGTCCTGGCCGGCGGGATCATCGGCGGCCGGTTCGGGATCGAGGGGCAGATGGTGATCCCGGAGGGGGAGACCTCGGGCTCCCTGCGGCTTTCGCAGAGCATCCTGATGGTCCACCCGCTCAACCCGGGCCAGGCGCACCTCTTCCCGGTCCGCTTCGAGACGCAGGCGTGGGTCCATGAACCGCTGGAGACTTTCCGGGTCCCATTCCAGGGCCGGGCGCTGGACCTCACCGTGGACCGCTATTTCCCCAACGCCCGCGCGATGGAGCGGGTGACGCCGGACGGGCCGGCCGAAAACCCCGCCGTGCGGCTGGCGCTCCGGCACGGGGAGCGGAGCGAGGAGCTGTGGCTTTTCGCCCGGGACCCGGCACGGTTCGGGGCCGGTTGGGAGGATGCGCACATCCTTTTCCTCGAGGCAAAGGACGAGGAGGAGTTTGCCCGGTACACCGGGGCGGCACGGGGCCCGGGCGGGCGCGGCGCGCTCACGCTGGATTTTCCCGCGCTGAACGTCCGGCGGAGCATCCCGATCCCGGAGGATTTCAGCCGGCCGGCGGCGGTGGAGGGGACCCCCTATCAGGTGACGTTCAAGGAGTATTTCAGCGATTTCGCCCTCACGGACAGCGGTGTCGTCAACCGCTCCGGCCAGCCCGACAACCCGGCGCTGGGGTTCACCCTGAGCGGGCCGGAGGGCACCGACCCGCACCTGGTCTTTGCCTTCCACCCGGAGTTCCCGGAGATCCACGCGCGGCCCCGGGTGATCCACGCGCATGCTTCCTACCAGCACCCGGCCAGCGTGCGCCTGCCGCCGAGGTCGCTCACTTTGCTACGACTGCCGCCAGCGCAAGGGGCACACGATGATTCGCGAGATGAGCTCACATGGGTCTTCACGGGAGGAGAGGGAGAGCTCCGGGCCTCACCGTTCCAGCTGGGAGAAGCGGTCCGGCACCCGTGGATGGAGCTCGAGGTCCGGACGGAGGAATACCTCCCTCAGGCGCGGCTGGAGCGGGAGTTCGTCAACCGGGACGACGAGGTGAAATCGGAGGTCCTGCGGCTGACTGCCCGTGACGGCGGGAAAGAGGTGCAGGCGTGGCTGGAGTTCGGCGGCTCCGCCGAGATGGAGCTCTCCGGGGACCGGGTCCACCTGGAATACCGCAAGGCGATGCGCGACCTGCCGTTCTCGGTGAAGCTCATCGACTTCCGGAAGATCGACTACCCGGGCATCCAGATGGCGGCCGGTTTCGAAGCCGACGTGGAGCTGACTGACCCGGAGCGCGGGGTCACCCTGAAGCGGAAGATCAGCATGAACAACCCGCTCAAGTACCGGGGCTACACGCTCTTCCAGTCCAGCTTCATCCAGGGGCCGGTTGAGACGACCGTGCTGTCGGTGCGCAACGACCCCGGCGTCCCCCTGGTCTACGGGGGTTTCCTCATCATCGTGGCGGGGGTCGCCGCGATGTTCATCCTGCGCCCTTACCGGCGCCCGGCGGGGGCGTGATGCGTACCTCCCGGTTTTGGGTTGTCTTGGCGATGGTTTGTCTTATGCCAGCGGCGGCGGAGGCCGCCCCGCGCCGGCTTTCTCCGCAAGCGTTCCGGGAGGTCCGGCAGTTGGCCGTTCAGCACAACGGACGGGTCAAGCCGTTCGACAGTTTTTGCTGGGAGGTGCTCGACCGGGTGACAGGCTCCGCCCGCTACCAGGGGCAGGAGCCGGTGGAGACGATCCTTTCCATCATGGCCGAGCCGGACCGCTGGCAGGAAACGCCGGTTGTTTCCGTGCCGTTCCGCCCCTTGAGGGAGAATCTGGGACTGGGACCGAAGGAAGGGTACATCTCCTACGGCCGGCTGGTCTCCGAGAAGAAGTTGATGCGGATGCTTCCCGCCATCGTGGAAAAACAGCAGAGGGACGAGAAGCTCTCGATGCTGGAGAACGAGACGATGGACGGCTACGACCGGTTCGTCGTGCTGACTGAATTGTTTCAGGGGAAGATCCACCTGGTGCCTCCGGCGCGGGGGAATGTCTGGGAGACGATCGGCGAGGCGGAGGGTCTCTCCCGGGAGCGGAGGGCGGAAATCCAGCAGCGGTGGGAGGATCTGCTCACCGCGTTTCGGGAGGATCGCCCGGCCGCGGTCGAGGAGGCGGCCAGCGCGCTGGCCGCGGAGCTGCGGGCGGTGAACCCGGAGGCCTGCCCGGCGCCCTGGCGGCTCCGGCTGGAGGTGTTGTACAACGACCTGGCGTCGTTCAAGGTGGCCCGTGTCCTCTACGTGCTCGGCGCGTTTCTCCTCTTGTGGTTCGCGCTGGGCGGCAAGCGGGCGTTGGCCGGCAGGGCGGGGATGGTTTTGTTGGCGGCCGCTTTCCTGCTCCACGGCGCCGGCATCGTGACCCGCGTGGTGCTGGGCGAGCGCCCACCGGTCTCCAACTTCTACGAGACGATGCTCTGGCTGCCGTTCGTCGGCATGATCCTCGCGTTTGTTTTCGAGCGGGTCTACCGCAGTGGGATGTTCGGCTTCGCCGGCGGGTTCCTGGCGGGGGCCTTCCTCCTGCTGGCCGACCACCTCCCGCTGGACCCCAGCATCTCGCCGGTAGTGGCGGTCCTGCGGAGCAACCTGTGGCTCACGATCCACGTGCTCACCATCGTGGGCAGCTACGCCCCGATTGCGCTGGCCGCGGTGCTGGCGCACGTCTACGGGGTTCTGTACCTGGCCCGCGGGCCGAAACACCCGGCGCTGGACTCCGTCGGGATGTTCCTTTACCGGTCTCTCCAGGTGGGGATCGTGATGCTGGCCTCCGGGATCATGCTGGGGGCGGTCTGGGCGAACGCCTCCTGGGGCCGCTACTGGGGCTGGGACCCGAAGGAGACCTGGGCGCTGATCACCCTGCTCTGGCTGCTGGCGGTCTTCCACGGGCGCTTCGCCGGCTGGCTCAGCGGCGTGGCGGTGGCCCTCTCCACGATCTGCGGCTTCTTCCTGGTGCTGATGACCTACTACGGGGTCAGCTTCTACCTGGTGGGCCTGCACAGCTACGCCGGCGGCAACGCGAAGCCGTTCCCCCCGCTGCTGACCGCCTACCTGGTGGCGGAGGTAGTGTTCATGGCGGCGGTGAGTTGGGCGGCCCTCTCCCAGCGCCGGGTGTACTAGCCGCGTGGTATATTAAGGAAGACCGCCCATGCCCAACATCGGTTGGCCCGAACTCCTCCTGATCGTCCTGGTGATCCTGCTCCTCTTCGGGGCGGGGCGCCTGCCGGAGATCTCACGGCAGATCGGGAAGGCGATCCAGGAGTTCAAGAAGGCCCTCAAGAGTGGCGACGGCAAGCCCTGAGCTGCAGGAACAGCCCACCGTTTCCCCGATCCACGAGCTGCCCAGTCCGGAGGAGCGGGACTTCCCGCCCGAAGCTGAACGGCGCCCGTTCCTCGCGCACCTGGAGGAGCTTCGCCGGCGGCTGATCCGCTGTTTCCTCTGGGCCGGCCTGGGCACTGCGGCCGGCTGGTTCCTGGCGCCGGAGTTGCTCAGCGCGCTGATCCGGCCGGTGGGGCAGGTCGTTTACCTCAGCCCGGTCGAGCCGTTCCTCACGCAGCTCAAGGCCGCCTTTCTCGCGGGGATCGCCTTCTCCTCACCGCTCCTGGCGTGGGAGCTGTGGGGTTTCCTCCGTCCGGCCCTTCCGCCGACCCAGCGATGGCAGGTTCTGGCCGCCGTACCGGTGAGCGGGGGGCTCTTCCTGCTGGGCGGGTGGCTCGGCTGGCGATTCCTCCTGCCGGCGGCCCTGACGATCCTGCGCGGCTTCGGCTCGGCGCAGATGACGCCGATGCTGACGGTGGGCCACTACGTCGGCTTCGCCGGGTGGCTGATCGTTGGCTGCGGTCTGGCCTTCCAGCTTCCCGTCGCGGTTTGGCTGCTCGCCCGCGCTGGCGTCATCCGGCCCGGGACGCTCGCGCGCCAGTGGAGAGTGGCCGTGGTGGCGATCCTGGTCGCCGCGGCAGTGCTCACCCCCACGCCGGACGTGGCCAGCCAGCTGCTCCTGGCGTCGGTGCTGGCGGCGCTGTACGTCGTCTCAGTGGGGGTCGCGTGTATCGGCTCCGGTAAGTTGGTAAAGCGATGACGCTCGCTCATCGCGTGGACGAGGACCTCAAGTCGGCGATGAAGGCGCGGGAGGAGCTGAGGGTCTCGACCTTGCGGCTGCTCAAGGCGGCCGCCTCCAACGCCGCCATCCAGAAGGGGAAGCCGGCCCTGGAGGACGCGGAGATGGTCGAGGTGATCGGGAAGCTCGTCAAGCAGCGGGACGAATCCATCGCCGCGTACACCAAGGGCAACCGCCCGGAGCTGGCCCAGAAGGAGGAGACGGAGGCGAAGATCCTCAAGTCGTACCTCCCCGCGCAGCTCTCGGAAGCCGAGCTCAAGGAGATCGTGCAGGCGGCCGTCCGCGAGGCCGGGGCCAGCGGCCCGCAGGCGATGGGCGCGGTGATGAAGGCGGTCATGCCGAGGGTCGCCGGCCGGGCCGACGGCAAGCGGGTCAACGAGATCGTCCGCGCCACGCTGGGCGGATAAGTCCAACCATTTGAAGGAGAATTTCACATGCCGAGCGCCACCAACGGCCAGCGCGTGACCGCGCGCGGCCCGAAAGCCCCGGCGGGAATCACCGGGGGGAAGCTGCTCATCGACCGGGAGATCCGGGAGTACTGCTTGAAGCAGGAGATGGTCCGCCCCTTCTCCGACCGCCTCAACTCCAAGGGGGTGATCTCCTGGGGGCTCTCCTCCATGGGCTACGACATCCGGGTGGCGGACGAGTTCAAGGTCTTCACCAACGTCTGGAACACCGTGGTGGACCCCAAGGCGTTCGACCCCCGCTCCTTCGTGGATTTCAAGGGACCGGAGTGCATCATCCCGCCGAACTCTTTCGCGCTGGCCCGCACGGTGGAGTACTTCAAGATCCCGCGCAACGTCCTTACAATCACGATGGGAAAATCGACGTATGCGCGGTGCGGGATCATCGTGAACGTGACCCCCTTTGAGCCGGAGTGGGAGGGCTTCGCGGTGCTGGAGATCTCCAACACGACGCCGCTTCCGGCCAAGATCTACTCCAACGAGGGGATCGCCCAGGTCCTTTTCTTCGCCTCCGAGGAATCCTGCGAGGTTTCATACGGAGACCGCAAGGGCAAGTACCAGAAGCAGCAGAGCATCGTCCTTCCTAGAATCTGACGATCGATTCAGCGCTGCCGGTCGGGCGCGGGGGGCCGCCGTACGCGCGGCGGCCCAGCGTGCCGCCGCGCTCTATCGTCGCCCTCGCCAGGGTTATAGCGTGCTAGCGAACCGTGCCCGCTCGGCGCCCGAGGCCGGCTTTGCCCCGCACCCTTCCGTCACCGCTGAAATCGGATGTCGGGATTTTGACCTGAGGGGGACGCTGCTCTCCGGGCAGGTGTTCCGCTGGCGCTCCTTCGCTCCCGGTGAGTTCCTCGGTTGGATCGGCGGCAGGCTCGCGCGCGTCCGCCAGCAGGGCGGCACGCTCTCCGTCACCGGCGCCTCGCCAGAGGCCGTGGGGCATTTCTTTTCGCTCGACGCCGACCTGCCGGCGATCGCCCGCCGGATCGACGTCGACCCGGTCATCCACGGAGCCCTGCGGGACCACGCCGGCCTGCGGATCATTCGCCAGGAGCCGTGGGAGTGCGCCGCCGCCTTCATCCTCTCCGCCTTCAACAACATCGCCCGGCTCACCGGCATGCTCGACCGCCTGGCCGCGGAATACGGAGAACCAGTGGCTGCCTTCGGCTGGGCGGGGGTGAGCGATGCATTGACATCCGAGGCGGTGCCGCCGAAGGCGGCAGGGCGCACAGGCGCGCAGCGGTGGAAACGGAGGCAGTCTGCGTTACCGGGAAGTCGGAATTACATCCTAGACCTCCGAGGATCCGCCGCGGAGCGCCGAGCACCCAGCCGAGGATGGCCGCGTCGCGAATCCCCCGTCCAGCCGGAGGCAACTATCGGACACCGGTTCCCGCGGCCGGAGGCGATCGCGAGGGCATCGGAGCGGGCGCTGAGGGCGTGCGGGCTGGGATACCGGGCGCCGTACCTGAAGGAGGCGGCGGAGGCGGTCGCTTCAGGCCGGGCGGATCTGCGGGCGTGGGCGCGGCTGGAGGACGGCGCCCTGCGCGAGCGCCTGCTGGAGCTGCCGGGCGTGGGCGAGAAGGTCGCCGAGTGCGTGATGCTCTTCGGCTACGGGCGCGCGGCCGCTTTTCCGGTGGACGTCTGGATCGCGCGGGCGATGCGGGCCTGGTATTTTCGGGGGAGGAGGGTGACCGACCGGCGGATCCGGGAGTTCGCCCGCGCCCATTTCGGGCCGGAGTGCGGCTGGGCCCAGCAGTACCTCTACTGCCGGGCGAGAAAAGAAAGAGCAGTCCGCTTCTGAAAATCCCACTTCTGCCGCCAGAAGTGGGATTTTCAGAAGCGGACTGCCTTAAAGGATCTGTTTCGAGCGGACGGAGCCGTCCGCGTTGAACTCGTAGCGCAGGGGCACGCCGGTGGGCAGCTCCAGCGCCATCACCTGCTCCGGCGCGAGCCGGTCCAGCTTCATGACGATGGAGCGCAGGGAGTTCCCGTGCGCGGAGACCAGCGCGTTCTTTCCCCGCTGGATCTCTGGCAGGATCCGCGATTCGAAGAAGGGCAGGGTCCGCGCGGCGGTGTCCTTGAGCGATTCGCCGTTGGGCGGTGCTGCGTCGTAGCTCCTCCTCCACAGCTTCACTTGCTCCTCCCCGAACTTCTTCCTCATCTCGTCCTTGTTGAGCCCCTGCAGGTCCCCGTAATGCCGCTCGTTGAGCGCGGGGTCGCGCACGACGGGCAAATCCTCCTGCCTCAGCTCCTTCAGCATGAGGGTGAGCGTCTCGATGGCGCGCTGAAGCACCGAGGTGAAGCAGAGGTCGAAGCGGAGCCCGAGCCCGGCGATGAGCCGCCCCGCGGCCCGCGCCTCCTCGCGCCCCTTCTCGGTGAGCGGCATGTCGATCCAGCCGGTGAAGCGGTTCTCGAGGTTCCACTGCGATTGGCCGTGGCGCACCAGAAGCAAGTTTGACATGGGCTTCATTATATGTTACTTTCCCGTAATCTTTTAACCGCGGTGCTTTTGCCGTAGGGACGATGTGGAAGTGACCGAAAGCTGAAGCCAAGGAGGAAGGCACGCGATGAACTGGATGGCGTCCACAGTGGCTGACTCCGTAAGAGCGGTTTTCGTCCGGGTTGGCGACGCGCTGCCCTTTGTGGTCGGCGCGATCATCATCCTGGCCGCGGGATGGGTGATCGCCGGCATCGCGCAGAAGGCCGTGGTCCGGCTGCTGAAGGTGGTGCGCCTGGATGAGCTGTCGGACAAGGCGCGCATCGGCGAGTTCCTGGGCAGGGGGGACATCCGGCTCACCCTTTCTGAGCTGATTGGAGTCTTCCTCTATTGGCTGCTCGTGCTGGCCTTCGCGCTGGCCGCCTTGAACGCGCTGGGGCTGACGGTGGCCGCCGGGCTCCTGGAGCGGGTGCTCGCCTACGTGCCGGAGGTCATGGCCGGCGTGATCGTGCTGGTGCTCGGGTTCTTCTTTGCCGCGGTGGTAGGCGGAGTGGTGCAGACGGCCACCGCCAACATGGGGGTCACCCAGGCGCGGGGGCTGGCGCAGATCGCGCGGGTGGCCGTGCTGATCTTCGCCGTGGCGATCGCGCTGGAGAAGTTCTTCAGCTCCATGATCGTGCAGGCCACGTTCACCATTATCCTTTCAGCCGCGGCTTTCGGGACCGCGCTGGCGTTCGGCCTGGGCTGTAAGGACATCGCGGGACGGTCGGTGGCCGATTTTCTGGAAAAGCTTCGCGGAGGGAGGTAGCCACTCTCTAACAATTGAACATTGGGATGACCTATGACCTGAAGACGGAGTACGTCTTCAGGGAAGGTGACCCGCAGGACGCCAACGCCGAGTTCGACCACCCGGACACTGTCCAGGTGATCCAGGAGGCTATTGAGGCGATGGGTCACCGGGTAGTGCGCTTAGGGAACGCCGAGCAGGTGCTCCGGAAGTGGGACCGCCTGGGCGAGGTGGACCTGGTGTTCAACATCGCCGAGGGCTGCTCCGGCCGCAACCGTGAAGCCCAGGTGCCGGTCCTGCTGGAGATGAAGGGGGTCCCCTTCAGCGGGGCGGACGGCCTGACCCAGGCGCTGACGCTGGACAAGTGGATGACCAAGAAGGTGCTGTTGAGCGACGGGATCCCCACCCCCCGCTTCTTCGAGATCTCCAGGCCGGACGACCCCCTCCCGCAGGACCTGACCTTTCCTCTGATTGTGAAACCCCGCTTCGAGGGCTCCAGCAAGGGCCTGACCGAGAGCTCCGTCGTCCGTTCCACCGAGGCCCTGCGGGAGCAGGCCCGCTGGGTGATCCAGAGCTACCATCAGCCGGCTCTCGTGGAGGAGTTCATCCGGGGCAACGAGTTCACCGTGGCCCTGATCGGCAACGACCCGCCCGAGGCTTATCCCGTCGTGCGGATCCAGATCGACGGCCGGAGCGAGCTGGGGGACCTCTTCTACACCTTCTCCCGGATCGCCGCCGGCGCCGGCTATGCCGTCCCCGCGGGGATCGACCCGTGGCTGGAGGGGCGCCTGCAGGACCTGGCCCTGCAGACCTTCCGGGCGGTGGACTGCCGGGATTTCGGCCGCGTGGATTTCCGGGTGGATGAGCAGGGGAACCCTTACGTCCTGGAGATCAACCCTCTCCCCTCCCTTTCCACGGAGGATGTCTTCGGCGTCCTGGCGCAGCACCTGGGCCTCACCTACGGGCAGATGATCGCCCGCATCGTGAACGCCGCGCTCCAGCGCCACGGGCTTGGGACCCGCGTCAGCAAGGGGCGTCCTCTGACTGGCAAGCCGTACCGGGCCTCTCAGCCGGTATCGGGCACTGGGTACCGCGTAACATGAAGCGAGGCCTGCGGATCGCCCTGATCCACAACCAGAAGCCGGCGGTGAAGGACCCCGAGCTGCCCGCCGATTATTATTCCGAGTGCGACAGCCCCAAGACGATCCGCGCGATCGCCTCGGCCCTGGAGAAGGCGGGGCATGCCGTCCTCCCGGTGGAGGCGGACTCTCAGCTGCCCCTGTGGCTCTCCCAGAACCCGGTGGACATGGCCTTCAACATCGCCGAGGGCTTCTACGGGGAGGCCCGGGAGGCCCGCGTGCCGGCCATCCTGGAGCTCATGGGCGTCCCGTACACCGGGTCGGGCGTGCTCTCGCTGGCCCTGGCGCTGGACAAGGCCAAGTCCAAGCAGATCTTCCGCTCGGCCGGCATCCCCACGCCGAACTTCCAGTTTTTCCAGCACCCGGACGAGCCGGCCGATCCTAAGCTCAAGTTCCCCCTCATCGTCAAGCCGAACCGGGAGGGCTCCGGCAAGGGGATCTCGGCCTCCAGCGTGGTGTGGGACGAGCCGGCCCTGCGGGCGCAGGTGCGGCACGTCTTCGTCGAGTACGCGCAGGAGGTCCTGGTCGAGGAATACATCGAGGGGACGGAGCTCACCGTGGGCATCCTGGGCAGCGACGAGATCCTCCCCGTGCTGGAGGTCGACTTCAAGCGGTGCGAGCGCTCCGGCGAGTTCTTCTATTCGTGGCGGATGAAGGAGTTCCAGGGGAACAAGGAGATGCACCTGGACCCGCAGTTCTGGTGCCCGGCCCGGCTGTCTCCGGCGGTCACGCAGGCGGTGCAGGCGGTGGCCTGGAAGGCCGCCCGCGCCGTCGGGGCGCGCGACATCGCCCGCGTGGACATCCGCCTGAGCTCCGACGGCATCCCTTACGTCCTGGAGGTGAATCCCCTCCCCGGCATGGATCCGGAGGAGTCGAATCTTCCGGTCATGGTCCGGGCGGCGGGGATCCCCTATGAAGCGCTGATTCAGCGGCTGGTGAACCTCGCCGTTGAGCGTTCCGCCCCACAAGGTAGTGGGAGCACCCCATCATCTTTCCCCTCATCCCAACCCATCGGCCCGAAGCCGCTCGTTTCGAAATCCAGAGAGCTCCCCGGCTCTGTGGAGCGGGCACCGGGCCAGCCGGAGAGCCCGGCCGTGGCCGTCCGCAACGGCGCCCGGCCCCGGGCGAAGCTCCGGAACACGGATCCGAAGGAGAAGAACCTTGGACAATAGCTACCGCCACGTCCCGCTCTGGAAGGACGTCTCGCCGGAGGACTGGGAGGATTGGCACTGGCAGCTGCGCAACCGGATCTACACCGTCGAGCAGCTGCGTGAAGTCATCCGGCTCACGCCGGATGAAGAGGAGGCCTGCTTCCGGAAGCAGGGGCGGCTCGTCATGGCGATCCCGCCGTACTGGGCCTCCCTGATGGACCCGCAGGACCCGAACTGCCCGATCCGGCGCCAGGCGGTGCCGCTGACCGACGAGTTCAACATCGGGCCGAACGACATGCGCGACCCGTGCGGCGAGGACTCGGACATGCCGGTCCCCGGGCTCGTGCACCGCTACCCGGACCGGGTGCTGTTCCTCGTGACGGAGCAGTGCGCCATGTACTGCCGGCACTGCACCCGCCGGCGGCTGGTCGGCGAGAACCACGGGCTGATGAGCACGTACGAGCGGACCTTCGAGTACCTGCGCCAGCACACGGAGGTCCGGGACGTCCTGATCTCGGGCGGCGACCCGCTCATGATGACGGACGCCCGGCTCGGCCAGGTGCTGGCCCGCCTGCGGGAGATCCCGCACCTGGAGTTCATCCGGATCGGCTCGCGGACCCCGGTGACCATGCCCCAGCGCGTGACCCCGGAGTTCTGCGAGGTGCTGAAGAAATACAAGCCGATCTGGATGTCCCTGCACTTCTGCCACCCGAAGGAGGTGTCCCCGCGGCTCAAGACGGCGATGGACATGCTGTCCGAGAGCGGCGTACCCCTGGGCTCGCAGACGGTGCTCCTGCGGGGGATCAACGACGAGCCGGAGGTGATGAAGAAGCTCATGCACGAGCTTCTGAAGGTCCGGGTGAGACCCTACTACATCTACCAGTGCGACCTGGCGCAGGGGATCACCCATTTCCGGACCTCCGTTGAGACCGGCATCCGGATCATGGAAGCCCTGCGGGGCCACACCAGCGGCTACGCGGTGCCGACGTACGTGGTCGACGGGCCGGGAGGCGGCGGGAAGATCCCGCTGACCCCCAACTACGTGATCTCCTCACAGGAGGGGGTGGTGACCCTCCGGAACTTCGAGGGGAAGATCTACACGTACTACGAGCCGGGGGCGGTGCCGGAGGAGGTCGCGGCCGGCGCGCACGCCAACGGGAACGGCCACGCCAACGGAAACGGGGAGGGGAACGGCTTCCGCATCGAGATCCCGGACCTGATCCCTTAGCGGGGTCAGACGCTGAAGCGGAAGTGCATCAGGTCGCCGTCCCGGACGACGTACTCCTTTCCCTCCAGGCGCAGCTTCCCCTGCTCGCGGGCCTTCTCCTCGCTGCCGCAGGCGAGGAAGTCGTCGTAGCCGATCACCTCCGCCCGGATGAAGCCGCGGGCCATGTCGCTGTGGATCTTGCCCGCCGCCTCCGGCGCGGTTTCGCCTCGGCGGATCGTCCAGGCCCGGTCCTCCTTGGGCCCGACGGTGAAGAAGGTGATGAGCCCCAGCCGCTCGTACCCGGCCCGGATCAGACGGTTCAGGCCCGGCTCCTTGAGCCCCATCGCGGCCAGGAACTCCTTTCTCTCCTCATCGGACTCGAGCCCGGCGATCTGCGCCTCGATCGCCCCACAGATCGGCACCACCGGCGCCCCCTCCGCTTGGGCGATCTCCCGCACCGCCTTTAAAAGGGGGGCGTCCTCGTCTCCAGCGTCCTTCTCCGCCACGTTGGCGACATAGAGTACCGGCTTTGCGGTGAGAAGGTTAAGCCCCCGGACCATCTCCAGCTGCTCGGGGGAGAGCCCGGGCAGGACCGCCCGCGCGGGCACGCCCTCGTTGAGAGGTTTCCGCATCCTCTGGAGGACCTCGAGAGAAGCGGCGGCCTTCTTGTCGCCCGCCTTGGCCGTCTTCTCTACCCGGCTGATATTCGTGGAGACGATCCCCACGTCGCGCAGGGCCAGCTCCGTGTTGATGATCTCGACGTCCCGTTTGGGGTCCACCGACCCGCTGACGTGGACCACCTGGTCATCCTCGAAGCAGCGCACCACGTGGGCGATCGCCTCCACCTCGGCGATGTAGCCCAGGAACTGGTTGCCCAGGCCCTGGCCCTCGCTGGCCCCCTTCACCAGCCCCGCGATGTCCACAAAGCGCATCGTGGTGGGGACCACCTTCTCCGTCGGGACGAGCTCGGCCAGTTTCTCCAGGCGGGGGTCCGGCATGGGGACGATTCCCACGTTCGGGCCGATCGTGCAGAAGGGGTAGTTGGAGGCCGCCACGTTGGCCCGTGTGAGGGCGTTGAACAGCGTGGATTTTCCGACGTTGGGGAGGCCGACGATTCCGCAGCTAAAACCCATGCGCTAGAGTTTACCACAGCGAGAGAAGTGTCCCCGGGAGAAGCGTTCTCTCTGTTAGAATAGTGGGGCGATGGTTCGCCCTTCCCGACGAACATTCCGCTCCCTGATCCGATCCGGTCAGGGGGTCCCCGTCGCCTCGGTTTTCCCGCAGGAGGCATCGCCGCAGTCCATCTTCCAATCGCTCCGGCTGGCCGCCCCCCACGCCCTCCTGGAGTCCGCCCGGCTCCACCCCGTCACCGGCCGGTACAGCATGATGGCCGGGGAGCCGCGCCTGGTCCTGCTCGCCCGCGGCCGCGAGGTGCGGCTCGAGGGGCCGGGCGGGCTTCGGGAGCGCGAAGGCGACCCCTTCGCCATACTTCAACATCTGCTGGCCGCCCGGCCCGCCGCGCGCCTGCCCGGGTTCCCCCCGTTCGTGGGAGGCGCGGTCGGCTTCGTCGGCTTCGATGCCTGCCGGCTGATGGAGGCGCTCCCCTCCCGCGCGGAGGATGATTTTCCCCTCCCTGACATGGGGTTCTTCTTCTCCGACGAGGCGGTCGTTGTGGACCACGCCAGGGAGAAGGTGTGGGTGATCGCCCTGGCCGCGCCGGGCGGCGACCCGGACCGCTCGTACGACCGGGCGGTGGCGCGGGTCGAGCAGCTGGTTGAGCGCGTTACCCATTCCTCAACCAGCGAAGCGCGTTTCCCCCCTGGAGCGAGTCCCGCAGGGACTCGCTTGACGCATACGCGGGAGAGCTTTGAAGAGATGGTCCGGGCCGCCAAGGGGTTCATCGCCGACGGGGAGATCTACCAGGCCAACCTCTCCCAGCGGCTCATCGTGGACCAGCGGGAGGATCCTTGGGCTTCCTACCGGCGCCTGACGGAGATCAACCCCTCGCCGTTCGCCTGCTATGCCGACTTCCCCTCCGCTGCGCCCGGCGGGCTCCAGATCGTCTCCTCCTCGCCGGAGCGGCTCCTCCGCGTCCGGGGCGAGGCCGCGGAGACCCGGCCGATCGCCGGGACACGCCCCCGGGGCCGGACCGCGGTGGAGACGGCCCGCCTGCGGCGGGATCTGATCCTCAACGAGAAGGAGCGGGCGGAGCACCTCATGCTCGTGGACCTGGAGCGCAACGACCTGGGGCGCGTCTGCCGGTATCGGTCGGTTCGTGTGGATGACCTGATGGCGCTGGAGGAATATTCGCACGTGATCCACATCGTCTCCAACGTCCGGGGCTCGCTGCGCCCGGGCGTCGGGCTCGGAGAGCTTTTCGCGGCCGTCTTCCCCGGCGGCACCATCTCCGGCTGCCCGAAGATCCGGTCCCTGGAGATCATCGACGCCCTCGAGCCGGCGCGGCGGCAGCTCTACACCGGCTCCTTCGGCTATGTGAGCGCCTCCGGCGCAATGGACTTCAACATCCTGATCCGCACGGGGTTCGTCCGGGACGGGCAGGTGGCGATCCAGGCGGGCGCCGGCATCGTGGCGGACTCCGACCCCGGCCGGGAGTACGAGGAGACCCTGCACAAGGCCGAGGCGCTGCGCGAGGTCTTTGAGGAGGCCGATGCCCTGCGGCCCGTTTGACGCCTCCGGCTGTTTCGAAACCTGCCGGGTCGAGCGCGGGCGGGTGCTGCGGCTGGAGGAGCATTTGAGCCGGCTGGCGGCGTCGGCGAAGACGCTGGGGATGCCGGCGCTGGACGGCCGCGCGGCCCGCGCCGAGGCGGCGCAGGCGGCGCGCGGGATCGAAGACGGGTACATCCGGATCGCCGCCCTGCGGCAGCCAGAGGCGAGCGACGACTCGCGCGCTGTATCGGCCCCCTCATCGGGTATCGGGCACTGGGTACCGCATAAAGAACGCCCCCGCCTGCTGGTTCACCGGCACGCGGGCGTTCCGTACCCGGCCCGCTGGAAGAGGGAGGGGATCGCCGTCCGCACCGTGCCCACCCGCTGGCCGCCCGGGGAGACGGCGGTGGGGCAGGCGAAGGTGTCGGAACGGTTGAGCGGCGTGCTGGCCCGCGCGGAGGCGCCGGAGTCGGCGGAGGTGCTGAGGATCGGGCCGCACGGGTACCTGACCGAGGGGACGGTGAGCAACCTCTTCCTGGTGATGGGCGGCATCCTGGTCACGCCGCCGGCGTGGCTGGGCATCCTCGAGGGGGTGACCCGCGCCCGCGTCCTGCGGGAGGCCCGGCGGATGCGCGTGCCGGCGGAAGAGGTGCCGGTGACCCGCCACGACCTGTTCAACGCGGAGGAAGCGTTCTTGACCAACGTGCTGATGCCGATTCTCCCCCTGCGGGAGGTGGACGGCCGCCGGATCGGGGCGTCCGTCCCCGGCCCGGTGACCCGGCGCCTGATGAGGGCGCTCCTTTGAGCCGGATCCGCCGGGCGCTGATCAGCGTCTCCGACAAGACCGGCCTGGTCCCCTTCGCTCGCGAGCTTTCCCGCCTGGGGATCGAGATCGTCTCCACCGGCGGGACGGCGCGGGCCCTGCGGGAGCAGGGGATCCGCGTGCGGGAGATCGAGCGGTTCACCGGATTCCCGGAGATCCTCGGCGGGCGGGTGAAGACCCTGCATCCCAAGGTGCACGGGGGGATCCTGGCGGACCGCAGCCGGAAGGAGCACCTGCGGCAGGGCCGCAGGCTGGGGCTCGAGCTCATCGACCTCGTGGTGGTCAACCTGTACCCGTTCGAGGAGGCCGCCCGCAAGCGCGGCGCCCCGCTGGAGGCACTGATCGAGCAGATCGACATCGGCGGGGTTTCCCTGATCCGTTCCGCGGCGAAAAACTTCCGGTCGGTTGCGGTGCTCTGCAGGCCGGCGCAGTACGCCGCGGCGCTCGAGGAGCTGAAGCGGCGCGGCGGGAGCCTATCCGACGAGACGCGCCGCCGGCTGGCGGTGGAGGCCTTCTCGGAGACCGCCTATTACGACGCCGTGATCCACCAGGCGCTGGCCCACCGGGAGGGTCCCCGCCGCAAAGGGGATAGGTGGGTACCGGGTACCAACCTGGTACACGGGTCACGCGGGTCGCGCTGGCCGGAGAAGCTGGTGCTGGCGGCTCAGCGGCGGCAGCTCCTCCGCTACGGCGAGAACCCCCACCAGTCCGGCGTCTGGTACCAGTGGCCGGCGGTGGGCGGCGGCGCGCGGGGACGCGGGGAAGGGCGGCCCCTTCAGTTCCACGGCAAGGAGCTGTCGTTCAACAACCTGCTGGACCTCGACGCGGCGGTGCGGCTGGTTTCCGCTTTCCGGCGGCCCTGCGCGGCGATCCTCAAGCACATGAACCCCTGCGGAGTCGCCTGCGGGGGATCGCCGGCCGAGGCGTTCCGGCGGGCGCACGCGTGCGATCCGCTCTCCGCCTTCGGCGGGATCGTGGGGCTGAACCGCGTCGTGGACCGCGCCGCGGCCCAGGCGGTCATCGCCGGCGGGTTCATCGAGTGCGTGGTGGCCCCCGGCTACCGGCCGGAGGCCCTGCAGGCGCTGAAGGCCCGGAAAAACCTCCGGATCATCCAGGACCCCTCCGCGCAGGCGGGCCTGCGCCGCTGCGTGGACCTGAAGCAGGTGGGCGGCGGGCTCCTGGTCCAGGACCCGGACGAGTTCCGGCGCGGGCCCTCCCGCTGGCGGCTGGTCGCCGGCTCCAAGCCCACCGCCGCGCAGATGAGGGACCTCCTCTTCGCCTGGACCGTGGCGCGGTTCGCCCGGTCCAACGCCATCGTGATCGCGCGGGACGAGCAGGCCGTGGGGATCGGCGCCGGCTTCACCAGCCGGGTGGACAGCGTCCGGTTCGCCGTGCAGAAGGCGGGGAAGCGCTCCCGCGGCGCGGTCCTGGCCAGCGACGGCTTCTTCCCCAGGCCGGACGGGCCGCAGGCGGCGGTCCGCGCCGGCATCCGGGCCATCGTCCAGCCGGGAGGGTCGGCGCAGGACCCGGAGGTCACGCGCGTCGCCCGCCAGGGCCGCGTGGCCCTGCTGATGACCGGGGAGCGCCACTTCTTCCACTAGATTGCTTCGGCCTTCGGCCTCGCAATGACGAAACATTCTCTGGATACCTACCCCGAAGCTCTCCGTTACTTGGATAGTTTCGTCAATTACGAGCGGTTGGCCTCCTCGTACCCTTACCGCGAGGCGTTCTCCCTTGACCGCGTGCGGGACCTGCTGGCCCTACTCGGTGATCCGCACCTGCGCTACCCGTCCCTGCACGTGGCCGGCACGAAGGGGAAGGGCTCCACCTGCGCCTTCGCCAGCTCCATCCTGACGGCGGCCGGCCTGCGGACGGGGCTCTACACCTCCCCGCACCTGGAATCGTTCCGCGAGCGGATCCGGGTGAACGGCATCCCCATCGGCGAGGAGGAGCTTGCCCGCGTGGTGGAGGAGGTGCAGGCGGCCGTCCCGGCCCTGGGGGCCGGCCGCGCCCTCACCTACTTCGAGGTCACCACCGCCTGTGCTCTCCTCCATTTCGCGAGGGAGGGGGTGGATGCGGCGGTCGTGGAGGTGGGGCTCGGCGGCCGGCTGGACGCCACCAACGTGCTGGCGCCCGCGGTGACGGCGATCACCCCGGTCAGCCGGGACCACATGGCCCAGCTCGGCGAGACCCTGGAGGAAATCGCCCGCGAGAAAGCGGGCATACTGAAAAAAGGGGTGCCGGCCGTCCTGGCGCCTCAGCAGCCCGAGGCGGAGAGGGCCATCCGGGAGATCGCGCGAGCCGTGGGCGCCCCGCTGCACCCGGTGGCGGAGGAGGTCCGGGCGGAAGGAGTGCGGATGGATCTCTCCGGGAGCAGCGTCACCCTGCGCACGCCGGTACGCTCTTACCCGGGGATGAGGGTCCCCCTGCTGGGCCGGCACCAGGTCGTCAACTGCTCGACGGCGGTCCGGCTGGTGGAGCTCCTGTCGGAACGGTCGCCCGGCTGGCGCATCACGCCGGAGACGATCCGGGGCGGGGTGGAACAGACGGTCTGGCCCGGGCGATGCCAGCTCGTGAGAGGGGACCCCGCGGTCCTGCTGGACGGGGCGCAGAACGAGGAATCGGCCCGGGCGCTGGTGGAGACGGTCGATGAGCTTTTTCCCGGGCAGAGCGTCACTCTGGTGGTCGGCTGCTCAGTCGAGAAGGATCTGGCCGGGATGGCCCGGGCCTGGGGCCCCTGGGCCCGGCGGATCCTGGTGACCCGGGCGGCCGCGCCCCGCGCCGAGTCAGCGCAGCGGGTGGCGGAGGAGTTCCGGAGGTTTCATCCCGGCGTCCGTGTGGTCGAGCCGGCCGCCAGGGCGCTGGAGGAGGCCCGCGAGGCCGCCGGCCCCGGCGGCCTCGTCGTGGTCAGCGGGTCCCTCTTCGTCGTCGCCGAGCTAGGAACAGGGCGGCCCCCACCAGGCCGGAGAGGAACGGGATCACCGCGCAGACCAGCGAGAGGGACAGGGCTTCCGCCGCCGGCACGCCGATCCGGCCCAGCAGCAGGACCGAGGCGCTCTCCCGCACCCCCCAGCCGTTCAGCGAGACCGGAACCTGCGCGATCATCATGATGATCGGCACCACCAGGACGAGGTAGAGCGGCGGCACCGACAGGTGGAGGGCCCTGGCGACCGCCGTGAAGGTGAGGATCCAGGACGCCTGGGCCACCCCCGTCCACGCCAGTGCGCCCAGCATCCTCCGCGGGTTCCGGAAGTAGACCCTCAGCGCCTCCTGGAACTGCTTCGCGTGCGATTCGAGCGTCCCCAGCCCGATCTTCGCGAACGGCTTGAGCATCGTTCTCAGCACGCGGCGCGAGCCCAGCACCGCGAAGCCAACTACCAGCAGGCCCCACATCGCGAGGAACGCGGTCCGCACCACGGGGTCCTGCCGGGCGGGGGCAAACAGGCCCCAGGCGGCCGCGGCCATGCAGGCGGACCCGGCGAACCCGATCAGCCGGTCCATCAGGATCGACGCCAGCGGGCCCTTCCACTCCCCCGTCGCCTTGATCAGGTCGTATCCACGGACAGCGTCGCCGCCGATGGTGCTGGGGAGGAAGATGTTGAACAGCTGCGCCACGAAGAACGACTCGGCCAGGAACGGCCACTTGACCGAGCGGTGCACGGGAGCCAGCAGGCGCCAGCGGGTGACGCAGCCGAGCTGGCTGAGGAAGAAGAAGCCCACGGCGGCCAGCAGCCAGCGCGGGCTGGCGGAGCAGAGGATCCCCGCCAGGGAATCCAGGTCCACCAGGCGCAGGGCCCACCAGAAGGCGAACGCGGTCACCGCCAGCCGGACCACAAGGGAGAGGATCCCGGAAGGGCGCATTCGTTAGCGCTTCTTTTGCGCGTCCACAGTGCCCGATACCGATTGCCGGGGCGCTACAGCGCGCAGGAAAAAACGCCCCTTACTTCCTGTTGATGTAGTCATCGAAGGTGATCTTCCCCTCGGCGTTCTGCCGGAGCAGGCGGATCCGGTCGGCGTAGTACGGGTGGGTTCGGAAATAGGAGTAGCGGCGCATCGGCTGCTTGAAGGTGTGCTCCCGCAGGCGCTGCATGAAGGTGATCGCCGCGGAGGGATCGTACCCCGCCGCCTTGAGGTACCGGGTGCTCAGGCGGTCCGCCTCCAGCTCGTCGGCTTGCGAGTACTCCAGCAAGAGCGACACGAAGGCCAGCTGCATCCCCTGCCGGGTCCGCGAGTCCGCTGCGCCCGTCCCCGCGGCCAGGAGCTCCAGCATCTGCAGGCCCACGGCCCCCTGGATCCTTTTGACCGCGTGTTTGCCGACGATGTGCCCCACCTCGTGGGCCAGCACGGCGGCCAGCTCGTCGTCCGACTCGACCAGCTCCATCAGGGAGCGGGTCACGTAGACCGGGCCGCCCGGCAGGGCGAAGGCGTTGGGCTGGTCCTCCTCTTCCTTTTCCTTGACCTCCACGATGGTGAACCGGTAGGTCAGGTCCTTCCGGTCCGCCACC
>CAYJUA010000021.1:0-20216 GCA_964373295.1 uncultured Planctomycetia bacterium
CATCCTGGAATACCGGCACATCCACCTCTCCAACGCCAGCCTCCACGAGGACAACACCGGGGTGAACACGCACACCTTCCTCGTCGGGGTTTCCCTCAAGGAGTAGCGGCGATGCCTGCGCTGCGGACGGGCTGATGATCCGCCTGAAAGGCCTCGACCTGCCGGAGGTGATCCAGTCGCCGATGGCCAACTGCACCGACCTGCCGTTCCGGCTGATCGCGCGGGACCTGGGGATGCGCTTCGCCTTCCTCGAGATGATCTCCGCCGAGACCCTCCTGCGGGACCACCCGGGCACCTACAGCCGGATGCGCACTGAGGACGGCGACTGGCCGGTGGGCGTCCAGCTGGTCGGCTGCGATGCCGGCGTGATGGCCCGGGCCGCCGAGAAGGTGGAGGCGATGGGCTTCCCCCTGGTGGACTTGAACCTCGGCTGCCCGGTGCCGAAGGTGGTGGCGAAGGGCGGCGGGTCCCAGCTCCTGCGGGAGCCGGACACCGCCGGCGCGATCTTCCGCGCCGTCGTCCGGGCGGTGAAGTGCATCCCGGTCACGGTGAAGATGCGGCTGGGCTACGCCGACCCCACCGGCGAGGAGGCGGTGCGGATCGCGCGGCTGGCCGAGGAGGCGGGCGTCGCGGCCATCGCCGTGCACGGCCGCACGCGCGACCAGGGCTACTCCGGCGCCGCCAACTACGAGGCGATCGGCCGGGTGAGGAGGGCGGTCTCGATCCCGGTGATCGGCAACGGCGACGTGGTCGACGGCGCCAGCGCCCGGCGGCTCATGGAGGTCTCCGGCTGCGACGGCGTGCTCCTGGGGCGGGGGGCCCTGGGTAACCCGTGGATCTACCGCCGGATCGAGCAGGAGCTCTCCGGCGCGGCGCCGGAGCCGGCCCCCGGCGTCGCGGAGAAGAAGCGGGTCCTGTTCCGGCACATCGAGCTCCAGTGCCGCTACGAGAAGTTCCCGGTGGGCCCCCTGCGCCGGATCATCGCCTGGTACTTCAAGGAGTCGCCCGGCGTCGCCCAGTTCCGCGACGCCATCAACCGCGCCGGGAGCGCCGAGGAGATGCGTGCCCTCATCGAGAGCGCCTTCCCGGGTGACTAGCGTGCCCCCCGCGCGTGATACAATGCGCCCCAGGGTAGAGTTCCTTTACCGCTAGGAGAGAGCCATGCAGATCTGGCAAGCCGTCGTCCTGGGGATCGTGGAGGGGCTCACCGAATTCTTGCCGGTTTCCTCCACCGGCCACCTGATCCTGGCCTCATGGGTGCTGGACATCCGGGGGGAGGCGGTCAAGACGTTCTCGATCGTCATCCAGGGCGGGGCTCTGGGGGCGGTCCTGGGCCTTTACCGGCGTGAGGTGGCAGCCATGTGCCGGGGATTGGTGGGGCGCGATCCAGCGGGCCGACGGCTGGCGACGAACCTCCTCGTGAGCTTCATCCCGGTGGGGATCGCCGGCTTCCTCCTGCACCCGTTTATTAAGAGATGGCTCTTCAGCGTTTGGCCCGTCGTGGCGGCTCTGGGCATCGGCGGGGTTGCGATGATCCTTTTTGATCGTTGGATGTCCTTTGGCGGGTTGTTGATGCGGAGGTGCACGCTGGAGGAGCTGACGCCGCGGGAAGCCCTCTGGATCGGCCTCGCCCAAGTCCTGTCCTTGTGGCCGGGAACTTCCCGTGCCATGGTGACGCTCATGGCCGGGATGGGGCTTGGCCTCTCGGCCACGGCAGCGGCAGAATACAGCTTCCTGCTGGCGTTACCCACACTGGGGGCGGCCACCCTGTTCGATACCGCCCGGAACATCGAGGGCATCTTTTTCGAGCTTGGGCCCGCCTGCGTGTTAGCCGGTTTCTTCGCATCCGCCATCGTGGCGGCCTTCGCCGTTCGGGGCTTCCTGAACTACTTGACCGAAAGGAAGTTGGCGCCGTTCGGTTGGTATCGGATCTCTCTGGCCATCGCCCTGGGTATTGCCTGGGGCACTACCCGCTAACTTGACAAACCCTAAAATATTCCTGAAATATTCCTTGACTTCCGGCAAAGGGATAAGTAAGCTTGCGTTTGCAACAGAGTGATGAGTAAGTTTGAGACGGCAGCACCGAGGACCACAGGCGGATAGTCACAGCGACTGCAGCTCATACTCAGGCTGCGGTCGCGTTTCTGTCTGTGGGCCTCGCGCTTACACGTTGAAGAAAGGAAGGTTACCAAATTTCAATGGCAAAAGGCACAGTCAAGTGGTTCAGCGACCAGAAGGGGTACGGCTTCATCACCCCGGAGAACGGGAAGGACGTGTTCGTTCACTTCTCCGCCATCCAGGGCGATGGTTTCAAGACTCTCCGCGAGGGTGAGGCGGTGGAGTTCGAGATCACCACCGGCCCCAAGGGAGAGCAGGCCTCCAACGTGAGGCGGGTCGCGGGCAACGCGTAAGGTCTTCTCAACCTTACCATCGTTTTTTCGTTTTAAGGGGTGCCAGGTCAAGGACCTGGCACCCTTCCTTTTCCAGGCACCGCCACTATGAATCCCCTGCGTGAAGAGGAGTTGGAGGAGCGGTTCATCCGCTCCGGCGGTCCGGGCGGGCAGAACGTCAATAAGGTGGCCACCTGCGTTTGGCTAAGGCACCGCCCCACCGGCCTGGAGGTAAAGGTCCAGCGGGAGCGCTCCCAGGCGCTCAACCGGGTCCTGGCCCGGCGCCTGCTGGCCGCCAAGCTGGAGGAGCGCCTGCTCGGGGCGGCGAGCCGGGAGCGCCAGCGGATCGCCAAGATCCGTCGGCAGAAACGCAGGCGCAGCCGCCGGGCGAAGGAGAAGATGCTCGCCTCCAAACGCCTGCGCTCGTTAAAGAAACAGCTCCGCGCCCGCCCCTCCCCCGACGAGTAATGAAACCAGTCCGCTTCTCAAAAACCCACTTCTCGTCGGTTACTTTTAGAAAGTCGAGTGTGAGATGTGGGCGTTTGAGAAGCGGACTGCCTTTCCATTACGCGGAGAGGACAATAGCGGCGTACCGGATGCATGCCCCGGAGGCGGCCCGGAGCTGGTCCCGCGCCCGGACGCCCAGCCGGTTCCTGCGCCGATTCGCGGCGCTCCTGCCGCCGGGCGGGCGGGTGCTCGACTACGGCTGCGGGATCGGCGCCGACCTCGCCTGGCTCCGCCGCCAGGGGTTCCGCGCCGAGGGGGTGGACGGCACGCTGGAGTTCGTGCAGGAAGCCCGCCGGCGCTCTCCCGGTGCCAAGGTGCTCCACGCCCGGTTCGAGATGGTCCCGCTGGGCCGGCGGGAGTACGACGGCATCTGGTGCAGTGCGGCGCTGATCCACGTCCCGCCGGAGGCGCTGGCGGGCCAGATGGAGAAGCTGCGGCTGGCGCTCCGGCCCGGCGGGCGGCTGGCCCTCACCCTGGCGTGGGGGCGCAGGAAAGGCTTCCTCCGCGGGGACTGGATCCCCGGGCGCTACGTGGCCGGCTTCACCAAGCAGGAGGCGCTAAAAAGGCTCGGCGGCTGGGTGGTCCAGTCGGTTTCTGTCGTGTCCGGCGAAAGCCGCCGGGGCCGATGGATCCAGATTTTCGCCCAGCCGTCCGAGCCTCTATCCATAGTATAGCCCAGATCATAGAGCGCGATTTCTCCTTTTGTGCTATTTTGGAGAGCAAGGAGGGTTCCTGCCATGCCTAAAAGATGCCCCTTGATCCTCGCTCTCATCCTGCTGGCTTCCGCGGCCGCCGGCTGCGCGGCCAGGAAAACGGATGTCCAGCCGTTCCCGCAGAGCTGGCCCCAGCCGCTGGAGCCGCCCGCGCCGTCGTCCTCGACCGAGGCGTCTGGGCTGTCGGTCAGCGTGGCGCCGCTGGTGATCGAGCGGGCGCCGGGGCAGGGGCCCGGCCCGGCGGGCGGCCAGCCCACCTCGGCGGTCCTGACCGATGTTCTCGTCGCGAAGCTGCGCGCGGCCGGCGTGAACGTCTCGGCCCGCCCCGCCGACTACCGGCTGGAGGGGGTCGTCCCCTGGCTCGGCCACTCCGCCCGCGCCGGCTACCCGAAGCGCCTCACCTACCAGTCGGCGCTGGCCTACCGGCTGGTGGATGAGCGGACCGGCCGGGTCGTGATGCAGCGCCAGGTGGAGCACGCGGTCGAGCAGTCGGTGTTGGTGAACACGATGTCGCGGCTCCCCTACCCGGAATACGCCCAGGACCAGCAGGTGCTGGAGCGGGCGATCACCCCCACCTGGGAAACGGCCGCCTCCGGCGTGCAGGGCTTCCTGAAGGGGACCGAGGAGCGGCAGCAGCAGGCGCAACAATAGGCAAGGGGCCCGCCCGCAGTTGAGCCCTCCCGTCCGCGAGGTCCTCGTCATCTACAAGAAGAGCTCCCGGCAGGCGCCCGGGCGGAGCCGGAGCGGCGAGGCGGGTCCGGTGGTCCGCCGGGACCGGGAGCGGTTCCTCCGGGCGTGGCGGGCGCACCGACGGGCGCTCGCGCAGGTGCTGGCCGCCCTCCGGCGCAGCGGCGTCCGGGCCCGCGCCGCTTACCACGCCACTCCCGCCGGCGCGCGCCGGTACCCGCTGGTGATCTCTGTCGGCGGGGACGGCACCTTCCTCGAGGCGGCCCGCTGCGTCGCCGGGGCCGGCCAGCGGATCCTCGGCGTCAACTCCGATCCTCAGCGCAGCGCCGGCACCTTCTGCTCGGCGGGCGGCCGGACGTTCGCCGGCAAGCTGCGCCAGGTCCTGCGGGGCCGGGCGAGGACGGCGCGGCTGCAGCGGATGGAGCTGCGGCTGGGCGGGCGCCGGATCGGCGCCCCGGTGCTGAACGACGTGCTGATCACGCACCGGCGGCCGGCGGCGATGAGCCGGTACTGGCTGCGGGTGGGCGCCGTCCGGGAGGAGCAGCGCAGCTCCGGCCTGTGGATCGCCACCGCGGCCGGCTCCACCGGCGCGATCCGTTCGGCGGGCGGGGCGCCGCTGGCCCGGACCGCCCGGGCTCTGCTGTACCAGCCGAGGGAGCTCTACCCCGCGCCCGGCTTCCGCTGCCGCCTGCGGGGCGGGGCGGTCCCCGCCGGCCGGCGCGTGGCCGTCGGCTCCCTCATGCGGGACGGGCTCATCTGCGCCGACGGCGAGCACAGCACCTTCCCCTTCCGGTACGGAGAGGTCCTTGAGGTGTGCCCCTCCACCCGGCCCCTGCACGTGGTGGTGTAGGCCGTGCTCGACGACCGGTTCGTCTATTTCCCCTCGCCGTGGGAGGACGGGGACTGGCAGGAGGCCTCCCAGCTCCCCCTGGAGGACACCTGGTTCCGGGCCGAGGACGGCACCCGCCTGTTCGGCTGGTACCTGGAGCCGCTGAACGCCGAGGCGGTCCTCCTCTGGTGCCACGGCAACGCCGGGAACATCATCCACCGGCTGGACCAGCTCGCCCGTTTTTACAGCCACGGGCTGGCCTGCTTCCTGTGGGACTACCGCGGCTACGGGCGCAGCGAGGGGACGCCCAGCGAGGAGGGGCTGTACCTGGACGCCCAGGCCGCGTACGACCACCTGGCGTCGGTGAAGGGGATCGTCGCGGGGCGGTTGATCGGCTACGGGCAGTCGCTGGGCGCCGCGGTGGTGGGGGAGCTTGCCCTGCGGCGCAGGCTGGCGGGTCTCATCCTGGAGGCGGCGTTCCCGTCGGTGAAGGCGGTGGCCCGGAGGCATTACGGCGGCGTGCCGGTGGAGGCCCTGCTCCGCGCCCGGTACGACCTCGCCGGCCGGCTCCCGCGCGTGCAGGCGCCGGTGCTCGTCCTGCACGGCGACCGGGACTCGATCATCCCGCCGGAGTTGGGGCAGGCGGTCTACGATGCGGCCAACGAGCCGAAGGAGATCTACCGGGTGCCCGGCGCCGACCACAACGACGTCTACCTCGCCGGCGGCGAGGAGTACTTCGAGCGGTTCCTCCACTTCGCTCGCCAAACAACTTAAAGGCAGTCCGCTTCTTACAAACCCACTTCTCGTACAACCAGCCGATAGTATAAGTGAGAAGTGGGTTTGTAAGAAGCGGACTGCTCTTATGTTATCCTGTTTCCTCCTATGGAAAAAGGGTTCGCCGGAGCCACGGTAATCTCCTTCGAGAGCCGCTTGGCCGACGCCATGGCGCAGAGCATCCAGCGCCAGGGCGGCGTCCCGGTCAGCGCCCCCTCTCTGCGCGAGATTCCGCTCAGCGAGAACGTGGAGGCGTTCGCCTTCGGCGAGAAGCTCTTCGCCGGCAAGATCGACATCCACATCTGCATGACCGGCGTGGGCACCCGGATCCTCCTGGAGGCGCTGCAGACCCGCTACGAGCGGGCGCGGATCGTCGAGCAGCTCGCCCGGATCACCGTGGTCGCCCGGGGCCCGAAGCCGATCCGGGTCCTCAAGGAGTACGAGATCCCCATCACGCTGGCCGTCCCGGAACCCAACACCTGGGCGGAGATCATCGAGATCCTGGACATGAGCTCGAAGAGCATCGCCCTCGAGGGGAGGTCGGTGACCGTGCAGGAGTACGGCGTCTCCAACGAGCGGCTCGTGCAGGCGCTCAAGGAGCGCGGGGCCAAGGTCATGCAGGTGCCGGTCTACCGCTGGGCACTGCCCAAGGACACGGGGCCGCTCCTGGCCGGGATCCGCGAGGTGATCGCGGGGAGGGTGCGGGTCGCCCTCTTCACCAACGCCGCGCAGGTGAGCCACCTCCTTCGCTTCGCCTCCGGCGAAGGGCTGGAGCAGCCGCTCCGCGAGGCGCTGAAGAAGGTGGTGGTCTGCTCCGTTGGCCCGATGACCGGCGAGGCGCTGGCCGAGCAGGGGATCGCCGTGGACTTCGAGCCGAGCCACCCGAAGATGGGGGTGATGGTGCTGGAGGCGGCCGCCGCGGCGCAGGAGCTGATTCGGCAGAAGAGGGAGGGGCCGGCCCGGCGCCACGTCCCCGCGGAGGCCCTGCGGGCGGACTCCGCCGCGGCCCGCGCGTCGGCGGGCGAGCGGCGGGATTCCCTGTTCCTGAAGGCCTGCCGGCGGGAGAAGACGCCGGTGACGCCGGTCTGGCTGATGCGCCAGGCCGGGCGGTACATGAAGGAGTACCGCGACATCCGGAACAAGGGCTCCTTCCTTGAGCTCTGCAAGAACCGGGAGCTGGCGGCGGAGGTGGCGGTGGCGGCGGTGAAGCGCCTCCAGGCGGACGCCGCGATCCTCTTCTCCGATATCCTCCTGATCGTCGAGCCGATGGGGCTGGACCTCGAATACGGCCCCGAGAACGGGCCGGAGGTGGGCGGCCGGGTGGCCGGCGGGGCCGACGTGGACGCCCTGCGCGAGATCGAGCCGGAGGAGTCCCTGCGGTTCGTCTTCGACGCGGCGCGGCTCACCCGGGCGGCGCTGGACCCCAAGCTCCCGCTCATCGGCTTCTCCGGCGCCCCGTTCACGCTGGCCGCCTACGTGCTCGAGGGCGGCGCCTCCCGCTCCTTTGTGAAGACCAAGCGGTTCATGCGCTCCGACCCCGGCGCCTGGAACGCCCTCCTCGAGAAGATCAGCCGGGGGCTGGTGAAATACCTCAACGGCCAGATAGAGGCCGGCGTGGACGCGGTGCAGATCTTCGACAGCTGGGTCGGCTGCCTGGGGCCCGAGGAGTACCGCCGGTTCGTCCTGCCGCACACCCAGCGGGTGGTCCGGGGTGTGAAGCCCGGCGTGCCGGTGATCCACTTCGGCACCGGGACGGCGGCGTTTTTGAAGGAGATGCGCCAGGCCGGCGGGGACGTGATCGGCGTGGACTGGCGCGTGGAGCTGGACCGGGCCTGGGAGGAGATTGGGCACGACGTTGGGATCCAGGGCAACCTCGACCCGGCGGTCCTCTGCTCCCCGCCGGAGGTGATGCGCGCCGAGGTCCAGCGGATCCTGGCGCAGGCCGCCGGCCGGCCGGGGCACATCTTTAACCTGGGGCACGGCATCCTCCCGCAGACGCCGGAGGAGAACGCCGTCGCCTTCGTCGAGATGGTCCACGAGTTGAGCCGCCGGTGAAACCAGTCCGCTTCTCATTTGCCCACTTCTCCACCCCGACTTTGGAAAAGGTGCCTGTGAGAAGTGGGATTTTGAGAAGCGGACTGCCTTTGCCTTGAAGCGGGTGGTTGTTGTTGGCGGGGGGATATCGGGGGTGGCGGCGGCGCACCGGCTGGCCGAGCTGTCGCGGGAGCGGGGGCTCGGTCTGTCGATCACCCTGCTGGAGCAGGCCGGGCGCCTGGGCGGCCTGCTCGAGACGCGGGCGCAGGACGGCTTCGTGATGGAGGGAGGCGCCGACGCCTTCCTCACCGACAGCCCGTGGGCGATGGAGCTGTGCAGGCGGGTGGGGCTGGCCGAGGAGCTCGTCGAGACGAACAGCGCCTCGCGCCGGAGCTTCATCCTCCGCGGCGAGCGGCTGGTGCCGGTGCCGGAGGGGTTCTACCTGGTGGCGCCGGCGCGGGCCGGGGCGTGCTGGCGGGCGCCGGGGCTCAACTGGATCGGGAAGGCGCGGATGGCGCTGGAGCCGCTGATCCCGCCCCGGCAGGATGACGCGGATGAAAGCGCCGCTGACTTCATCCGCAGGCGGTTCGGGCGGCAGGCGCTGGAGCGGATCGGCAAGCCGATGGTGGGCGGCATCTACACGGCGGATCTGGCGCGGCTGAGCGCGCGGGCGGCGCTGCCCCGCCTGGTCGAGATGGAGCGGGGATACGGGAGCGTGGCGCGCGGCCTGCGCCTGAGCCGCAACGGCGCCGGCTCGGCGGCCGCCGGCGCGGAGAAGGCGAGCGGGCCGCGGTACGGGCTGTTCATGACCCTGCGCGGCGGGATGTCGCGGCTGATCGACGCGCTCGCGGCCCGGATGCCGGAGGTGAGCGTGCGGACCGGCGCCGGCGTCGCGCGCGTCGAGCGGTGGGGCGCGGGCTGGGCCGTGGCGCTGGAGGGCGGGGAAACGCTGGAGGCGGACGCGATTCTGCTGGCGGTGCCGGCGGACCGGGCGGCCGAGCTGCTCCGCGCGGCGGCGCCGGAGCTGGCCGGCGAGCTCTCCGCCGTCGAGTACGAATCGGCGGTCATCGTGAACCTGGCGTACCGCGAGGCGGACCTGCCGCGCCCGCTCGCCGGCTTCGGCTTCGTCTCCGACGATGCCCGCAGCCCCGTGGTCGGCTGCACCTTCTCCAGCGTGAAGTTCCCGGGACGGGCGCCGGCCGGCCGCGCACTCCTGCGCTGCTTCCTCGGCGGGGCGCTGCACCCTGGCGTCGAGGAGTGGGACGACCGCCTGCTCGCCAGCGCGGCGATGGACGCCGTCCGAAAAGCGGCCGGGATCACCGCCCAGCCGGCGCTCACCTGGGTGCGCCGGCACCGCCGTGCGATGCCGCAGTACCACGTCGGCCACCTGGAGCGCATCCAGACGATCGAGCGCCTCGCCCGCGCCCAGCCCGGCCTCTACCTGGCCGGCAACGGCTACCGGGGGATCGGCATCCCGGACTGCATCCACCAGGCGGAGCAGGCGGCCGAGCTCCTCGCCGACGAGCTCGGGGAGAGGGCGCCGGCATGAGCTTCGACCACATCCTTCTCATCGGCTTTGGCGGCCCGACCAAGCCGGAGGAGGTCCGCCCGTTTCTGGAGCGCCTGGCGCAGGGGGCGCGGATCCCCGAGGAGCGCCTGCGCGAGGTGGAGCATCATTATCAGCAAACCGGCGGATTTTCCCCTTACAATAGTCATGCGGCCCGGCTGTCCGAGAAGCTTTCCGCCCGGCTGGCCGCGGACGGCGGCGCCGTCCCGGTCTTCCTCGGGATGCGGAACTGGCACCCGTTCCTGGCCGAGGTGATGGCGCAGATCCTCGGGCAGGGCCTGCGGTACGGCCTGGGCGTCATCCTGGCCCCGCACCGCTCGGAGGCCAGCTTCGATCGGTACACGCGCGCCGTCGAGGCGGCGAAGCAGGAGGCCGGCGCGCAGGACATCCAGACGGAATACCTGGGCCCGTGGTACAACCACCTGCTCTTCGCGCAGGCGCAGGCGGAGCGGATCGAGGAGGTGTGGGCCTCCGATGGGCAGGCGGAGCCGGAGTGGCTGACCACGCAGATCCTGTTCACGGCCCACTCGATCCCGGTGGAGATGGCGCGGGCCAGCCGGTACGAGGAGGAGATCCAGATCTCCTCCGCGCACGTGGCCGCGGAGATGGGCGGGTACGAGTGGAGCGTGGCGTACCAGTCGCGTACCGGGCCGCCGGCCCAGCTGTGGCTGGAGCCGGACGTGCGCGCGGTCTTCCCGGAGCTGGCGAAGCGGGGCAAGCGGCGGGTGGTCGTGGCCCCGATCGGGTTCCTGTTCGACCACACCGAGGTGCTGTACGACCTCGACATCGAGGCCAGGCAGGCGGCGCAGGCGGCGGGCCTGGAGTTCGCGCGGTCCCCGACGGTGATGGACCACCCGAAGTTCGTGGAGATGCTCGCCGTGTTAATCGGTGCCAGGATTAATCCTGGCACCGAGATGAGGAAACGATGACGATGACCGCAGAGACCGTCCTGGAAACGAACCTCCCCGGCATCAAGCTGTTCAAGCGCGGCAAGGTGCGCGACGTCTACGACCTCGGCGACCAGCTGCTGATCGTCGCCAGCGACCGGATCTCCGCCTTCGACGTGGTGATCCCCACCGGCATCCCCCAAAAGGGGGCGGTGCTGACGGCCCTCTCCGCCTTCTGGTTCGGGAAGACCGCCGCCATCGTGCCGAACCACCTGGTCAGCGCGGAGATCGGCGAGATCCTCCTCCGCCGCCCGGCGCTCGGCCCCCACCGCGCGGTGCTGGCCGGCCGCTCGATGCTCGTCCGCAAGGGAGAGGTGGTGCCGATCGAGTGCGTGGTGCGCGGCTGCCTTTCCGGCTCCGGCTGGAAGGAGTATAGGAAGAGCCAGTCGGTCTGCGGTGTGGCGCTGCCGCCGGGGCTGGCCGAGTCGGCCGAGCTGCCGGAGCCGATCTTCACGCCGGCCACCAAGGAGGAGAGCGGCCACGACGTGAACATCAGCGAGGCGGAGATGGCCCGCCGGGTCGGGGCCGACCTCACCCGGAAGCTGAAGGAGGCGTCGCTCGCCCTCTACGTCACGGCGCGGGACTACGCGCGGACGCGCGGGATCCTCATCGCCGACACCAAGTTCGAGTTCGCCCTGGAGGGCGGGGCGCCGATGCTGGTCGACGAGGCGCTGACGCCGGACTCCTCCCGCTTCTGGCCGGCGGACCGCTACGCGCCGGGCGGCCCCCAGCTGAGCTTCGACAAGCAGTTCGTCCGGGACTACCTGGAGTCGCTCCCGTGGGACAAGACCCCGCCGGCGCCGGCCCTGCCGGAGGAGATCGTCCGCAAGACCAGCGAGAAGTACCTCCAGGCCCTGCGCCAGCTCACCGGGAAAACGGTGCCAGGTCTCTGACCTGGCACCGATAAGGAGGACAGACATGGCAAGCGACGTGCAGGTGGGGATCCTGATGGGCAGCCAAAGCGACCTGCCCAAGATGGAGAAGGCGGCCAAGGTGCTTAAGGCATTCGGCGTGGCCCACGAGGTCAAGATCCTCTCGGCCCACCGCCTGCCGGATCATGTAGCCGCGTACGCGAAGGAGGCGGAGCCGCGCGGCATCCGGGTGCTCATCGCCGGCGCCGGCATGGCCAACCACCTCGCCGGCGCGCTGGCGGCGAACACCCTTCTGCCGGTCATCGGCGTCCCCCTTTCCGGCAGCGCCTTGAGCGGCGCGGACGCCCTGTACTCCACCGTGCAGATGCCCAAGGGCGTGCCGGTCGCCACCGTGGCGATCGACGGGGCGGCCAACGCCGCATTCCTCGCCGTCGAGATCCTGGCACTGGAGGACCCCGCACTCCGCGAGAAGCTCCAGCAGCACCGGGCCGCCGAGCGGGCCAAGCTCGAGCAGGCGGGCCAGGGGGGATAGACCCAGGTGGCCTCGCCCACCGCCACCGAGCGTCTGATCGCCTACTTCTCCATGGAGATCGCCGTCGAGCCGGCGATCCCCACCTACAGCGGGGGCCTGGGCGTGCTCGCCGGCGACACGATCCGCGCCGCCGCCGACATGAGCGTCCCCATGGTCGCCGTCACCCTCCTCCACCGCAAGGGCTACTTCACCCAGCGCATCGGCCCCGACGGCTGGCAGGTCGAGGAGCCGGTGCAGTGGAAGGCGGAGGATTACCTCCAGCAGATGCCCCAGCGCGCCTCCGTGGAGCTGGAGGGCCGCACCGTTTACCTGCGCGCCTGGAAGTACGAGGTGGTCGGCATCACCGGCTTCACCGTCCCGGTCTACTTCCTCGACACGGACATGCCGGAGAACTCCGATGGAGATCGCGCCCTCACCCACCACCTCTACGGCGGGGACGAGCGCTACCGCCTCTGCCAGGAGGCGATCTTCGGCATCGGCGGCGTTCGGATGCTGCGGGTGCTCGGCTACGAGGGGCTGAACCGCTTCCACATGAACGAGGGCCACACGGCCCTGCTCACCCTGGCCCTGCTCTCCGGCGAGGCCCGCAAGGCCGAGCGGGAGCTGTTCAACGCCGACGACATCGCCCGGGTCCAGCGCCGCTGCGTCTTCACCACCCACACCCCCATCTCCGCCGGCCACGACCGCTTCCCCATGGAGCTCGTGGACGGCGTCCTCCGCTGGCCGGAGCTCAAGGCGATGCCGGAGATCCTCGTGAGCGACGGCTCCCTCAACATGACCCACCTGGCCATGAGCATGAGCCACTACGTCAACGGCGTCGCCAAGCGGCACGGCGAGGTCACCCGGGCGATGTTCTCTCGGCCGGTGGAATCGATCACCAACGGGGTGCACGTGCCCACCTGGACCTCCGAGCCGTTCCTCCGCCTCTTCGACCGCCGCATCTCCGGCTGGCGCGAGGACAACACCAACCTCCGCTGCGCGCTGGCGATCCCGCGCGATGAGGTCTGGGCCGCGCACCAGGAGGCCAAGCGGGAGCTCCTGGTGCGCGTGCAGAAGGAGACTGGCGTCGCGATGAAGGAGGAGGTCCTCACCCTCGGCTTCGCCCGGCGGGCCACCGGTTATAAGCGGGCGGGGCTCCTCCTGCACGACCTCGTGCGCCTCAAGCAGATCGCCAAGCAGGCCGGGGCGCTCCAGGTGATCTACGCCGGCAAGGCCCACCCGCACGACCACCCGGGCAAGGAGACGATCAAGCGGATCTTCGATGCCGCCGCGCAGCTCCGGCGGGAGATCCCGGTCGTCTACCTGGCCGACTACGGCATGAAACTGGGCCGGCTCATGACCTCCGGCGTGGACGTCTGGCTCAACACCCCCCAGCCGCCGCTGGAGGCCTCCGGCACCAGCGGCATGAAGGCCGCGGTCAACGGCGTGCCCTCCCTCTCCATCCTCGATGGCTGGTGGGTCGAGGGGCACCTGGAGGGGATCACCGGCTGGGCGATCGGTGAGATGGAGCCGCACCCCAAGCCGGACGAGGACCGCTCCGCCCGCGACGCCGCCTCCCTCTACGACAAGCTCGAGAAGGTGGTTCTGCCCACCTACTACAAGAACCGTCAGGAGTTCATTGACGTCATGCGCCAGGCGATCGCCCTGAACGGCTCCCACTTCAACACCCAGCGGATGATCCAGCAGTACGTCCTCAACGCGTATTTCCGGTGACCCCGCACCTGCGCTTTCGTTGAGTCGGCCTTGATCCCTCCGCAGTCGGCGCGCAAACGCCTGATTGTTTACGACCTGGACGGCACCCTCGTCGACACCCGCGAGGACATCTCCGCTTCCGCCAACCACCTGCGGGCGGAAATGGGCCTGCCCCCTCTGCCCCAGGCCCAGATCTGCGGCTACGTGGGCCTGGGCCTTAGGAAGCTCGTCGCGAACGTGCTCGGCACCGAGGAAGGGCCCGTGGTCGAGGAGGGGATGCGCCTCTACCGCGCCCACTACGCCGAGCACATGCTCGACCACACCGTCCTGTACCCCGGCGCCCTGGATCTGCTGGAGCATTTCCGGGACCGCGCCCAGGCGGTCATCACCAACAAGCCGAACCCCTATTCCCGCGAGATCCTGGAGGCGCTCGGCGTCGCGCGCTGCTTCGTCGAGATCGTGGCCGGCGACTCCGGCTGGCCCAAGAAGCCGGACCCCGAATCCCTGCTGGCGATCCTCCAGCGGGAAGGGATCCCGCCGGAAGAGGCCCTCCTCGTCGGCGACAGCCCCATCGACGTCGAGACCGGCGTCAAGGCAGGCGTCCTCACCGTCGCGGTCGCCCACGGCTTCACCCCCCATGCCGAGCTGGAAAGCGCCCGCCCCGCCCCCACCGCCCTCGTCTCCGACCTCCGCGAGCTCCTCTCCCTCGCTCGCGCCCGCGGCTGGTAGCCCTCACCCAGACAAAAGGTGCCAGGTCGACCCGACCCCTTTGGGTTGGGGCGTTCACTTTCTGGGTCAAAACGTGTATCGTGATGGCGTGAGGCAGTACACCACGCACGACGCCGCGCTCGACGCCAAGATCGCGGAGCTGGTGGCCCCGCTGGCCGAGGGGATGGACCGCACGCTGATCGCGGAGCTGGTCACCTCGGCCCTCCGCCTCGGCCAGGACAACGCCTCCACGATCGACCTGAAGATCATCAACAGCGCGGTCAAGGAGCTGCGCTACGCCTTCAAGCTCTTCGGTGCCTACCGGCACATCCGAAAGGTCGCCGTCTTCGGCTCGGCCCGAACCCCGCACACCCGGACCTCCTACAAGATGGCGCAGGAGTTCGGCCGGCTCATGGCCAAGGCCGGCTGGATGGTGATCACCGGCGCGGCCAGCGGGATCATGAAGGCCGGGCACGAGGGGGCCGGCTCCGCCGCCAGCTTCGGCCTGAACATCCGCTTGCCGTTCGAGCAGGAGGCGAACCCGGTGATCGCGAAGGACCGGAAGCTGGTCACCTGCAAGTACTTCTTCACCCGCAAGCTCCTGTTCCTCAAGGAATCCAGCGCCACGGTCCTCTTCCCCGGTGGGTTCGGCACCCTGGACGAGGGGTTCGAATGCCTCACCCTCGTTCAGACCGGCAAGGCGGAGCCGCGCCCGATCGTCTTCGTGGACCTTCCGGGCGGCCGCTTCTGGAAGCCCCTGCTGGACTTTATCGGGCGGGACATGGTGCGGGAGGGGATGATCTCGCCCAGCGACTGCGCCATCTACCAGGTGGCGCACTCGGCGCAGGAGGCGGCGGACGTGGTCCAGCGCTTCTACCGCATCTACCATTCCATGCGCTACGTCGAGCGGGAGCTGGTCCTGCGTCTCAACCGGCCGCTCCCCGAGGCGATGGTCGCCAAGCTCTCCAAGGAGTTCAAGGAGATCCTGGAATCCGGCGGGATCCGGCAGGGCGGGGCGCTCCCGCAGGAGAAGCAGGAGCAGAGGGACGAACCGGAGCTCCAGAAGCTGTCCCGGCTGATCCTCCATTTCAACCGCAAGGACTACGGCCGCCTGGTCGAGATGATCGGCCGCATCAACGCCCTGCCTTAGCCTTTTCTCTTGACGGTCCGCTGCTTGTGGCATAATATATATAGAAGTATATCAAATGCCTAACGGGACACTTGCGCAAACACTGATCTTATGGCGGGCAGACCGGGGATGGACCCAGCGCGATCTTGCGCGGAGAGCCGGGATACCACAGCCGGCGCTCTCCGCCATTGAGCGAGGGAAGAGGGATGTGACGCTGGGCACCTTGCGCGGGCTCGCCCTCGCCCTCAGCATCCGCCCGGGCCTACTGGCGGACGGCATCCCGCCCCGGGCGGCGGAAGGGCGCGTCCCGCTCACCCGGGAAGCCATGGAGCGAGTGGCGGATGGGGTGATCAGCGGGGAGCGTCTGCCTGACGGGCGCGAACAGAGACTGGCGAAGGCGTTGAGCAGCCTAGTCTGGCATAGGTTTCCCAGTAGCCGGCGGCGTGGCAAGGACGCCCGAAGAGGTTACCGGGTTGCGGGACAGGCCTGGCTGTGGCTGCAGTCCACGTATCCACCGGGAGTTGTGAAGAGCATGCTCCAGCGGATCGCCAACCGTGAGCAGTTCGAGTGAGCGAAGAACAAGTCCATCGATTTTTTGAAACCCTGGATCACCACCTCGACCGGCCGGTCCGGGTGATCCTCATCGGGGCGGGGGCAGGAGGATTGCTGGGCTCCTTGCGGTCCAGCCTTGACATGGATTTTGAAATCAGTCTTGTCCGCGCGGATTCGGCCACCTGGGATAAGGTTGAGGAGGCCATCCGGAGGACGGTGGAGGATACGGGCATCAAGGCCAACTATGGCGAGGAGATTGGCCGATGGGGTGTGATTTCCCTCCTGGATTACCGGCGCCATACGTTTAAGTACCGCGGGTTCGGAAAGGTTGAAGTGCGTCTTCTTGACCCCCCGTACTGGGCGATCGGCAAGCTGGACCGCTACGTCCACTCCGATGTCCAGGATCTGGTGGCCGTGTTGAAGACGCAGAGTTCTTCCTGGACGAGCGCGGTCCGGATTTGGGGTGAGGCGCTGAAGCAAAGCCCGCGATCGGAGGTCCTCATGCTGTTCCGGAAACACGTCGAGCATTTCCTGCGCTCGCACGGGCGGAAGATCTGGGGAGGCCGATTTGACCCAGCCGAGGCCACCCGCCTGTTTCATCGCCACGCGGGGATCTCCGCGCCCGCGGGCTGATTTTCCGCTGGAAGGGGCCGCCGGGGCCGTGGGATCATAATCATCCAAAAATGACGGAGGTTTGGTGATGACGCGGGCGTGGAATTTCGGGGCGGGGCCGGGCGCCCTGCCGGAGGAGGTGCTCGGCTGGATCCGGGAGGACATGCCGGTCTACAAGGGGTCGGGCGCCTCCATCATGGAACACAGCCACCGCGGCAAGGTCTACATGGCGGTGCACGCCGAGGCCAGCGCCAACGTCCGCAAGCTCCTGGGCGTCCCGGACGACTACGCGGTCCTCTGGCTCCAGGGCGGGGCCACCGGCCAGTTCGCCATGATCCCCATGAACCTGCTCGGGGAAAGGCAGTCGGCCGACTACACCCACACCGGTGAGTGGGCCGGCAAGGCGATCTCCGAGGCCAAGGTGATCGGCGCGGTGAACGTGGTCGCCGACAGCTCCGCCGACCGCCCCTGCCGCATGCCGAAGCCGGCCGAGCTGCGCTGGTCGCCCGCGGCCGCCTACGCCCACATCACCACGAACGAGACGATCTCCGGCACCCAGTGGCCGGCCATGCCGGAGACGCCCTCCCCCCTCATCGCCGACATGTCCTCGGACATCCTCTCGAAGCCGGTCGACGTCCGCAAGTTCGGCCTCCTCTACGCCGGGGCGCAGAAGAACATCGGCCCGGCCGGCGTGGCGCTGGTGATCCTCCGCAAGGAGTTGGCCGCGCGCGCCTCCGCCCGGACGCCCAAGTTCTTCCGCTACACCACGCACATCGAGAACGACTCCATGTACAACACCCCGCCCACCTTTGCCATCTACGTCTGCGCGCTGGTGACCCGCTGGCTGCTGGCCCGGGGGGGCCTGGCGGAGGTGGCCAAGGTGAACGCCCAGAAGGCCAAGCTCCTCTACGGCGCGATCGACGCCTCCAGCTTCTACAAGCCGGCCGCGGCCAAGGACTCCCGCTCCGTGATGAACGTCACCTGGCGCCTGCCCAGCGAGGAGCTCGAGAAGAAGTTCGTCAAGGAGTCCGAGACGGCCGGCATGATGGGCCTGGCCGGCCACCGCTCGGTGGGGGGCCTGCGCGCCTCCCTCTACAACGCCTGCACCCTGCAGGCGGTCCAGGCGCTCGTCTCCTTCATGAAGGAGTTCGAGCGCAAGTCCGGCTAGCGCCCTAACAAATCCCTATTCCAGCAAGCTTCTCTGTGCGATACTGAATGTAGTCACGAACGTAGTCACATACGAGGAGAAAGCATGGTTCAATTCGTGAACATCCGCGAGCTGAAGAGCCAACTTTCGGAATACATCCGGCGCTCCCGCAAGGGAGACGTTGTGGTGACCTCTCGGGGCAGGCCGGCGGCGGTGCTCCATTCCGTTTCCGAGGAGGGCTTGGAGGACTACCTCCTGGCGCACTCGCCCAAGTTCCTGAAGAGTATCGAGGCCTCTTACGCCGAGTATCGAAAGAAGGGGGGCGTCTCGCAAAGTCAGCTGATGGCTCAGACGAAACGTGAGCTCAAGCGCGTTCGCCGTTGAGTATGCCCCGGCCGCCGTCCGCGACCTGAAGCGGTTGGATCCCCCCATCCGGGTGAAGCTCTTGAAAGCGGCCGAGGTTTTGGCCCGCGCCCCGCACCCCTCCCCGGAGGGGAAGGTCAAGCTCCTGGTGGGTATTTCGCCCCCTCATTTCCGGCTCCGGGTTGGTGATTATAGGATGGTCTACCGGATCGAGGGCGCCGGGGTCATCGTGGTGCGGGTCGCCCACCGCCGGGAAGTCTACCGCTAGGAGGTTCCCAATGAACCACGGCCCCTCCGCCCCGCCCGCGAAGTGGTATCACGGCGTGGTGGCGGTCCTGATCCTGCTTTTCTTCGTCCTGGGGCCGTTCGGCCTGCCGGTGCTCTGGAAGAGCCCCCGCTTTTCCAAGGGGGCGAAACAGACTCTCACCGCCCTCACCCTCCTCTACACCGCGCTCCTCTTTTGGCTCACCGGGTCCGCCGTCCGGGAATCCCTCCAGCTCCTCAGCCAGTCGAATTTCTAGCCCCACGGGCTGGCTTCGCCGGCTCGCTGCGGGGTAAAATAGCAGGGATGCTCTACGATTTCACCCTCAAGACCCTCCTCATCGTCAACGTCGCCTCCAAGTGCGGCTTCAGCCCGCAGTACAAGGGGCTCCAGGCCCTCTACAAGTTCCTGGTCGCCCCCGGCGCCAAGGAATTGACCGCCAAGTTGGAGGAGACCCTGCCATGACCCAACGGACTTTCAACACGGTCGCCGGGACAATTTTCCTGACCATCGCCGCCCTCCACGGCCTGCGCCTTCTCCTCAGCTGGCAGGCGTCGGTCGGTGGCTGGTACGTCCAGATGTGGGTCAGCTGGGCCGCTCTGGCCCTCGCCGGCTTCCTAGCCTACACCGCCTTCACGTTGAAGAAGTGATCGAGGGGATCTGCCCAATTGCGATTGACGCGGCGTGAGTTCCTGGGCTGGACCGGCAAAGCGCTCGCGGCGCTGGCGCTGATGAAGGCCACCGGCGTGACCGGCTGGGCGGCCGAGCCCGCCAATAGCCTGTCCGTGTCCATCCCTAAGCGCCCACTGGGCCGCACCGGCCACCAGGTCACCCTGATCAGTCTCGGCGGGGAAGGGGTCCTGCGCACGACCGGCCGCATGAAGGAAGCGGTCCCGGTCATCCGCAAGGCGCTGGAAGTCGGGATCAACTACTTCGACACCGCGCCGGCTTACCAGCAGAGCCAGGATTACCTGGGAGAAGGCCTCCAGGGGGACCGGCAGAAGATTTTCCTGGCTTCCAAGACCCACGACCGCAGCCGCGACGGCTCCCTGCGCCTGCTCGACAATTCGCTCCAGCGCCTGAAAACCGATCACCTGGACCTCTGGCAGCTGCACGACCTGCGGGAGATGGAGGAGCTGGACCGCATCTTCGCCAAGGACGGGGCGATCCACGCCATGGAGGAGGCCAAGGCGCAGGGCAGGATCCGCTTCATCGGCATCACCGGCCACACCGCGCCGGACGTCCTGCTGGAGGCGCTGCGCCGCCGCGACTTCGACGCCGTGCTGGTCTCCATCAACCCGGCCGACCGGGTCCGGCTCTCGTTTATCGAGGAGTTCCTGCCGGCCGCCCAAGAGAAAGGGATGGGCGTCATCGCCATGAAGGTGATGGCGCACGGCCGTCTGCTGGAGGACCCGGTGCGCTTCAGCCCGGAGGAGGCGCTGGGCTACGCCCTGAGCCAGCCGGGCGTCAGCACCGCCCTGATCGGCTGCTCCTCCCCGCGAGAGGTCCAGCAAAATGCCGCCGCGGCCGCGGCGTACCAGGTGCTCTCCCCGGACCAGATGGCCGCGCTGGAGGAGCGTGTCCGCCCCCTGGCGAGCCAGTACGCTTACTTCAAGCGCGGTTAAAGGAGTGGGGTGAACTTCTGTTTTGAATTTGCTTGAAGGGGAGGCGATCCCCCAAGCTTGCACGGAGGAACATAACACGAAACAATTCTTTCGCCCTTCGTACTCAACGTCCGCGTAATCTTCGCGTGCGGTCGCTTTCTTTGAGTGCACAGTCTGAATTGGGACGGCGGTGTGAGTGGGCGCGGGAGCCGGAGGTGATGCGGGAGTACCACGACACCGAGTGGGGCGTGCCGCTGTACGACGACCGGAAGCTGTTCGAGTTCCTGGTGCTGGA
>CAYJUA010000022.1:0-18481 GCA_964373295.1 uncultured Planctomycetia bacterium
TTCGTGGAGGGCTTGAACAACAAGATCCGCGTCATCCAGCGGCGCAGCTACGGCCTACGCGACGAGGAGTATCTGCGCCTCAAGGTCCTCACCTGCATGCTTGATCCGATATGAAATCAGGTGAAAATCACCCACTCGGGAAGGAGAAGAGCCGGAAAACGGATTACAGCAAGCACGCTTTCTCTTTCATTGTCTTGCTCCTTGCTGTGCTTGTGCTGCAGTACGTCGGGATGCAGTATCTTGAAAACTACATCGCCGCATTGCACTTCTGGACCTTTATGGGCCTTCTCTTTTCGCTCCCGAAGCTGGCGAACAAACCTGATGGGAATCTCACGTCATCCCCAGATGCTCCGAGTCCTTCTCAACATCACACATAGAGAACTCCTTGAGCGCAGCGGGGACGTGGTCCTGCTGAATGACCTTTTCGTTTGCACAGCAGATGGCGATGCCCCTCTCCGCTACTGCACCCTTTCCGGGGGAGGGCTGCTCGCGAGAGATCTGCGGAGAGTCTTTTGGCACCTGTCCTTCCACTGGCAGCCGCGTCTCCTCCGCCGCCGACTCTTTATCCCTTCTCAGCGAAATTACATCCCGCTTTCATCGATTCCACGGACTACCCTGCATCTCATCCATACACACCTATTTCTTCCGTGGAACGCCGCCGCGCTTCGGAAACGCTGGCCCATTGTTTTCAGCTCGGAAGGCCTCAGCCCACCGGAATACTACAACTACATCGGCCGCGGGCTTTACCCGGATGTGGTCGCTTATTACAACCTCGTCGGGAGAAGCGTGGATCGCATCGTTGTCTGGACATCTTCCTGCGCTGAACGGCTGAAGCAAGCTTGCCCGGCCATTGCTCCGCTGGTGGAGTTTGTCCCTCCGCTTCTATCCGTGGAAGCCTGTCCCACGGAAACCAGAACAGCCGCCCCGCCGGGGAAGCGAAAAACGCGCTTCCTGTTCATGGGGAAGGAGCCCTGCCGCAAGGGCCTTCGGGAAGTCGTCCGCGCCTTCCTCATCGCCTCCCGCCAAGACAAAGGGATGGAGCTGATCGTCCGAAGCGAAGGCGTGCCCCGGGACATCGTGGCCGATATGGCGAAAAACAGCGGCATCCTGTTTTACAGCGAGCATTGGCCGCGCCAGCGCTGTTTGGAAGAGCTCTGGAAATGCGACGTGTTTCTTCTGCCTACCCACGCTGAAACGCTGGGCGCCGTTCTGATTGAAGCGATGGCCCGACACTGCGCTGTGATCACGAGCGACTGCGCCCCGCTTAATGAGGTGGCCCCGCACGGCGTGGTCGGCTTCAACGTCCCGCCGGGGGACGCCGCTTCTCTAGCGGAAAAGATGCTGGCCCTCTCTCAATCTCGTCCCGTCCTGGGCCAGATGCAGAATGCCGCTCGACAGCATTACGAGCGCGTTTACTCGCCCCAGGCGGCGCTTCCGCGGCTGATCCAGGCTTATCAGCGAGCTATTCACCATCACCGGCAGTCGTAACCCTATAATGGGTGCAGGTAATACCATGCGGGAATCGGCGGTCCGAGCGTTCGCGTTGGTGAGACAGATCCGGTGGATAGGCGAGCATATCCCTCGGGGCGCCCTCGTTCTGGAACTGGGAAGCGGAGACAAACCGTTCGTGCGCTCTGATGTGCTTTGCGATAAATATGGAGAAGGCAGCGCCGAACGGGGAGGGGACCTGATGATGGACCGCCCGCTCGTTTTTGGAGACGCGGAAGCGTTGCCTTTCCGGCCGGGCTCGTTTGACTTCGTTATCTGTCACCACTTGCTGGAGCACTTGGTGAACCCAGAGAAATGCATGGAAGAAATGATGCGGGTGGCGAAGGCGGGGTCCGTTCGTGTGCCGACTTCTCTCCGGGAGAAACTGGAAAGCCCCGTTTATCATCGCTGGCTTATCCGCAGGGAGGGGGGCACGCTGGTCTTCCGCGAAAAGCAAGCCCCCGTTTTCGATCCTGAAATCAAGGAGTTTATGAAGGGGAAAGCCCTCGCCGGGAAGCAATACGCCCGCTTCACAAACGCATTTCGGGAGGACTTGGAAATTCAGCTGATTTGGAAAGGCCGCATTCAGTATCGGGTCGAAAGGGCGGCGCAGGCCCACGATGGCCTACGTGTAAAACCCGCAGTCTCCGAACCTTCCGCTCCGGACGGAGATCCGCAACCGACCGGGCGATTGGACGGTGCGCAGAGGCTGCGCAGTCTGGCATCCCGGCTGATTCGGACTCGACTCGGCGCACCGCGTGTGAACCTCGATTTGCTACTGGCCTGTCCCGTCTGCAAGCTCGACGTGACGAGGACTCCCAACGGCTTCGTCTGCGGCCGCTGCAAGGTCTCTTACCCTGTGGATCGCGGAGCGCCCGTGATGCTCCGTGAGCTCGCTTCCCCCGCCTGAAGACCCCGTGCCTTCTTCATGCCTTGACCCTATATTCGCCGAGTAACTCGCCCTGATGTCCCTTTCTGCGGCCATCCTGCGGAACGATCACGAGCTGCAAAATCTAAGCAGCAAGCTCTATGCAGACCGCCTTGCCCAGGGCCTCCAGTCCACGCCCGTCCGGGTCCTCGACGTGCCGCCCCCCCCCATTCCGAACCTTCTTGGAATCCGCCCCCTTCAAAAGGCAGAGCGATATCTAGCGCGTTACTGCAGCCACCCCCGGACACTCCGTCGAATCCGCGCGGATCTCTACCACATCGTCGACCACGCCAACGCCCATTGGATCCGGGATCTCCCCCCGGAGAGAACCGTCGTCACGTGCCATGATCTGCTGTTGTACAAGTGCGCTATCGGTGAAATACCTTATCCGCCGATGCGCCCCTGGATTGCCGCCTCTTTCTTCCGCTGGAGCACCCAGCATCTGCCGCGGGCCGCCGCCGTCATCTGCGTCTCAGAAAACACGCGGAACGACGTGCTGCAATTTCTCGGATGCCAGCTCAGCCGAGTCCATGTCGTTCACCATGGGATTGACGAGGTGTTCCGACCAATCCCTCTCTCGGAAAACAAGCGGGGGGCGGAACGGAAACGCCTCGGCCTTTCCTGGCCCATCACAATCCTTCATGTGGGAGCCAGCTCCTTCTACAAGAACGTGGAAGCCCTCCTCAAGGCCCTGGCTCTCCTCCCGAGGGACTGGCAGGACCGCGTCCATCTGGTCAAGGCCGGCGACCCATTCCTCCCATCCCATCTGCGCCTGATTCGCCGGCACCGCCTGGAAGACCGCGTCCACTCCCTGAGCACTGTGACTGCGGAGACCCTGGTTCTCCTCTACAACCTCAGCGACATCCTCGTCTACCCTTCACTTCATGAGGGTTTCGGCTGGCCTCCCCTGGAAGCGATGGCCTGCGGTCTTCCCGTCGTCTGCTCTGACCGTGGGGCCCTTGCCGAAACTGCCGGTGACGCCGCCTGTTTCATCAATCCTGAGGACCCTGTGGACATCCTCCGGGGTATCCTCCGAGTGCTTGAAGATACACCCTACCGCAATGAGTTGATCCGGCGCGGCCTGCAGAGAGCTGCCTGTTTCCGATGGGAAGACGCCATTCAGAAAACAGTGGCCGTATATCGATCCGTGAATGCCTTCGGTGGTTCCTGATCATGTGTGGCGTCGCAGGCCTCCTCACTTCAAAAGACCCGGCGAATCTTGAGCCGACGCTCCGGGGGATGCTGGCCGCGCTCCGGCACCGGGGCCCGGACGACGAAGGCCTTGCCGCGTCCCGCTCGGGCTCCTGGGCCATCGGGCTGGCCGCCACCCGCTTAGCCATCCTGGACTTGAGCCCGGCAGGCCATCAGCCCATGTTTGACGACGCCGGCCGGTGCATCGTCTACAACGGGGAAATCTACAACTTCAAGGAGCTCCGAGAGAAGCTCCAGCCAGAGCCGGGGGGATGGCGGTCCGGTTCAGACACCGAGGTGATCCTCCGGGGCATCGCCCAGCGGGGCTTGCCCTGGCTTCAGGAACTGCGGGGCATGTTCGCCTTCGCGTTTTGGGATCCGGCCCTTCACCGGCTCCTGCTCGCCAGGGATCCCTTCGGAATCAAACCCCTTTATTACTGCGCTGCCGAGCGTTTCTTCGCGTTCAGCTCGGAAGTGCGCTGCCTGCTCCGAGCCCTTCCCGTGCCCCGGCGCCTCGACCCTGGCGGGTTGGCCTCCTTCCTCTCGTTTGGCTCCGTGGAAGAACCGCTCACTCTGATTCAGGGGGTGCGCTCCGTCCCGCCGGGGCATTGGCTGACGGTGGACCTCTCTTCCGGGACGCCCCGGATCTCGTCAGGACGATGGGCAAACGCCCAGGACCCGGCCGAGACGGCCGCGGGACCAACTCGCCCAGAGAGCGCCCGGCAGGTTCGAGAAGCTCTGGAGGATTCCGTCCGCTGCCACCTGGTCAGCGACGTGCCCGTGGGGGCCTTCCTCTCCGGCGGGGTCGACTCCAGCGCGGTGGTTGCCCTGATGAGCCACCTCAGCCGCGAGAAGCCACGGACTTTCTGCGTCACCTTCCAGGAGGGGGCTTTCTCTGAGTCCGCCTACGCCGGCACCGTCGCCCGGCGATACGGCACCGAACACCGTGAAGTCCGCCTCTCCGAGCAGGATCTGCTGGAGTTGCTCCCGAAGGCCCTCCGGGCCATGGACCAGCCCACCCTGGACGGCATCAACACCTACGTTGTTTCCAAGGCGGCGAAAGAAGCCGGAATGCGCGTCATCCTGTCTGGCCTCGGCGGCGATGAGCTGTTCGGCGGCTACCCAAGCTTCCGCCGTATCCGGTGGAGCCGCTGGCTCCAGAGGATCCCGCAGGGAGCGCGCGGCGCCATCTCCCATCTCGCCTCCGGGTTGCTGCGCCGCAGCGCCCGGGTGGAAAAGGGCTGCGAACTCCTTCGGTCAGGGATGGATCCCTGGGACGTGTACGTCGCCAGCCGCCGCCTATTCTCCCCACGGACCATGCAGTCACTCTGTCCGCTGCTGGACGGCCGCCCGGATCCTCCCGCTTGGGCTCCGGCACCCGAAGGGCAAGACCCCTTCCATCTCCTCTCGTCCTACGAGATGAGTCACTACATGGTCAACACCCTCCTGCGCGACACCGATTTCATGAGCATGGCTCACTCGCTGGAGGTGCGGGTCCCGTTCATCGATCGAGAAGTCGTAGAGGCGGTCCGAAGCGTCCCCTCCGCGCATCAAGTGGATGGCCAGCGCCCCAAGCCCTTGTTGGTGGACGCCGTGCGGGACCTGCTGCCCCCGGAGATCGGGAGCAGACCCAAAGCAGGCTTTGTGCTGCCCTTCGAACGCTGGATGTGCTCCTCGCTCAGGGACGAGGTCCACTCCGCCCTTTCAGATCCCGCCGCCCTTGCTCCGCTGGGGCTACAGCCGGACGTGGTGAAGAAGGTCTGGTTGGGCTTCCTGAGGGACCCCAAGGCGGTGGGCTGGGCACGGCCTTGGAGTCTCTACGTCCTTGCCCGATGGAGCCAACTGCACGGGGTGACCCGGTGAAGGTGCTCCATGTCATACCGGATCTTTCTCCCGAAAGCGGCGGGCCTGTCACCGCCGTATTGGGAATGATCACCGCCCTGACGAAGAGGGGCGTGGAGATCCGCCTGGCGGCCACGGACCACGGGCATGAGCGCGGCGAAAGGCATGGGGAGTCCTCGATCCAGTTGTTCCGTTGCTTGTACGGCCCATGGCGCTGGGCCCCGGGCCTTGGACAGGCCCTGCCCGGCCTCGTCCGCTGGGCGGATGTGGTCCACATCCATACCATCTGGAGCTACCCCACCTGGGTTTCCGCCAAGGTGTGCCGGAGGCTAGGGGTTCCCTACATCCTGCGCCCCTGCGGCATGCTGGACCGCTGGTGCATGGGCCAGTATACGGTGAGAAAACAGATATACTTGGCGCTCTTTGAGCGCCAAACGATCCTCGGCGCTCAGGAGATCCACTGGACTTCAGAGATTGAGCAGGGCTCGTCTATCCTTCCCAAGGGCGCCCCAAAAGGGACCATCGTTCCACTCGGGCTGCCTCCAGCGGCGTACGAGGATCTGCCGGGGCCGGCTGCCTTTCCCCGCAGATACCCGCAGTTGAGCGGGAAACCCTTGGTCCTCTTCCTCGGCCGGCTTCATCCCAAGAAACAGGCCGATTTGTTGATTCAAGGCTTCCACGGCATCGCCCGAGAGTTTCCCGAAGCCGCTTTGGTCCTGGCCGGGGCAGGGGAGCGCCGCTACGCCGAGTACTTGCGCCGGTTGGCGCAGCATCTCGGCCTCGGCGACCGGGTCCATTTCCTCGGCTTGCTGAACCGAGTTGCGGTCAAAGAGGCGCTCACCGCCGCGCGCGTGCTTGTGCTTCCGTCTCTTCAGGAGAACTTGGGATTCGCCGTGGCTGAAGCCCTGGCCGCCGGGTGTCCCGTCGTCGTCACCCCCCAGGTCGCCCTGGCGCCTGACGTGCGGCGGCGCCAAGCCGGGTTTGTCATCGAGCCGACCGCGGAGGGCGTGGCAGGTTCCTTGAAGACCCTGCTGGGGGATGAACGCCTGGCTCACCGGATGGGAGAAAACGGCCGGCAATGCATCCTGGAACATTTGACGTGGGACAAAGCGGTTCACCCGCTCATTGCGCTCTATGAAAGGGTCTGTCGGGAGGCGGCGCGCCCTCGTGAGGCCCGAGCATGAATATCCTGGGGATCAACGCCTACCACGGCGACGCCTCCGCCGTGCTGCTGGTCGACGGCCAACTGGCAGCCGCCGTGGAGGAAGAGCGGTTCCGGAGAATCAAGCACTGGGCCGGGTTCCCGGAGGAGTCGATCCGCGCATGCCTGAAGATCTCCGGGATCTCCCCGAAGGAGATCGACGCCTTCGCGATCTCACGAAACCCCCAAGCCAACGCGCTCCGCAAAGCGCTCTACACCCTCAGCACCCATCCGGGCACATCGCTGCTCCGGGACCGACTGAGAAACGCCTACCGCGTCCAGCAGATATCCCCCCTGATCGCGCGCACCTTGGGATTGGAGCCTGCCTGCGTCCAGAGACGGATGCGCCGGGTGGAACACCATCCTTCGCACCTGGCCAGCGCCTTCTATGTCTCCGGATTCGAGGAGTCCGCCGTCTGCGCCATCGACGGCTTCGGCGACTTCGTCAGCACCTCCCTGGCGGTCGGACAGGGGCCTCGGCTGCGGCTCTTGGACAGGACTTTCTTTCCCCATTCCATCGGCATGCTGTATCTGGCGCTCACTCAATACCTCGGTTTCCCCAAGTACGGGGACGAATACAAGGTCATGGGGCTGGCTCCGTACGGCAGCCCCGACCACGCGGACCGGCTTCGGCAATTGATCCGCCTGGAGCCGGACGGGCGTTTCGCGTTGGACCTCTCCTTCTTCCGCCACGCGTCGGATGGCGTCACGATGACGTGGGAAGGCGGCGAACCGGCGTTAGGGCCGACCTTCTCGCCCAAGCTGGAACGGCTCCTGGGCCCTGCCAGAAAGCCCGACGAACCCATCCAACCGCGGCACGAGGCCATCGCCGCCTCCCTGCAGCAGATCTTTGAAGAGATCTCCCTTCACGTCCTGCGCGCCCTCTACGAGAAAACCCGCATCCCCCGCTTGTGCCTCGCCGGCGGCTGCGCCATGAACAGCGTCCTCAACGGAAAGATCCGCGAGAAGACCCCCTTCAAGGAGCTTTACGTCCAGCCCGCCGCCGCGGACAACGGAACCGCGCTGGGTGCGGCGCTCTTCGTTCAGCACGAGATCCTGAACCGCCCCCGCCGGTTCGCGATGGAGCACGCCTACTGGGGGCCGGAATTCGGCGAGCCGGAGCTGGCGCGGGCGCTTCAGGCGGCCCGGCCTGAGCTGGACCGGCAGGGATGCCGATGCGCTCGGGCTCAAAACGACGAGGATCTGTGCGGACGCGTCGCCCGACTCCTCTCGGAGGGCAAGATCATCGGATGGTTCCAGGGCCGGATGGAGTGGGGGGCCCGGGCGCTGGGCAACCGCAGCATCCTGGCGGACCCCCGCCGGCCGGACATGCGGGATATCCTCAACACGAAGATCAAGCTCCGGGAAAAATTCCGGCCCTTCGCTCCCTCCATCCTGGAGGAGGCGCTCCACGACTACTTTGTGGGCGCTGTGCCGGACCCTTTCATGATCCAGGTCTACCCGGTGCGGCCGGAGAAGCGCTCCGTCATCCCGGCGGTGACGCACGTGGACGGGTCCGGGCGGCTGCAGACCGTCAACCGCAGCCAGAATCCCCTCTACTGGAGGCTCCTGAAGGCGTTCGGATCCCTCACCGGCGTGCCTGTCCTCCTCAATACCTCTTTCAACGAGAACGAGCCCATCGTCCACGCGCCGGCCGAGGCCCTGGACTGCTTCCTGCGGACCCAGATGGACGTGCTTGTCCTGGGGCAAACGGTGGTGGAAAAGAAGGCATCCTCTGCCTGAATCCATGCTGAACCTGGCGGACAAGCGGGTCCTGGTGACCGGGGGGGCAGGCTTCGTCGGCGAGCATCTCTTGCGGCTCCTCCGCGGCCGGGGGTGCCGGCAGGTCCTCGCCCCTTCCCGGAAGGAATACGACCTGGCCCGGGAAGAAGACGCCCGGGGGATGTTTCGGGAAACGCGCCCGCAGATCGTCATCCACCTCGCGGGAGTCGTGGGAGGGATCGAGGCGAGCCGCCTTCATCCCGGACACACGTTCTACGGCAACCTGATGATGGGCGCCTTCTGCATGGAATACGCCCGCCGGTCGGCCGTTGAGAAATTTGTCGGCGTGGGGACCATCTGCTCCTACCCGAAGGTCACCCCGGTTCCCTTCCGCGAAGAGGATCTGTGGAACGGCTACCCGGAGGAAGCGCACGCGCCTTACGGGCTGGCGAAGAAGATGCTCCTCATCCAGAGCCAGGCCTATCGGCAGCAGTACGGGTTCAACGCGATCCACCTCCTCCCGGTCAACCTTTACGGGCCCGGGGACCATTTTGACTCCGAGAACCCGCCCGTCGTCTCCGCGCTCATCCGCAGATGCGTCGAGGCCCACGAGCGGCGCCAGCCGCTGACCTGCTGGGGGGACGGCACGCCGACCCGTGAATTTCTCTACGTGGAGGATTGCGCGGAGGCCATCCTCCTGGCGGCGGAGCGGTACGACGGGGCGGACCCTGTCAACGTGGGCTCCGGTCAGGAGACTTCCATCCGACAGCTCGTCCAGCACATCACCGAGGCGGTGGGATTCCGGGGGGAGGTCACGTGGGACCGGACCAAGCCCGCCGGTCAGCCCCGGCGATGCCTCGATATCCGCCGCGCCAGGTCGGCCTTCGGCTTCCAGGCCCGAACCCCGCTTCCCGAAGGGCTCCGCGCGACTGTACAATGGTACCGAACCCACAGGAGAACGGATGGCTAAGACCGCGCTCATCACGGGGATCACCGGGCAGGACGGGTCGTATCTGGCGGAATTCCTCCTCTCGAAAGGGTACGTGGTGCATGGCCTCATCCGCCGGGCCAGCACGTTCAACACCCAGCGGCTGGAGCATCTCTACCAGGACCCTCACAGCCCGGAGACGCGCCTCTTCCTCCACTACGGGGACCTCTCGGACTCCAGCCAGCTCACCAACCTGATCTACGAGATCCACCCAGAGGAGATCTACCACCTGGGCGCGCAGAGCCACGTGCTGGTCAGCTTTGACATGCCGGAGTTCACCGGCGACATCACGGGCCTGGGGACCATCCGGATCCTGGAGGCGATCCGCAAGAGCGGGATACGCTGCCGCTTCTATCAGGCCAGTTCGTCGGAGCTTTTCGGAGACGCCCCCGCCCCCCAGAACGAGAAGACCCCGTTTCGCCCGCGCAGCCCGTACGCCGCAGCCAAGCTCTACTCCTACTGGATGGTGCGCACCTACCGGGAGGGGTACAGGCTGTTCGCCAGCAACGGGATCATGTTCAACCACGAGTGCGTGACTGCTAACACCCCAGTCCTCATTCGCCGCAATGGGATGATTGACTTCGTGGAGATCGCAGACATTGTCCCCCATCGGACTGACCCGCGTCACGGGCTAAGGTACACGACCATCCCCACAGAGGAAACCGAGGTCTGGGATGGAGGGCGGTGGACGCGCATCACCGCCATGACGGCCAACTGGAATGATCCCGGGAAACCCAACGGCAAGCGGGTACGCCGGATTTGCGCCAGAGGCGCTGTTCTCGCCGCCACCGATGCTCATGTTTGTTTCCGGAAGGGTGGCGAGGAAGTCCGCTGCGGGGATTTGAAGCTTGGAGACCATTTGGAGTTGAAGGATCTGCCCTCCCCCGCTTCTGAAACCAACCTGACCGAGAACGAAGCTTGGCTGCTGGGAGCAATGGTTGCAGAGGGCTGGGTGGATGGTGAGGATGGGAAAGCTAATTTTACAAATCAAGATTCCAAGTATGTCGAGCAGATGGCATCAACGTGGAGACAGGTCACAGGAGAATGGTCCAGCCCCTACGAGGCCAAAAGCGGGTTTCCTCGTGGAGGCAGCGTCTTGCAACTTCGCCTTCAGGGGGCGCCTGAGTACAATCGCTGGCTGGCTCAATCCATATACACTCGCAGCGGTGAGAAAAGAGTCCCTCTGCGCATCCTGAATGCCCCAAAGGCTATCCAGCTTGTCTTTCTGCGCGGATACAACGCTGGCGACGGTCTTCAGGCGGGTCACGGCGATTATGAGTTCGAGAGCTTCAAGACCAAGTCCGCGATCTTGGCCGCCGGCTTCTTCTGGCTTGCAAACGCGACGTTGAAACAACGGGCTATCGTATGCGTCGAGGTCCGCGATGGCCAGCCCTATTATCAGATTAACCTGAATAGCCCTGATCCGAGTCTGGGCGGAAAGGGACAGCATCTTAAGCGGCCCTCGGAAGAAATTGTTAAGATCCAGGAGTTGACTGAACCGGGTTGGTTGTTCGACTTGGCCACGGAGAGTGGAACGTTTAGCGCAGGCGTGGGGTTCGGCTGGATTCATAACTCGCCCCGGCGCGGGGAGACGTTCGTTTCCCGGAAGATCACCCGCGCCACGGCGATGATCCTGGCCAAGAAGCAGGAGAAGCTGTACGTGGGGAACCTGGAGGCCCGCCGGGACTGGGGGTTCGCGCCGGAGTACGTGGTGGGGATGTGGCAGATGCTCCAGCAGGATGAGCCCCTGGACCTCGTCTTCGGGACCGGGGAGACCCACTCCGTCAGCGAGTTCGCGCAGGAGGCTTTCGGGTACGTCCATCTCGATTGGAAGCGGTTCGTGGAGTTGGACGCGCGCTACCTCAGGCCGACCGAGGTGGAGAGCCTCCGGGCGGATCCGGCGGAGGCGAAGCGCCAGCTGGGATGGGAGCCGCTGGTCAAATTCCGCGACCTGGTCCGCATCATGATGGATTCCGAGCTGGAGGCCCAGGGCCTGCCCTCCCCGGGGGAGGGGAAGCGCCTTCTGGCCGACGGCCGGTTCTCATGGCTCAAGCGCCCTTGATGGACCTGCGGGACAAGAGGATCGTCGTCACCGGCGGCGCCGGCTTTCTCGGCAGGCACGTCGTGGACCGGCTCCTCCGGAAAGGGTGCGCCGAGGTGTCGGTGCCCCGCCGGAGCCAGTTCGATCTCACGGGGGAAGCCGCCGTGCAGGAGCTTTACCGCCAGGCCCGCCCCCAGGTCGTCATCCACCTAGCGGCCGTGGTGGGCGGCATCGGCGCAAATCAGGCCAACCCCGGCCGTTTCTTCTACGACAACCTCGCCATGGGGGCCCTGCTCATGGAGCACGCCCGCCGGGCGGGCGTCGAGAAGTTCGTGGGCATCGGGACCATCTGCGCCTACCCCAAGTTCACGCCGGTCCCCTTCAGGGAAGACAACCTCTGGAACGGCTACCCGGAGGAGACGAATGCCCCGTACGGCCTCGCCAAGAAGATGCTCCTTGTCCAGGGCCAGGCCTACCGGCAGGAGTACCAAATGAACGCGATCCATCTGCTCCCCGTGAACCTCTACGGCCCGGGGGACCACTTCGACCCGGAGACCTCCCACGTCATCCCGGCGCTGATCCGCAAATGCCTGGAGGCATCCGCCCGCGGGGACCCGGAGATCGTCTGCTGGGGAGACGGCTCCCCGACGCGCGAGTTCCTCTATGTGGAGGACTGCGCCGAGGCGATCGTCCTGGCCGCGGAAAGGTACGACGGCCCCTCCCCCGTGAACATCGGCTCCGGCCAGGAGATTTCGATCGCGGACCTCGCCGCAATCATATCCGAACTCACAGGCTTTCGGGGTAGGATGGTTTGGGACCGGAGCAGGCCGAACGGCCAGCCCCGGAGATGCCTGGACGTGAGCCGGGCCCGGGAGCTTCTTGGTTTTGAAGCGAAAACGCCCTTCCGGGAAGGGCTCCGGAAAACCATCGAGTGGTACCGGCAGGAGGTTGAGCGTGTGGCGAAATCGTAGCGTTCTGGTCACCGGCGGAGCCTCTTTCATCGGCTCCCACCTGGTGGACGCCCTGGTCGAGCGGGGAGCGTGCGTCCGCGTGGTGGACGACCTCAGCAGCGGCCACCGCGAGAACCTCCGGGCCCATCTGGACTCGGGGCGGATCGAATTCATCGAGGGAGACCTGCGGGACCAGGCCCTGGCGCGCCGTACCGCGGCGGGCGTCGGGACCCTCTTCCACCTGGCCGCCGCCCACGGCGGCCGGGGATACGTGGACCTGCACCAGGCGGCGTGCGCCGAGAACCTGATGCTCGACGGCATGGTCTTCGCGGAGGCCCGCCGGGCCGGCGTGGAGAAGATCGTGTACGCCTCCTCAGGCTGCGTCTATCCCAACCACCTCCAGATGGACCCCAAGAAGATCCTGTACCTCACCGAGGACAAGGTCGGCCCCCCCTACGAGGCCGACAACCTGTACGGCTGGGCCAAGCTCATGGGGGAGCTGACGCTCCAGGCGCATCACAAGGACTGGGGGGTGAAGTCGGCCTCCTGCCGGTACTTCACCGTCTACGGCGAGCGGGGGCACGAGAACCACGCTGTCATCGCCATGATCGCCCGGGCCTTCGTGCGGCAGGACCCCTACGTGGTCTGGGGAAACGGCGAGCAGATCCGCAACTGGACGCACGTGAGCGACATCGTCAGCGGCACGATCCTGGCTGCCGAGAAGATCGATGACGGGACGGCGGTCAACCTGGGGACGATGGAGCGGACGCGGGTCCTGGACGCCGTCCAGGAGGTCCTCTGCGTCACGGGCCACAAGGCCCGGATCGAGCTCCACCCGGAGATGCCCACGGGCCCCATGAACCGCGTGGCGGAGAACTCCCTGGCCCGGAAGCTCCTCGGCTGGGAGCCCCAGGTCAAGTTCATGGACGGTCTGCGCCGGACCATCGACTGGTACTTCTCCACCAAGGATCGCCGGCAGGTCGAGGCCGTTCTGGAGCACCGCCTCACGGAACGCTAGGGCGCCTTGCCCCTGCACGTCGCTTTCTTCAACCGCTCCTTCCACCCCGACACCGCCGCGACCGGCCAGCTCCTGACGGAGCTCTGCGAGGGGCTGGCCCGCGACCACGGCTGCCGCGTCTCCGTCGTGGCGGGGGTCCCGCTCCTTCCCGCCGGAGAGGAGCGCGCCCCCGCCCGCCGGGGCTGGATTTTCCACGAGGAGATGTACCGGGGCATCCGCATCCTCCGCGCCCATGGCACCCGCTTTCGAAAAAAGGGCTTCGCGGGGCGGTTCACCAACTACGTCACCTACTTCCTCTCCGCCTGCTGGGCGGGCCTCCGGCTGGACCATCCCGACGTGGTCGTGGCCCTGACCGACCCCCCCATCATCGGGCTGGCCGCTTACGCCGCCGCCCGCCGGTTCCGCGTGCCCCTGGTGATGTCGTACCGCGACATCTTCCCGGAGGTGGCCCGCCTGCTGGAGGACTTCCACAGTGAGGCGGTGGAACGCGCGCTCCACCAGGTCAACCGCTTCCTCGTCCGGAAGGCCGACCGGGTCGTCGCCCTGGGGGAGACCATGCGCCTCCGGCTGATCGAGGGCAAGGGGGCCCCGCCGGGCAAGACGGTGGTCATTCCCGACTGGGCCGACTGCTCGGAGATTGTCCCCGGCCCGAAGGACAACCCCTTCGCGCGCGCCCACGCGCTGGCCGACAAGTTCGTGGTGATGCATTCCGGCAACATCGGGCTGTCCCAGGGGCTGGAGGTCCTCATCGAGGCGGCCGCGCGCCTGGGCGATCTGCCGGACCTGCGCGTGGTCTTCGTGGGCGAGGGCGCCAAGAAGGCCGCCCTGGAAGCCCAGACCCGGCGGCTGGGCCTCCGCAACATCCTGTTCCTGCCGTACCAGCCGAAGGGATCACTGAGGGACTCCTTCGCCGCCGCCGACGTTTTTGTGGTCTCCCTCAAGCAGGGCCTCGCCGGCTACATCGTGCCCAGCAAGCTTTACGGCATCCTCGCCGCCGGGCGCCCCTTCGTCGCCGCGGTGGAGCCCGACTGCGAGGCGGCCTCCATCGCGCAGCAGCGCCAGTGCGGGCTCGCCGCTCAAGTGGGGGATCCGGAGGATCTGGCGCGGAAGATCCGCCTGCTTCACCAGGACCGGGCGCTGGCGCGCCGCCTTGGGGAAAATGCCCGAGTGGCCGCCCTGGTGTTCGACCGCGCAGCGGGGGTGAAGGCCTACCACGAGCTCTGCCGCAGCCTAGCGGCCCGAAAGGCAGGCCCGTGATCTCCACCCTCAAACCCGAAACAGCTCTCATCCGCCTGTCCAACCCGGCGGAAGATCCAGAGAGAACCCTGCGGGCGGCGGCCCTTCAAGACGAGGACCTGCAGGCCCTCCTCGCCCTCGCCGAGCAGCATCAGATGCTGGGAATCATCGCGCCGCCCCTTTTAGAGATGCCGGATCCGCCCTTGAAACCTCCGGCCCAAGCGCAATGGTCGGGGCGCTGGAGGGCCCTTGCGATGCGGGACCTGGCCCACCTGGCCGCGCTCCGGCAGATCCTCCCGGCCGCTTCCCGCGAAGGAATCCAGCCGGTGCTTCTCAAGGGGTTCTCGGTGCACCTCCAGGCCTATCCAAGGAACGCGGCCCGGGGATCCTGCGACATCGACCTGCTGCTGCCCCCTGCGGAGATCCCCGCCATGGGCCGCTGCCTGGAAACCCTGGGATTCTCCCTGAGAGGGAAACACCCCTGGGGACGGCCCATCGCCCTAAACCCTCCCCTGCCTCGATGGACTCACGAGGCCCCCTTCTTCCGGGAAACCGACGGGCTCCAGGTGGAGCTGCACTGGTCGCTCTGCGCGCCGGTGGAGGAGCGCTCGGCCGGCCTGAGGCTGCCGGAGCTTATGCGCGGACGGCGCCGCACGCTTCACCTTGGAGACACGGCCTGCGCGATCCCGGGGCGGGAAGAGGAGCTTCTCTTCCTCTGCCTCCACCTGTTGAACGGCAGCCCCTTCATCCTGCGGGGAGTGTCGGACCTGTTGCGCCTGCTGGCCGCCTCTCCGGCGGTCGAATGGGACCGGTTGACCTCTCTCGCCGGGGCCTCCGGCACCGGGGCGACGGCCTACTACGCGCTGGACCTCGTCGAGCAGGCGGCGCCGGGCACGGTTCCGGCCGCCGCCCTGAGCGCGCTGCGCCGGCGCAGCGGTCCCCGGTGGCTGCTCTCCCCCACCCTCCGGTTGACGCGGCTCGTCCACAGCCGCGGCGGGCGCCTCTCCGACCTGGGAACCCGCTGGAAAGGGGCCCTCTTCGCCGGACGCCCATGGGTCTGGATCCCGTATCAGCTTGCGCTCCAGGGCAAATCAGCCCTTCGCCGGATAGGCCTGTGTTAAGATAGGAAACCGCGCCGGCCGGGGCGATTAGCTCAGCTGGTCAGAGCACTCCCCTTACACGGGAGGGGTCCCTGGTTCGAGCCCAGGATCGCCCAGGGAGTTTGAGCTTGTCTTCTATTTCACAAAAACTCGAAAAGGAGCACTGCATCAAATCCATTGAGGGGCGGCTAAACGCCCCCCTGGCCGACTTGTTCTACCAGATGCACTGGGGAGAGAACCTGATGCACCGGCAGGTGGCCCAGAGGGTCGGCGTCCCCAGGCCCACAGTGACGCGCTGGTTCTCCGAGCTTCGGGTGCCCAGCCAGCCCTCGGAGCGGATCACCAAGACATACCTGACAAGCTGGCTCTATAAGACCGGGAAACTAAAACCCAAACCCCGCTATGAAGGACCCGACCGCCGTCTTCAGGAAACCAGGAACGGCGTCAACGTGAACTTCTTCAAACGCTGGTCGCCGGAGATGGCTTATGTCCTTGGCTACTACGCTGCCGACGGCTGCCTGGCGGTCAACCCACTGGGGGCCCGTTACATCCATTTCGACTCGATTGATAAGGACCTGTTGGAAACAGTCCGCACGCTTCTCGGCTGCAAACAGGTCGTTTCGGTAAAGCGACAGGGCAAAGAGCATCGACACGCTTGCTACCGGCTCCAGATCGGAAGCCGCCAAATGTTCTCCGACCTTGCGCGGCTTGGGTTCGGAATGAGGAAGGGGCGTCGAATTCGCCTCCCAAAAATTCCAGCATCTTTTCTGGCTGATTTCGTGCGAGGATACTTCGACGGAGATGGGGGCGTCAGTTACGGTGCGTATGGACGCAGGAGCCGTCCTGGTAAAGCGCGCTGCATCCTTGCTCGCTTCACTTCCGAATCCATCGGTTTCCTCAAATCGATGAGGGGACGCCTTAGGAAACGAGGGGGTCTGGGGCAAGGGTCCCTCATTCGTTACGGAACGTATGCATGTCTCAGTTATGGATTGAACGATAGCCGGCGTTTATTCCGATTTATGTATGGACACACCGGCGACTTCCGCAGGCCATTTCTCGTCAGGAAGCATGTGAAGTTCCTTGCAGGCTTACAGTTCTGTGCACCGGGGGCCGTAGCTTAGCCCGGTTCAAAGCGCCTGCCTGTCACGCAGGAGATCGCGGGTTCAAATCCCGTCGGCCCCGTTTATGATTGGGAGGATGCGATCATCAAAGTCAATTCCGCAGTGGGATAACGCATGATATCCCGAACCGAGAGAGATGTTTCCTCCAGGATATAAGATACCTGGCCCCATTAAATCCGCCTATGGTAGGACGTTGCGACTCCTGCGGAAGCCTGCCGGAATGTTAGGGATCCTGCGTTTCCTCGAAACGAACCGACACAACCGATATTCCCTGTATCTTAGAACCCTCTTCTCGATTTACGATGTTGAAGACCTTGTCCATTTGGACCTTCCATGGTGGTCGTTCGACGCCATTGAGGCCATTGAGCGATTCCTTTGCTCTCGACGAGGCTCATGCTGTGTCTTCGAATACGGGAGTGGGGCCAGTACCGTGTGGTTGGCAAAAAGGGCGGCGACGGTGCGCAGTGTTGAACACGATCCGATCTGGGCTATGAAAATAAAACATCTGTGTCGACCATTTCCCCACGTTTCCACTCTTGAGAAGCCCCCTGAAACAAACCGGGAATCCGCTCGATTCTTTTCTCGAGGTTGTAAATATCGCGGCCTCTCCTTCGATAATTACGTGTTCTCCATCAAGGAGACGCAATCCGACTTCGACATGATCGTCGTCGATGGTATGTGCAGGGCCGCGTGTTTGAAAATGGCTACTCAACACATCAAATCAGACGGAATCATTGTGTTCGATGACAGCGGGCGGCAATATTGGTCTCCAGCGGTGGATGTTCCCGGTTTTATTGTGAAGCGCTTTCGGGGTTTAACGGTTGCATTGCCGTATCCGAGTGAAACGGCGATCTTGACCAAACGCTGATAGGACGTATACCGATGAAAGCTATTGTGATCATTCCCACCTACAATGAGCGGGAGAATCTGAACCAACTCGTTGAAGGGATTCAAAATCACGTCGATTATCTGCATATTTTAATCGTCGATGATAATTCGCCGGATGGAACTGGGCAACTTGCGGAAGAACTATCCTTCAAATATGCGGGTAAACTCTTTGTGCTTCACCGTAACAAGAAAACAGGTCTTGGCAGAGCCTATCTGGAAGGATTCCAGTATGCCCTGGCAAACGGATACGAAATTATACTTCAGATGGATGCCGACCTCTCACATGATCCCAGCTATCTTCCCTCTTTTTTCAAACAGATCCGATCATGTGATTTAGTCATAGGATCTCGCTATCTTCATGGAATCAGTGTGGTCAACTGGGATCTGAGAAGGCTCATCTTCAGCAAAGCTGCCACAAAATATGTGCGCCTCATCACGGGCATGCGGTTTGCTGATTCTACTACAGGCTTCAAATGCTGGAGGCGAACTGCGCTCGAGGCTATACGAATCGAGAAAGTTTTTGCCAGTGGCTACTTATTTCAAATCGAAACAACCTATAAGGCTTTTCGAAAAGGACTGCGGGTTTGCGAGATCCCCATTATTTTTTACGAAAGGACTTTAGGCAAGTCCAAACTTGATTGGAAGATAATATGGGAAACATTTCTCGGCGTAATACGGTTGCGTTTTACAGTATGACTACACGAATACACTCCTTGAGTTCAAGTCTCTAGCGCAACACCTGGTATCCTGGTCCACCCAGGAGAAAG
>CAYJUA010000023.1:0-18306 GCA_964373295.1 uncultured Planctomycetia bacterium
AGCAGGCCAGCCCGAACTGGAGCGGCCAGAGGGAGTTCCTCCGGCCCCAGTTGTACAGGGGGTTGACCATCTCGAGGAGCTTGTCCCACCGCGTCACGAGGATGTGGCGCCGGGCCTCCTCCTCGAGGACCTGCGTCTCGGTCGGCCGGAAGAGAATCTTCGAGTCAGCCATAAGAGATTGCTTCGTCGCTTTCACTCCTCGCAACGGCCCTCAACGAATCGCCTGGAGAATCTCCTGATTGTTTCGGGCCACCTTGATCTCCTGCACCTTCTTGAAGACCACCTTGCCCGCCTTGTCCACCACCACCGTGGCCCGCTTGGAGCAGTTGAAATCCTCCAGGAACAGGCCGTACTTCTTGGCCACCTCCCGCTTCTGGTCGGACAGGAGGGAGTGCTTCAGGCCCAGCTTTTCCCGCCACGCCTTGTGCGAGAAGTGGGAGTCGCAGCTGACCCCGAAGACCTCCGTCTCCTTTCCAGCGAACTTAGGCATATCCTCCGTGAGGGCGCAGTTCTCCGTGGTGCAGACCGGGCTCCAGTCGAACGGGTAGAAGCACAGCGCCACGCCCCTCTTCCCCCGGAAGCTCGACAGGGTCACCGGGCTGCCGTCCTGATCCTTCAGGGTGAAGTCCGGGGCGACCTCGCCGACCCCGACCTCCCGCATCGCCAACGTCTCCGTCATCATCTTGCTCCCTTTCTCTGGGTAGTGGATCAGCCGGGTGACCGGCCTGTTGTTCATCAGGTGCTGACGCACGATCACCGCCGCGTCCCGGGCGGTGAACCTTGAATACCAGATCCCGTCCGGCTCGACGTACATGTTGGGAGCCAGCTTGCACAGCCCGAAGCATCCCCGCTCCACGACCTCCACGCGGCCCTCCAGCCCGGCCCGTTTGACCGCCCGCACCAGCGCCTCCAGGATCGACCGGGATCCTTTCTTCGGGCAGGTCCCACCGCTGACGTCCACGTAGACCCGCCTCAGCCGTGCCTGGGATGGATCACGCTTGAGCATTTTTCCGACGGGGATGAGTTACCCGTTTATGTAACTCATTGTAACCGATATGGGAGTGCGATTCAACGCGCCTTGCGCAGGTAGGCGTGGATCTCCTCGCCCCCCTGCTGAAGGGAGAGGAGCTCGTGGGGGTGGTGCCGCAGCCAGGCCTCCAGGTCCGGCCCGAACCACTCGTCCGTGGCGATCACCTGGAGCACCTGGCCGGGGGCGAGATCCGCCAGCGCCTGGGCGGTCTTCCGCACAGGCATCGGGCAAAGGAGCCCGTAGCAATCCAGGACCCGGTCCGCTTCAGGGAACAGCCTCATACCTTCCAGACCGTGCCGGCGCCCTGCTCCTGACGGGCCGCCAGGATGCTGACCTGCGCGGCCAGGAGCCGGGCCGCCTCGGCCAAAGCCCGGGCGGCCGCGGAATCGGGGTGCGTGAGGACCACCGGGTGGCCTGTGTCCGAGCCGGAGCGCACCTCCGGCTGGAGCGGGATCTCACCGAGGAACGGGATCTTCATCTGCTCGGCGGCGCGCCCCCCCCCGCCCTTCGCGAAGATCTCGGTGGGTTTCTGGCAATGGGGGCAGACAAAGGTGGACATGTTCTCGATGAGCCCGAGGATCGGCACGTTCACCTTTCGGAACATCGCGATCCCTTTCGTCACGTCCTGGAGCGCCACCTCCTGCGGGGTCGTCACGATGAGGGCGCCGCTGAGCGCGATCACCTGCGAGAGGGAAAGCTGCACGTCACCCGTCCCGGGCGGGAGATCCGTGATGAGGTAGTCGAGGTCGCCCCACTCCACCTCTTTGAGGAACTTGTTCACTGCGCCGTGCAGCATGGGGCCGCGCCAGATCACCGCCTCGCCCGGCTTGACCAGGAAGCCCATCGACATCACCTTGACACCGAAGTTCTCCGCCGGGACGATGCGACCGCCCCGCATCGCCGGAAGGGCCGAGAGCCCCATCATGAGCGGCACGTTGGGGCCGTAGATGTCGGCGTCCATGAGCCCGACCTTGGCCCCCGCCTGCGCGAGGGCCACGGCGATGTTCACGCTGACCGTGGTTTTCCCCACCCCGCCCTTCCCGCTGGCGACCGCGACGACGTTCCGAACGCCGGGGATCCCCTGCTGGTCAAAGGAACGGACCGAGCGGACCTGCGCGGTGGTGACGAGCTTCACCTGCTTGACGCCGGGCAGGGCTGCCACCGCCGCCCGAACGTCCGCCTCGAACTGCTGCCGGACCGGGCAGGCGGGAGTGGTGAGGACAAGGGTGAGCTCGACCGCGTCGCCCGCCACCTTCAGATCCTTGATCATCCCCAGCGAGACCACGTCCCGATGGAGCTCCGGGTCCTGCACCCGCTTGAGGGCTTCCATGACCTGCTGTACCGTCGGCATCACCGCACCTTCAGCACGAGCTTCCCGAAAAAGTTCCGGCTCTCCATCGTCTCTTGCGCCCTGCACGCATCCTCCAGCGGGAAGACCCCGCCGACCACCGGCTTGAGCTTCCCCTTGGCGACGAGCTTGAGCACCTTCTTCAGCTCCTTCCGGGATCCCATGTAACAGCCCATCACGCTGAGCTCCTTGGTGAAGAAGAAGCGCAAATCGAGCTCCACTTTTGGCCCCGTCGTCGCGCCGCAGGTGACCAGCCGTCCGCCCCGCGCCAGGCAGCGCACCGACCCGGCCCAGGTGGCGGGGCCGATGTGCTCGAACACCACATCGACGCCCCTGTAGTCGGTGAGCCTCAGAACCTCCTGGGCGAAGTCGACCCTGCTGTAGTTGACCCCCCACGCGGCGCCCAGGCGCTTCGCCTTCGCCAGCTTGCCGTCCGAACCGGCGGTGGCGAAGACCTTCGCCCCCGCCCAGCGGGCGACCTGGATCGCCGCTGACCCCACCCCGGAGCCGGCCGCGTGGACCAGCACCGTCTCCCCCCGCTTCAGCCCCGCCCGGGTCATCAGCATGTGCCACGCGGTCATGAAGACCAGCGGCACGGCGGCCCATTCCTCCGGCTCCAACCGGTCCGAGACCGGGATCAGGTTCCGGCCCGGGACCACGGCCAGCTCCGCGTACCCGCCGTTCCTCTGCAGGCCGATGATCTGGAAGGAGGGACACCGGCTGTCGCGGCCGGCCCGGCAGGCGGCGCACTTCCCGCAGGAAATCCCCGGCGCCGCCAGCACCCGCTGGCCCACCCTGACTCCGGTGACGCGGGCCCCCTTCTCCACGACCTTTCCGACGATCTCCGAGCCGGAGACGTGCGGCATCGGGATCTGGACGCCCGGCAGGCCCTGGCGCATCCAGAGATCCAGGTGGTTCACCCCGCAGGCCTCCACCCGGACCAGCGCCTCGCCGGGCCTTGGCCGCGGGTCGGGCAGCTCCCCGAACCGCAGGACCTCCGGCCCGCCGTTGTGCTCGAAGAAAACCGCCTTCATGATAGACGATGATACAGGCGCCAGCCGGCCAGGGTCAACCCGAGCGGCAGCAGCATCGCAATCCGGTACCGGAGGGGGCCGAGCGGAGCGCCCGCCCAGACGAGGGCTGCCCACGCCACCGGCCCCGCCACCCCGGCAACCCGGCTGACCAGCCCGAACAGCCCGAACGCCTCGCCGATCCGGGCGAGGCCGACCCGCTCAACCAGCAGGACGCGGGAGGTGACCCACGTCCCGCCGAGCGCGATCCCAGCGAGGCACCCCGCCAGCAGGAACAGCCCGCGATGGAAGCTCACTGCCGCCAGCCCAAACGCCAACACCCACACCGCCCAGACCCACCAGAGGGAACGGTACCCCCCCAGCCGGTCGGTGACGCGGCCCCATGCGAACGAGCCGGCGATGGTGACCAGCGTGGAGAGGATGAGGAAGTTGTGCAGCTCCGCGTCGGAGAGGCCCATGGCCTCCTTGGCGTAGACCGACATGAAGAGGATCACCGTCCCCACCGCGCTCAAGCCCAGCGCCGCGGCCGGCAGCAAGGGACGGAGGCTCTCCTTCAGGCCCGCGTCCGGGAGCTTGCGCGGTGCCCCGCCCCGGTCCCGCACCCAGAAGAAGCTCGGCAGCGCAAGGAAAAGGAAGAGGAGCGCGGTCGGCAGGAAGGTCGCCTGCCTGCCGATCTTCGCGGCGACCGGACCCGTGGCCAGGATCCCGATCAGCGTGCCAACGTAGCCGAGAGAAACCCCGTATCCGGAGACGCGGCCGGTCTGCTGCACGGAGGCCACGCTCGGGAGGAGGGCGTTGTAGAAAACACCGGCCAGTTGGTAGCAGAAGTTCGCCAGGGCGAAGACCGCCAGAACAAGCGGGAGGGGGCCGGTGAAGCCCAGCGCCGCGGTGAAGGCGACGCAGCCCACCGTCCAAAACGCCATCCAGGACACCCGCCGCCCGGTCCGGTCGGAGCCGCGCCCCAGCGCCGGCATCAGGAACGCCGAGGCCAGCATCGACCCTCCAAACGCCAGCGAGTAGTACAGCTCCGGGCAGCTCCGCTCGCTGACCAGCCAGACGGGAAAATGGTAGCTGGTCATGTTCATGGCGAAGATCGTGTTCGCCAGGTCGTAGAGGCACCAAGCGAGGACGGAGCGACTCAGGGCCATTGGCGTGCCACCATCGTATCATCCATCTGGTAGAATCAGGATCATGAAGATCCTCCTGACCGGCTCCTCGGGGTTCGTCGGCTCCGCTGTGTACACCCGCTTGCGGGAGCAAGGGGAGCGGGTCATCCGCCTGGTGCGCCGCCCGCCGGGGCTCAACCAGAACCAGATCCTTTGGGACCCGGGGTCCAGGAGGCTGGACCCCGCTTCTCTGCAGGGCGTGAACGCGGCGATCCACCTGGCCGGCGACCCGATCGCCCACGGCCGCTGGAACCCGCAGAAGAAACGGCGGATCCGGGACAGCCGCGTCCTGGGCACCCGCCTCCTCTCGGAGACGCTCGCCCGCCTGACCCCTCCCCCGCAGGTGCTGGTCTGCGCCTCAGCCGTCGGCTATTACGGCAATCGCGGGGATGAGACGCTGACCGAGGAGAGCGGCGCGGGGACCGGGTTCCTCGCGGAAACCGGCCAGGAATGGGAGGCCGCCTGCCGGCCCGCCGCGGATGCCGGGATCCGAGTCGTGAACCTGCGCCTCGGGATCATCCTGGAGCCATCGGGAGGAGCGCTCCAAAGGATGCTGCCGCCGTTCCGCATGGGACTGGGCGGGCCGCTGGGAAACGGCCGTCAGTGGATGAGCTGGATTTCGCGCGACGACGTGGTCGGCGTCATCCTGCACGCGCTCGCCAATCCCGCCCTGAAAGGGCCTATCAACACCGTCTCGCCGAACCCGGTGGCGAACCTGGAATTCACGCGCGCCCTGGGGAAAGCCCTTCACCGGCCGGCCATCTTCCCTGTACCCCCCTTCGCCCTGCGGCTCCTCTTCGGCGAGATGGCGGATGAGGCCCTGCTGGCCAGCGCGCGGGCGGTCCCGAAAAAACTGACCGAGTCCGGCTACGCCTTCCGGGACCCCGAGCTCCTCCCGGCGCTCACCCGCATGCTCCGCGGCTAGCGGGAGGTGAGGGCGGCGGCTTCCTTGGCGCGGCCCAGCTGGCGGAGGAAGGCGGCGTAGTTCTGGCGCACCGTGGCCGCGTCCGGGTGCCCGGCCCCGAGCGCCCCCTCGAGCAGGGAAAGGGCCCGCGTGTAGAGCGGCTCCGCCTCGGCGTACCGGCCCTGTGTCTTATAGAGGAGGGCGAGATTGTTCAGGCCGGATGCCACTAGGAAGTGTTCCGGACCGTAGCACCGCTCCAGGATTCCGATCGCCCGCTGGTACAGTGACTCGGCCTGCGCGTACTCCGCCCGGGTCTGGTACACGCCCCCCAGGTTGATCAGCGCGAGGGCGACGTCCGGATGCTCCGCGCCCAGCATTTCCACCCGGATGGACAGCGCCTCGGCGTACAGATCCCGCGCCTGCCCGTACTCCCCTTCGGAAAAGCAGAGCGCCGCCAGCCCGCTCAGGGCCGATGCCGTCTCCGGATGGCGGCGACCGTACACCCTTTCACGGATCTCCAGCGACCTCTCCAGCAGAGGCCGGGCCTCAGCGAGACGGGACTGCGCCCGGTAGAGCTCCCCCAGGTTGCTCAGGCCCGCGGCCGTCTGCGGTTGGTCTTCACCGAAGCTTTTCTCCCAGGTCTCCAGCGCCCGCCCGTAGAGGCCTTCGGCCTTCCCATAAAGCCCCTGGGCTCGGTACAGCTCCGCCTGGTTGTTCAGCAGGTGCGAGATGTCCGGGTGCTCCGCCCCCAGGGTTTTCTCGGCGATGCCCAACGCCTCCTCATACAGGGCCTCCGCCTCCTCGTACCTACCCAGGGATTTCTGGAGGAGCGCCTGGTTGTTGAGGTACGTGGCCAGCAGGGGGTGATACCCTTCTCCCACTCCGCGGACGATCCGGACCGCCCGCTCGTACAGCGGCTCCGCCTCGCCGTACCGCCCCTGCAGGCGGTACAGCTCCGCCAGGTTGTTGAGCGCAGTGGCCACGTGCGGGTGGTTCTCCCCAAATTTCTTCTCCGAGATCGTCAGGGAGCTCTGGTAGAGGGGCTCCGCCTCAGCGTACCGGCCCTGGATGCGGTAAAGGGCGGCGATGTTGTTTAACGTCGTAGCGACGTTCGGGTGGCTCTTGCCCAGCGCCCTCTCGTAGATCTCCAGGGCCCGACGGTACGATTCCTCCGACTCCGCGTACTGGCCCCGCGCCTTCTGGATCGAGGCGAGGTTCCCCAGCGCGGCGGCCACGCTCGGGTGCTTCTTGCCCAGTGTCTTCTCGGCCGCCTGAAGGGCCTGCCGCTCCATCTCCAGCGCCTCGGCATACTTGCCCTGCTCATACAGCGCCACCGCCTGGGAATCCAGCTGCTGCCACGCGGGCTCCTCCGCTCCCGCGCAGTTCACCCAGAGGAGGAGCAGGACAAGAGACCGCTTCTTAGAATCCCACTTCATTCGGAGAGAAGTGGGCGTTTGAGAAGCGGTCTCTATCTTAAGCACGGGTGTCCTGGACCTCCTGCCGGTACTGCTCGATCTGGCGGGCCCGCTCAGCGGGATCCCAGCCGAGCCAGCCCCCCATCCGCCGCGCCGCCTCCTCCAGCGAGTCCAGCCCGCGGCAGGCGGACCAGCCGGTCTGCAGCCGTCTCCAGAGAAGGTCCGAGAGCGATGCGGCCATCTGCTCCTCCACGGCGTAGCGCGCCTCCGCCCAGGTGAAGGGATGATGCGGGCAGATCCGCTCTCCCTCTCGGGGACCCGCCCGGACCCACCGGGACAGCGCTTCATCCTTTTCCGGGTCCGGGCCCAGCGAGGCGCTCGCCGTCCGGCACGGGTCGATGGCTCTCCCGGTGAACCGGCGGCTGATCCGATCCACCACCTCCTCGGAGATCGCCCGGTACGTGGTGAACTTGCCCCCGACAACGCTGACCAGTCCGTTCTTATCCTCGTGGATGAGATGCATCCGGCTGACCGCCCAGGGATCCCTCCTCTCCTGCGCCGCCAGCGGCCGCACGCCAGCGAACGCCGCGATGATCCGCTCGCGAGTGAGCCGCGCCCGCGGGAGGGCGGCGTTCGCCTCGCGGATCAGGTACTCCACCTCCTCCGGCTCCGCCCTCGCCCGCCCGGGGTCGCCGGAATAGTCGGTGTCGGTGGTGCCGATCAGCGTCATCCCCCTCCAGGGGATCAGGAAGAGGATCCGCCCATCACCGCGCGAGGAGACGACCAGGGCGTGCCGCAATCCCATGTCCGGATAGAGCACGTGGATCCCTTTCGAGGGGCGGACAATCGGCCGCGAGCCGGGATCGGCGATCCGCCGCAGGCGGTCCACCCAGGGGCCAGCGGCGCAGATGACGGCCCCCGCGCGGATGCCTAAGCGCGTTCCGCTCAGCCGGTCCTGCACGACCGCCCCGTTCACTCTGCCGCGTTCCGTGATCCACTGGACCACGCCGGCGTGGTTCGCCAACGCGGCGCCCGCGCGCCCGGCCGCCTGCAGGGTGTCGAGCACCAGCCCGGAATCGTCCACCTGCCCGTCCGAGTACCCCGCCGCCCGGTCGAACGCGCTTCCCTCGAGGATCGGCTCCGCCTGCCTGACTTGGTCTCCGGAAAAGATCTCGTGCTTGCCCGGTGTCCCGGCCAGCCAGCCGTACAGCGCCACCCCGAGCCGAACCATGGGCCACGGGCGGGGAGAGCGGCCCGCCACGGGGATCAGGAACGGGAGGGGCCGGACCCGGTGTGGCGCGATCTTCAGGAGGGTCCCCCGCTCAAGGAGCGACCGCCGCACCAGCCCGAAATCAAGGCTCTCGAGGTAGCGGATGCCGCCATGGACGAGCTTGGTGGTCTTGGAGGAGGTGCCGCTGGCGAAGTCCCCCTGCTCCACCAGCGCGCAGAAGAGCCCCCGCAGCGAGGCATCCCAGCAGATCCCGGCGCCGAGGATGCCACCGCCGACGATGAGGAGGTCGAAGCTCCGGCCCGCGAGGGCGGAGATGTCCCTCTTCACAGGCGGATCACAGCGCCCGCCGCACCGCGGCAGCCCAGCCGGCCATCGCCTCCTTGCGGCGGGGCCCGCTCCACCGGGGCCTGAAGATCCGGTCCACCCGCCTCATCCGCTCCAGGTCGGACCGGCTCCAAAACCGGAGCCGCAGGCCGGCCAGCTGGGCCGCCCCCAGCGCCGTCGTCTCGATGTTCTTCGGGCGGACCACGGGGAGGCCGCACAGGTCCGCCTGGAACTGCAGGAGGAAATCGTTCCTCACCGCCCCGCCGTCCACGCGGAGGACCCGTGAGCGGATCCCGCTGTCCCGCTCCATCGCGCGGAGGACCTCCTCGGACTGGAAGGCGATCGACTCCAGCGCCGCGCGGGCCACGTGCGCCCGCCCGGCCCCGCGCGTGAGCCCGCAGAGCAGGCCGCGCGCCTCCGGCCGCCAGTACGGCGCCCCCAGCCCGACGAACGCCGGCACGAGATAGACGCCCGCCGAATCCGGCACCGAGCGGGCCAGCCCCTCGGTCTCGCCGGCGCTGGCGATGATCCCCAGCCCGTCCCGCAGCCACTGGATCGCGGCCCCCGCGATGAAGACCGACCCCTCCAGCGCGTACGACGGCTGGCCGTTTTCATCGCAGGCGACCGTGGTGATCAGGCCATGCCTGGAATGGATCCGCCGGCGTCCGGTCTGCAGCAGGAGGAAGCAGCCGGTGCCGTACGTGTTCTTCGCCTGCCCGGGACGGACGCATCCCTGCCCGAACAGGGCCGCCTGCTGGTCGCCGGCGATGCCGGCGATCGGGATTCCCGCCGGCAGCGGCCCCACCCGGCTTGTGACGCCGAACAGGTGGCTGGAGGGATGGACCTCCGGGAGGACGGACGGGGGCACGCCGAGAAGCCGGCACATCGGGCCGGACCACCGGCGCGTGGCGAGGTCAAGCAGGAGGGTGCGCGAAGCGTTGGTGGCGTCGGTGGCGTGCACCCGCCCGCCGGTCAGCCGCCAGAGGAGCCAGCTGTCCGGGGTCCCGAAGCAGAGCCGGCCCGCCCGCGCCGCCCGGGCCGCGCCCGGCACGTGCCGGAGCAGCCAATGGATCTTCGTGCCGGAGAAGTAGGGGTCGAGGACGAGCCCGGTGGCGCGGCGCACCTGCGGCTCGCTGCGCCTGAGCTGGCGGCAGATCTCCGCGGTGCGCCGGTCCTGCCACACGATCGCCCGGTGCACCGGCCGCCCGCTGCCGCGCTCCCAGAGGATCGTGGTCTCCCTCTGGTTGGTGATGCCGATCCCGGCGATCCTCGCGGGGGGGACCCGCGCCGCCCGCAGCGCGCGCCGGATGACGCTCAGGGTGGAGCCCCACAGCTCCTCGGGGTCGTGCTCGACCCAGCCGGGCCGCGGGAAATACTGCCGGATCTCCCGGTAGGCCTGAGAGACCACCCGGCCCCCGCGGCTGTAGAGGATCGCCCGGGTCCCCGTGGTCCCCTGATCGATGGCGAGGATATGCAAGCTCTAGCTCAGAGCGTCGAGAAGGGCCTTCCCGAATTCCTCCGCTGCGTCCGGCCCGGAGCCGGTGATGATGCGGCCGTCCCTCTCGACCGGCTTGCCGGTGTAGACCACCCCCTTGGTCTTGAAGTCGCCCACCGCGTCCTTCCAGATGGTCGCCTTCTTCCCCTTGAGGAGCCCGGCGTTGGCCAGCGTCATCGGGGCCAGGCAGATCGCCGAGGTGATCCTGCCCGACTTGTGGGCCAGGCGCGCCAGCGCGTGGGCGGTCGGGTTGTCCCAGTACTCGGTCGCCCCCATGCCGCCCACGAAGACCACCCCGTCGTAATCCTCCATCTCGGCGTCCTTCAGCAGAATGTCCGGCTTCACCTTCAGCCCCAGCATCCCCGTGGCTTCCTCCAGTGAGGAGCAGCACACGGTCACCCGCACCCCGGCCCCCTCCAGGAGGGCCCGAGGCTTCTGGTACTCTTCATCCCGGAACTGACTCGAGGCGATGACCATCAAAATCTTTTTAGACAAGGGATTCTCCTCCATCAATGACGAGGGTTTGCCCCGTGACGTGGTCCGCCGCTTTCGAGGCCAGGAAGATCACCAGCCCTTTCAGGTCGTCCGGCTGGCCGCGCCGCCTCAAGGGGATCCGCGCGGTGTATTGCTCCAGGGCCTCCCTGCTCCCCTCCTCCTGGTACCGCTTCGTCATGTCGGTGTCGAAGAAGCCGGGGGCGATGGCGTTGACCGTGATCCCCGCCGGCCCCAGCTCCACCGCCATGACGCGCGTCATCTGGATGATCCCCGCCTTCGTGGCGGCGTACGCCAGCGACTGGGGGCTCGGCTTGAAGCCCAGGATGGAGGCCACGTTGATGATCTTGCCGGACTTCTGCTTCAGCATCACCTTCCCCACGGCCTTGGCCATCAGGTACGCGCCGGTGAGGTTCGTCTGGAGGACCCGGTCCCAGTCTTCCTTGTTCAGGCGCACCAGGTAGGTCCCTTCCCAGACGCCGGCGTTGTTGACCAGGACGTCGATCCGGCTCATCTCCTTCTGGACCCGCTCGACGATCCCCTTCACCGCCGCCTCATCGCTCACGTCCCCCGCGGCGATGACCGCCTTCCGGCCCATGCGCCGGATCTCCTCTGAGACCTCCTTCAGAGATCCGGCCTGCCGGGCGTTGAGCGCCACGTCCGAGCCGGCCTGCGCCAGCGCCATCGCCATCGCCCGCCCCAGCCCGCGCGACGCCCCGGTCACCAGCGCCACCTTGCCGCTTAAGTCGAAGAGCCTATCCATGTTCCGAAAGATAGCGCTCGCAGTCCAGCGCCGCCATGCACCCCCATCCCGCCGCGCTGACCGCCTGCTTGTAGCGGACATCGTGGATGTCCCCGCAGCCGAAGACCCCCTCCACGGAGGCCTGCGTCCCTTTCTTCAACACCAGGTATCCCTTTTCATCCAGCTCCACTTGCCCCCGCAGGAACCCAGTGTTCGGCTGATGGCCGATCGCGATGAACAGCCCGGCGCAGGCAAAGTCGTTCTCCTTCCCGCTCTTCACGTCCTTCAGCCGCAGGCCGGTCACCTTCTTCTGGGCCGGGTCCCGCACATCCACGACCTCCGTGTTCCAGATCCATGCGATCTTGGGGTTGGCCTTCGCCCGCTCCTGCATGATCTTGGAGGCGCGCAGGGTCTCCCGGCGATGGATTACGGTGACCTTGGTGGCGAACCGGGTGAGGAAGGTCGCCTCCTCCATCGCCGTGTCGCCGCCGCCCACCACGGCCAGCTCCTTCCCCTTATGGAAAAAGCCATCGCAGGTGGCGCAGGCGGAGACGCCGTGGCCCAGGAGCTTCCGCTCCGACTCCAGCCCCAGGTACTTGGCCGAGGCGCCGGTCGCCACAATGAGCGCTTTCGTCTCGAACCGCTGGTCATCCACCTCCACGGTGAAGGGGCGCTTCCGCACCTCCACCTGCGCGGCGTCGCCGCTGACGAAGCGGGTGCCGAACCGCGCCGCCTGTTTCTTCATGAGCTCCATGAGCTCCGGGCCCTGGATCCCCTCCGGGAAGCCGGGGTAATTCTCCACGTCGGTCGTGGTGGCGAGCTGCCCGCCCGGCTGGAGCCCCTCGATGAGCAGCGGCTTCAGCTCCGCCCGCGCCGCGTAGATCGCCGCGGTGAACCCCGCGCACCCGGATCCCAGGATGATGACGTTCTCCATTTAAGGTATTTTACCCCGGAAGATCGGCTTCAAGATCTTCACGAGCCCCCTCTGCAGCGCCGGGGCCGCCGCCACGATGTGGCCCCTCTCCAGGAACCGCTCCTCCCCGAAGAAATCGGTCACCCGCCCCCCGGCCTCCCAGATGAGCAGCGCCCCCGCCGCCATGTCCCACGGGGAAAGGGACATCTCCCAGAAGCCGTCCATCCGCCCGCACGCCGTGTAGGCCAGGTCCACCGCTGCCGAGCCGGCCCGGCGGATGTTCCCCGTCCGCAGGAAGATCCGGCGGAACGAGCGCAGGTAAAGGCTGAGGAGCCTCTGCGCCCGGAACGGGAACCCCGTCGCCAGCAGCGCCCCGTCGAACCTCGAGTGGCCGGAGATCCGGATCCGGCGGCCGTTGAGGAAAGCGCCGCGGCCGCGCCGCGCGGTGAACAGCTCCTTCCGCACCGGGTCGTAGATCACCCCCACCTCCAGCCGGCCGTCCATCTCCAGCGCGATCGACACCGCGAACATCGGGAAGCCGTGCAGGTAATTCACCGTGCCGTCCAGGGGGTCGATGAGCCACTGGAACCGGCCGCTCGCCCGGCCCGGGGCCGACTCCTCCGCCTGCACCGCGTGCCCCGGGAAGGCGCGGCGGATCACCCGCAGGATCGCCCGCTCGGAGCGGTGGTCCATCTCGGTGACCCAGTCGTAGAGCCCCTTTTTCCGGATCTGGCCGGGGCGGAGCCGCCCATACCCCTTCATCAGCACCGCCCCCCCCGCGCGGGCCGCGCGGACCGCCACCGCTAAGGGGTCAGGCACCTTTTCACCAGGTGCTCGATCAGCGGCCGGCTAGCCGGCAGGAACTCGAAACTGCCCAGCTCGGAAGGGTCAACCCATTTCCACTCGGCACATTCGATCGCCCGCGGCTCCCCGTCGAGCACGCGGCAGTCGAAGCAGTGCAGGCGTACCGCCCGCGCCGAGTACTGGTGCCGAATCACCATCCGCCTGGCGCCCACCTCCACCCGGAGTCCCACCTCCTCCTCGATCTCGCGGGTGAGGGCCATCTCCATGCTCTCCCCGGGCTCAACCTTCCCGCCGGGAAACTCCCAGAGCCCGCCGAAAGAATCGCCCGGCTTGCGCTGCGTGATGAGGAACTTCCCCTCTTTCTCGATGATGGCCACCGCGACCTCCATCGGCTCTAGCACAGCATCCTCCCCCCGTCCACCGGCAGGATCACGCCGGTGATGAAGTCCGAGCCCTCCAGCAGGAAAAGGACCGCGCGGGCGATGTCCTCGGGGGAGCCCTGGCGCTTCAGCAGGGTCTTCCGGACCGCGGCCTCCCTCTCCCGTTTCGAGATCCCGGGTGGGAAGAGGATCGGGCCGGGGGCGATGCCGTTCACCTGCACGTGCGGCGCCAGCGCCCGCGCCAGCCCCCGGGTCAGCGCGACAAGCCCGCCCTTCGCGGCGCAGTACGGCAGGTAGTCGGTCCAGGGGATGAACGCCGCGGTGTCCACGATGTTGATGATCTTCCCCGCCCTCCGCCGCTTCATCACCGGACCCAGCGCCTGCGCGAACCGCCACGGCCCAGCGAGATTCGCCTGGATGAGGTCCTCCCACTGCTCCTCGGTCGCCTTCCCCAGCGGCGTGGGATAAAAGGAGGAAGCGTTATTGACGAGGATGTCCACGCGCGGGAAAACAGCCAGGAGGTCCTCCACCGCCTGCTTCACCTCGCCGGGCCGCCGCTGGTCGGCGCGCAGGGCCAGCCCGCGCACCCGGTGCCGGCGGATCGCCCGCACGGTCTGCAGCGCCTCCTTCTCCGACGTGTTGTAGGTGATCGCCACGTGGCACCCCCGCGCGGCCAGCGAGAGGGCGATGCGGCGGCCGATCCGCCTCGCCCCGCCGGTCACCAGCGCCACCCTTCCCCTAAGCTTCACTCTAGAATGCCCAATATCAACGTTGGTACCATATTATCTTTCCTGTATGAGATCATCCTGATCTACTTGGGGGCGTCCCCAGTGCCCGATACAAATGGCGGGGGCGCTACAGCTCATCTAGCGGCTGGCGGCCGGCGAAGCCGGACTCCAGGTCGTGCCAGCAGCCGATCCGCTCCTCGCCCTCCTTCCAGCAGAGGTAAACCAGCTCCTCCCCCCGCTCCGCGAAGAAGTCCACCAGCCCCTCCTCGAGGTCCTTGAGCTGGGCCCCGGTGCCGGTCAGCCGCCCGAGCGCCTCCTCGAACGCCTCCGTCGCCTGACGGAGGAGCTCGTCCAGCCGGGCGATCTCCTGACGCGCCTTCGGGCTCACCGTGCCGTCCGGCCGAAGCCACGTCAGCTCCTCCACCGCCCTTTTCTCATCGATCCGGCGCATCTCGCGCTGACGGGACCGCAGGGACTGCAGGATCCCGCGCACGGCGGGGAGCATCCGGTTCGCCTCCTCCACGGTGAAAACCTTCGGGCGGGGCTGCTTCTGCGCCACGGCTAGCCCTCCACGAACTCCAGCGGCACGCTGGCCGGGATCAGCCCCTCCTTCGCCGCCCAGTCCAGCAGGCGCTGCATCGACGCGGCGCCCTCCGGCCGGCAATCCAGCGCCCAGCGGTTCACATACATCCCCACGAACCGGTCGGTGCGGGAGGGGTCCAGCCCCCGGCCGAACCGCTGGGCGTACTCCAGCGCCTCGGCCCGGTGCGCGAAGGCGTAATCCATGCTCTGCTTGAAGAGCCGGGCCAGGCGGCGCGCCTGCCCCTCGCCGAGGTCCCGCCGCACCACGTTCACGCCCAGCGGGACCGGCAGGCCGGTCTTCTCCTTCCACCAGGCGCCGAGGTCCATCACCTTCGTGAGCCCTTCATCCGCGTAGGTGATCTGCCCCTCGTGTATCAGGACGCCGGCTTCCACCTGCCCCTCCTTCACCGCCGCCAGGATCCTGTCGAAGGGGAGGATCTTCACCTCCACCGGGCCCGCGGCCAGCTGGAGCAGCAGCGCCGCCGTCGTGAGCCTGCCCGGCACCGCCACGGTGATCTCCCGCAGGCGGGCCGCCTCCATGGGCCCCCGCGCCACGATCACCGGCCCGCACCCTTCCCCCACGCTGGCGCCGGCGGTGAGCAGGAAGTATCGGGGGCCGCAGTAGGCGTAGGCGTGCAGGGAGATTGCCGTCATCTCCAGCTCTCCCTTCAGGGCCAGGGCGTTGAGCTCCTCGATCCCCATCAGCCGGTGGGTCACGGCGAGCCCATCCAGGGGGATCTTGCCCTGGGTCATCGCGTAAAAGAGGAAGGCGTCATCGGGGTCCGGGCTGTGCCCGATCCGGACGCTCAGCGCGCTCATCCCTTCCCGCCCTTGCCTTTCTCCGGCTCGTCATCCGGGTACAGGATGTCCAGCAGGTGGTTCAGCGTCCGGCCCAGCGTCTCCTCGTGCCGGTCGGCGTAGATCAGGATGAGGTTCCTCAGCATGCGGGCCAGGATGTCGCGGGGCCCGACCTTATCGAGGAACTCCGGCTGGTACGGGTAGCCGGCCTCCACCATGAACTGGATGCACTCGGCCCGCGTGAGGAACCGGCCGCCGTTGAAGGTGTCCACGTAGAGCTCCATCTGGTCGTCCTGGAACTTCACCATGAAATGGCCGGGGATCCCCACGCCCCCCACGGGGATCTTCAGCCGCTCCGCGATGAGGAGGTAAATGACCGACAGGGAGATCGGGATCCCCAGCTTCCGGTCGAGCACGCGGTTGAGGTAGCTGTTCTGCGGGTCGAAGTAGTCGTCCCAGTTGCCCCGGAACTTCTCATCCTGGAACAGGATCTCGTTCATGGCCACGAGCTGCTCCTTCGTCTTCTCGAGGGACTTCAGCTTCGGGCGGACCCTCCCGGCCAGCTCATCCAGCCGGCGCTGGTAGCTCTGAGCGTCGAAGTCAGGATAGGGCACCCGGGCCAGCAGGAACGCGCTCTGCTCCAGGTCCACCTCCTTGTCGGGCCGCTGGGTGGCCTTCTGCCACTCCCCCGCCAGGGAGGCAAGCCGGATCCGCTCCAGCACGCCCCGGGCCTCCACCCGGACCTTCGAGTCTCTGTGCGAGGCGGCCGCCTTCTGGAGGACCGGGACCGAACGCTCGGCCGAATCGATCAGCTTCTTCCGGGCGGCCTCCACGACCTCCGGGTGGTCGTCGGCCAGGAGCTCCACCAGGGCGTTCAGCTGCGAATCGGGGGTGGGAACGGATCCTTCCTTGGACATGAGAATGCCCATGTTATCATAGCCCCCGGAACATGGTGCAACTTCTGGAGTATCCGTTTTTCGTCGAGGAAGAGGCCCCTCCCCTCGACATCGAGATGCCCCGGGTGTACCGGCGGCCGGCCCTGCGGGATTTCCGGCGCGGCCGGGCGGGGCTGGCGGGCTTGCTTCGCCGGCTCCGGCAGGCGTACGCAGAAGCGGACGCCCAGGGCTTCGGCCGGGCGTACGGGGAGCTGACCTCGGAGTTCCAGCCGGCGATCCAATGGGCCCACTCCTGCTGGGAGTACCTCCTGACCACCCGCGGCTGCCGCTTCCTCCCCCGTTCCCCCCACGAGAAGCAGTACTGCCGGGGGGATTACCGCGCATGCACCGAGCCGGAGTTCCAATCGCTGGTCTACCGTGTCTTCAGGGGGTACCTGCTCGAGTGGCTGGGGAACCCAAGTCCGGCGGGATTCGAGAACCGCTTACAGTCCGGGTTTGAGGCCTACCTGCGGGAATCGTTCTGGGCGTCGGTGGAGCGGAGCTACCGGTCGCTGGAGGACCCGCCCGACCCCAAGCAACGGAAGCTCACCGGCTGGTCCTACCTGCGCTGTGTGCCTTACGAGTTCCTGAACCCGTACCACCACAAGCGAGTCTACGAGTCGGTGGGCCGCCTGCCTGGCGAGTTAAAGCGGGTGGTCGAGCTGTACTACCTTTCCTTCTACCGGGAGGAGGCGGTGCTGGCCCAGGCCAGCATCTCCCTGCATGCCTTCCGCCGCCGCCGCGCGCTGGCGTTGCGCCGGCTCGCCGGCACCGACACCCTTAGCTCCATCCTCCTCCAGCAGATCGAGCGCTATTAGAGAGTTAAGAGCAGACCGCTTCTTACAATCCCACTTCTTACAACTGCAGAGCCGGCCCGCTTGCACCGTTCAGGAGGCCCCTGGCCTGCAGCTCCTGGGTCAGCGGCTCCACCCCGACGTAGCGGTGGGCCTGGAACCCCATGGCGCCGGCGGCGTCGATGAGGTCCTGCCGGTCGTCCACGTAGAAGACCTCGCCCGGCTCGGCGCCGGCCAGCTCCAGCCCCCGCCGGTAGATCGCCGGGTCGGGCTTCAGCGCCCCCACCTCGTACGACAGCGCCCAGCCCGCGAACTCACCAATCACGGGGAACTGCTCACGGATCGCCTCGAAATGCGGCCGGTTCGTGTTGGAGACCAGGTAGCAGGGGTACCGCCGCATCAGCCGCCGCACCAGCTCGGTCATCTCCCGGTTCTCTGTGAAGATGTCGTTCCAGACCTGCAGGAACTCCTCGTAGCCGGCCGTGAGGCCCAGCTGCTCCTGGAGGGCCCGGTGGAACTGCGGCGTGGAGATGCGCCCGGTGTCGTGCTCTACCATGAGGGGGGACTCGAAGAAGAAGCGGAAGAGGGCTTCTGGGTCGGCCTTTGTGCCGGCCGCGATCCGCCGGGCCGAGGCCATGTGGTCGAAGAGGACCAGCACATTGCCGAGGTCAAAGAAGAACGCGCGGATTTTACTGTCATTGCGAGGCGAAGCCGAAGCAACCTCATCGCGCGCAGAGAGGTTGCTTCGCTCACTTCGTTCGCTCGCAATGACGAGCGGGGCCAGCTCCGCCTGGATGATCCCGTCCACGTCCGCAGGCGTGACGTGATGGTACCAGCGGTGATCCGGGGTGACCATCACGTTGGCCCCCTTCTCGCACAGGTCCATGCAGCCGGAGCTGCTCACGCGCACCTTCCCCTTCAGCCCGTGCTGGGCGACATACTCCTTCAGCCGGGCGCGGATCTCCTCCCCGTCCCGCGCGGCGCAGCAGACGCTGCCGTCCTCGCGCCGGTTCACGCAGACGTAGAGGTGCTTCAGGTAGGGGGACCGCCGGACCTTCATGATTTGATTATACCCTTGGCGATGGCCTGTTTGACCTCGCCGATGGCGCGGGTCACGTTGATCCCGCGCGGGCAGGCGCCCACGCAGTTGAAGATGGTGCGGCAGCGCCAGACGCCTTCCCCGGTGTTGAGGAT
>CAYJUA010000024.1:0-17860 GCA_964373295.1 uncultured Planctomycetia bacterium
GATCTCAGCCTGGAGCACGGCAAGCCGCACAAGAAGGCGGCCCGTATCGTGGGGGATTGCCTTGGCCGCTACCACCCGCACGGGGACATCGCTGTGTTTGACGCGCTGGTTCGGATGGCGCAGGATTTCTCGGTCCGATATCCGCTCGTAGATGGGCAGGGCAACTTCGGATCGATCGACGGGGATGCGCCAGCCGCCATGAGATATGTTGAGGCGCGCCTCGCCGCGATCGCGGATACCCTGCTGGCCGACCTCGACAAGGAGACGGTCGACTTCGCGCCGAACTTCGACGAGTCGCTGACGGAGCCCCGGGTGATGCCCTCGGCGCTTCCCAACCTGCTGGCCAACGGCGCCAGCGGGATCGCCGTCGGCATGGCCACCAACATCCCGCCGCACAACCTGAACGAGCTGGTGGAGGCGATCTGCCGCGTGGTGGACGAGCCCGAGGTGGAGGTCAAGGAGCTCCTGAAGTCGGTCAAGGGCCCGGATTTTCCGACCGGCGGGGCGATCGTGGGCCGGCAGGGGATCCTGGACGCCTACACGACGGGGCGCGGGCTCCTGAAGGTGCGGGCCAAGGCCCACATCGAGTCGGGCAAAGGCGGGAAGGACTCGATCATCGTGTCGGAGATCCCGTACCAGGTGAACAAGACCACCCTGCTGGAGTCGATCGCGGGGCTTGTCCGGGACAAGAAGATTGAGGGGATAGCAGACCTGCGGGACGAGTCGGACAAGGACGGCCTGCGCGTGGTGGTGGACCTCAAGCGCGACGCCAACGGCCAGGTGGTCCTCAACCAGCTCTTCAAGCACACCCAGCTGGAGACCACCTTCGGCGTGATCCTGCTGGCCCTGGTCGACAACCGCCCGAAGGTCTGCACCCTCAAGCAGCTGATCGAGGTCTTCCTCGAGCACCGCAAGGAGGTGATCCTCCGCCGGACCCGGTTCGAGCTGAGGAAGGCCCAGGAGCGGGCGCACATCCTGGAGGGCTTGAAGGTCGCCATCGCCAACCTCGAGGCGATCATCCGGCTGATCCGCCGGTCGAAGAGCGAGGAGGAGGCGAAGGTGGCCCTCGTCAAGGAGTACAAGCTTTCGGCGGCCCAGGCGCAGGCGATCCTGGACATGCCGCTGAAGCGCCTGACGGCGCTCGAGCGCAGCAAGATCGAGGAGGAGTACCTCTCCCTCCTCAAGCGGATCAGCGAGCTGGAAGCGATCCTGGCCTCGGAGCAGAAGGTCAAGGCGATCATCCAGGAGGAACTGCAGGGGATCGGCAAGAAGTACGGCGACGAGCGCCGCACGGAGATCACGGCGGCCGAGGCGAAGGAGGTCGCCGTGGAGGATCTGATCGCCGAGGAGGACGTGGTGATCACGATCTCCCACACCGGCTACATTAAGCGCCTGCCGGTCTCCGGGTACCGCAAGCAGGGCCGCGGCGGCAAGGGGGTCACCGGCACCGACCTGAAGGACGAGGACTTCGCGGAGTACCTGTTCGTCGCCTCCACGCACGACTACCTCCTCTGCTTCAGCGACAAGGGCCGGGTCTACTGGGTGAAGGTCTACGACATCCCGCAGGCCAGCCGACAGGCCAAGGGCAAGGCGATCATCAACCTCGTGGAGCTGGGTCCCGGCGAGAAGATGGCCGCCTTCGTGCCGGTACGGGCGTTCAAGGAGGACCAGTTCCTCATCATGGTGACGGCCAAGGGGCTCATCAAGAAGACCGCCCTCTCCGCCTACGGGAACCCCCGCCGGGGCGGGATCGTGGGGATGGGGCTGGAGGGAGGAGACCGGCTCATCCAGGTGGTCCTGACCGACGGGCACCAGGAGATGCTCCTCGCCACGACCGAGGGCAAGGCGATCCGCTTCCCCGAGGCCCAGGTGCGGGACATGGGCCGCGGGGCCAAGGGGGTCAAGGGCATCACCCTGGCCAAAAAGGACGAGGTGGTCGGCATGGCCCTCTGCAGCAAGGACGCGACGGTGCTCACCGTGACCGCCAACGGCTTCGGCAAGCGCACCCCGGTGGAGCAGTACCGCACCCAGTCGCGCGGGGGGAAGGGGATCATCAACCTCAAGATCAACAAGAAGAACGGCAGCGCCCTCTCCCTCATGACCGTGGCCGACAAGGACGAGGTGATGCTGATCACCGAGCATGGCCAGCTGATCCGCTGCCCGGTCAAGGAAATCCGCACCACCGGCCGCGCGGCGCAGGGCGTGCGCCTGATGCGGCTGGGCCCGAAGGACACGCTGGCCGCGGTGGCCACGGTGGTCCCGGAAGAGGGCAACGGCGAGAACGAAAAAGCAAGCGGCCCCTCCTGACCCCTCCCGGCGCGTCACCCCGAGGCCGTTTTCATCAAGCGCAGCCCTTGACACCGAAGTGTATCATGGGGTATATATAGTCTGTGGAGCTGTTCAGGGAGCCGCTGGAGTTCGATTGGGACGCGGGCAATCGCGAGAAAAACCTTCGGAAACACCGCGTTTCCCATACGGAAAGCGAGGAGGCGTTCTTCGATCCTCACAAACGAGTTCTTGCGGAGAAGTTGCACCTGAGCGGCGCGCAGGAAAGGCGCTACGTCATGATCGGAAGGACGAAAGCGGAGCGGGGCCTTTTCGTGGTCTTCACGCTCCGCAGGGGCAGGGTGCGAGTGATTTCTGCCCGGCCATTGAACAGGAGAGAGCGACGGTGGCTGCCATGAAGAGGAAGTTGAATATCCCAAGGTTCAAGAATGAGGACGAGGAACGAGAATTCTGGGCGAACATCGACCTGGCCGATTATTTCGAAGCCAAGGATTTTCGCCCCGTTTCGTTCCCCAATTTAAAGCCGACCTCTCGGGCCATCTCGATACGCTTGCCGGAAGCTATGCTCATGCGGCTGAAGGAACAGGCAAACGAAATGCATGTTCCGTACCAGGCGCTGATCAAGCAATACATCGCTACGGGACTGCATCGCGCGGCATAGCCGGCAGGTACCTGAAAATCGTCCCCGTCGTCTAGCCCGGCCTAGGACGCGGCCCTTTCAAGGCTGAAACACGGGTTCGAATCCCGTCGGGGGCGCGAACTTCAACTGGAGGTGACGGAATGAGCAGGGGCCGAATGTTCGCGTGCGTCCTGTGGGCACTGGCGGCCTGCGGGCTTGTTGGCGTCCACGGCGCGTCCGCGGCGGACGATTTCCAAACGTGGCACACGGTGGAGCTGAAGAAGAAGCTGTCAGCGGCCTGGGAGCTCTTCTTCATGCCGGAGATCCGGCTCCAGGATGACTCCTCGGATCTCTTCTACCACGAGTTTCGGCAAGGGATCCGCTGGAAACCCTCCCAGCGCCTCCTGGTGGGGTTGAACTACCTGTTTGCCCGGAGCACCAACACCGCCGGAAAGCACCGGGATGAGCATACGGGAGAGCTGGACGTCACCCCAAAGACCGCCGTGGGGAATTGGCAGCTTTCCATGAGGTGGCGCCTCGCGTTAAGGACCATTGAACGTTCCGCGGGGGAGCAGGAATTCCAGATGCGGTTCATGCCGAAGGCGGCTTATCCGATGAAGGTGGCCGGGCATCCGGTGACGCCCTACGTGGCCGACGACCTCTTCTACGACTACACCCGGGATGCCTTCAACCAGAACCGGCTCTTCGTGGGGATCAGTCTGCCGCTGGGGAAAGACCGGAAGCCCGCGATGAGCCTGGATCTCTACTACATGTTCCAAAGCCAACTGGGGGCCCGGCGCCACGATTGGAGCAGCAATCAGGTCCTGGGGACGAAATGGGTGCTGGAGTTTTGATGGGCATCCTTCTCTGGGGCGTTCTGGGAGCGGTGGCCGCGCTGTTTCTCCTGCGCGCCGCCGGCATCGCCTACTTCCGGCGGTACGTCGCGTGGGAGACGCAGGCGCGGCGGGGGCTCAACTACTACGGCAAGAGGCTGGCCCAGCGCCGCGCGTTCAAGCAGGAGATCCGCCGGCGCTCCCGCCCGGTCTTCCCGGTCCTCTGGCTGGAGACCCGCCTGAAGCCCGGCGGGTTCGGCATCCCCTCGATCGAGGTGGATGGGGTGACCGGCCCGCACTACAGCTGCACCGCCGAGAGCTTCCGCGCCGCCGCTGCCTACCGGCCCACCGCGCAGGACATCTTCGTGGCGACCCAGATGAAGTGCGGGACCACCTGGATGCAGCAGGTCGTCTACGAGATCCTGACGCGGGGCAACGGGGACCTGAGCGACTCCGGCCACGGACACCTGTACGCCGTGAGCCCCTGGATCGAGGCGGTGGACGGCGTCTCCATGGAGAAGGCCCCGCTCGTCGGAACGCCCGGCCGCCGGATCATCAAGACGCACATGCCGGTGCAGCTCACCCCCTACAGCCCCGAAGCCAAGTATGTCTACGTCACCCGCCACCCGGTGAGCTGCTTCGCCAGCGTCCTGGACTACTTCGAGCTGATGGCCGGCCCCCTGGCGCCGCCCCGGGAGCAGCTCCTGGAGTGGTACTGCAGCGACCGGATGTGGTGGCGTTCCTGGGTAGAGCACGCGGCTGGCTGGTGGGACTGGGCGCAGGGGAGGCCGAACGTGCGGTTCTTTCATTTTGAGGAGATGAAGCGGGACCTCCAAGGGGTCACGCGGCAGGTGGCGGAGTTCCTCGGCCAGGACTTAAGCGGCGCGGAGCTTGAGCGGGTGCTCCACAAGGCGGGGTTCCAGTACATGAAGAAGCACGAGGAGCTCTTCGAGATGTCGCCCCCCAACCTCTTCTCCGTCTCGGGGACCTACTTCAAGAGCGGCCAGGCCAACCGGAACGATGGGGTCCCGGAAGCGGAGACCCAGAGGATCCTCGCCTTCTGCCGGGAGAAGCTGGCTGGGCGCAGCTACCCCGCGGGCCAGTTCTACCCCGACATCCTACAGGCTGGCGCGGCCAGCCACCAGGGCGTTTCCCCCAGCACGTAAGTAGTCACGTAAAGTTGAATAATATTTAGCCACATTACCGCCCCCAACGGGTATACTTGAAATTACAATGCCGCAATGCCATGGGAAGGTTTTCTTTGCCCGCTTTTGGGCAGGTTTATTAATCACCTGCCAGCTCACCTGGCCCCTGCCCGCCCGCGCCCAATCCACCCTCCGCCCCAGCGTAAAGGGCTCAATCCCCGGCATGGAGGAGACCCTGCGCGCCGCCGGCCTGGATGAGGAGACCGAGAAGGGGGAACGCAAGGCGCTCGCAGGAGAGCTGGGCACGCTCATCGCCTCCATGCATCAGCGGCTGGATGAGGAGGAGAACAGAGGCAAGTCCCGGCTGAGGCGGGTGATCCAGAAGATCCGCAGCAAGGTCCTCTTCACGCGGGGCGGCGTCACCTACCTGCCCGCGAAGCAGGGAAAGCTGGTTGGAATTGGGGACCTGCACGGGGATGAGGCGAGTCTTGACGACATTCATGAGGCGGAGGGGGATGGGGAGGAGACGTGCCGGGTCTATGTCGGGGACTACGTGGATGTCGGGTCCCGCAGCCTGGAAGTCGCCGTGAAGGTGCTGCAGGACAAGCTGCGCAATCCGGAGAGGGTGGTCCTCCTGGGGGGCAACCACGACCGGGATCAGCCGTCGGAAGCTTCAGGCAACGTGCAGGCGACCACCCACGAGAAGTGGTTCTTCCGAGACCTGAAGGAAATCCTGGGCGACGAGGAGGGCGGCCAGCTCACGGACGAGTGGTACCGGCTGATGCGACGCCTGCCGGTCCTGATGGTGGCGCCGAACGGGATTTCCGTGGGGCACGCCGCCACTCCATCCATGGCGGACCCGCCGGAGGCGGTCCCCGCGCAGTTCCGGCGGAAGTTTGATGCGGAGCGGGGCCTGCTGGAGATCGCCCACGATCTTATCCGAGACCAGCTGGGATGGAACCTTATCCGCCGGCCGAAGCCGGGCGAGAAGGAGGCCGAAGGGGATGAGGTGGTGGATCCCGCGAAACATCCCCGGGTCGATCCGGAGACGATGCAGCCGGGCTACTGGATCGGGCGGAAGAGCTATTTCGCCTTCCTGCGGGCCATCGGCGCGGGGGTCTTCGTGCGCGGCCACGACCGGAACGCCCCCGCGGAGCAGTGCTTCTTTGACAACACCTGCCTGACCGTGATCTCGACGGACCACCGCTCGCCGGACCACGGCTATCCCCCGCAGGACAAGATCGTCGCCCGCTACGCGGTGTTCGATCTGGCGAAGAGCTACGATTCCATCGAGCCCGCCGAGGTTGTCCGGTACCTCCCCGAATATCCGCCGATCTACAGCGGGCCCGGGAAGGGCGAGAAGCTGGCGGTGGAGAGCCACGGCCCGCCGGAGGATGCCGTCCTGGTGCTCTCTTCAGCCGAGTTGGCGGCGGCGATGCCGGTTCAGCTGGCGGCGTCCCTGCGGCGAGGGGCAAGCTGGACTCCCCATGAACAAGTCGAAAGGAGTTCCCGGATCCGGCATGAGATGCAGCTTGTGCGGGAAGCCATTTCCCGGCTGGGCGCGACATGCGTTGACGACCGGCGGCTTAGGCGGGTGATTGATCATGTGGAGCGGTTCTGGAAGGACGGGAGCGTTCGGATCCATGGGACCGCGGACCGGGTCGTCCACACGAGCCCCAGCTGGGAACCGCGGCTGTTCGACGGGTCGCTGGACGGGGGGAGCGCTGTGGCCTTCTCGCTCAGTAACGGCCGGGTCGTTTTCCTCCTCTCCAGCTTGGTGGGCCAGCCGCAGCGGGACGGTTTAAGGGACCTCTACCCACAGGGCCAGCAGCTTACGATCCCAGCCGGTTGGTTTACCTATCGGGGCAGCAGCGGGCCGCAGGAGCGGGATGTGCAGATTCCGAGCACCCATGTGGACGGGGTTGTGAACGCCGTGCCCTGGCAGGATGTCCAGGGCGAGGTTCCGATCCTGCTGGTGGACCCCGAGTACCTGCAGGCGTTCCGGAGGAGCGGGGCACCGGTCCCATGGAGGCGCTTGGAGGAGCGAGGCCTCATCCGGGTCGTGGAGGTGGATCCTTCCGAACGCCACCTGAACCCGGCCAACTTCATCCTGCTGCCCAACGGACACATCCTGCTGAATCCCGCCCCCAGGACCGCCGAGCGCCTAATCCGGGCGGGGATGATGCCAGATCGCCTGCACCTCCTGCCGGAACCGGTCGTGGAGTTTGCCCAGCTGGGCGCCGGCCCTGGTTGCCTGGTGGGGATCGCCTCGAAGGCACAGCTCAAGGCAGCCCCCGGCAGGGCGGAGGAGGAGTCGCCCGCCGCGGGGCTGGAGGAGGGCCCGAAGGGGGCATCGCTGCGGCGGGTCGTCAACGAATCCAGCTTCATCTACTACCAAAAGGGAGACTCCCTGGTCCAAATGCGCGGAAGGTTTGTGGCAGCCGAGCTGGCTGATCGGATCAAGAGGGAGGAGGTCGCCATCCAGGCCAAAGGTCCCAGGCCGCATCCATGGTCGGTCAAGCGTCTGGCAGCCCTGAAGAGACTCAGGAGGAAAGTCCTGCGCTTGACCAGGGAGTTCCATCAGGACATCAGGAAGCTGGACGACTTCGTCCATGAGCAGGAGCAGGTGAGCGACTTTCAAAGGGCAGCCAGAGAGGTCATGGCCCGGGTGGCGGGAATTCCGCCGGAACAGATCGTCTTCCTGCGGCGCGAGGCGATCGAATCCTATCTCTTCCTCGGGGCGACGCCGCTGGGGACCCCTGTCGTGGATGACTTGATATGGGATCTTCGAGGGGAGAAACTCGCACTGCCTCACCGCTACCAACTCCCTCATGGGGGGTTCCGGATTCTCTGCGACAGGCGCTGGAGGCCGCATGGATTAGTGTTCCTGAGCGGCCGCGTGTATGATCTGGGCACCTTGGAGATATTGGCTCACGAAGCGGCGCACTTCCGGCAGGCGCCGAGAAGCTACTTCCACGGAACAAGCGAGCCGTTGTGGAGGGTAATGGCCGAGTGGGATCAGGCGGAGGTTGAGACGGTGCTGTTCAATCAAGCCATCCAGGATCCGGGGCTTGGGTTGACGGCTGAGCGGAAGAGGAGATGGCGCTACACGAAGAAGAATCCCTGCAGGTCGTACCCGATGGAGGCGCTTTTCCGGAAGGAGTTCGAGAGGCGTTACGGGCGGGAAGTGACCCGTGCGTTCCGCGAACGGGGAAGCAGGAAGCCGCTCCTCGACGCGCTGGGGCCAGCCCGCTACCGCTTCCTGAGAGACTTCTTCCGGCACTGGGATTCGATGTGCGAGATCGAGGAAACCGACGGCCTGAAGCAGGTGAAGTTTCTACTGGCGACGCTCATCCTCGACGTACCCGCTTTTGGCAGGGCGCATTTCCAGCGGTTGCTGGAAGTCGCCGAGGCCAACCTCCAAGCACCCATTGCCTCCCTGCTCCGGAAGGAGATGGTCCCCGAGGTGGTCGAAGAGACGCGCGCCTACATCTTTGGGGAGGGACACGGCTCCGGGAAGGAGGGGGCGGACAAGCCCACCGGCGGGCTGGCGGGGCTGGAGGAGGAGCTTGAGGAGCAGACCCTCACGCTGCTCAGGGTGGTCCTCGAGGAGCCGGAAATCACGCAGGTAACCGCCGAGCGCCTGCAGCGCCTGCAGGAGATGTTCGATTCCGCCGAGCCGGCGAAGAAGACGAAGATCCTTCGGAAGATATGGGCCGCCCACTTTCCTTCGATCAAGAAGCTTGCGGAGCAGCGCGCCGGCGCGGCCCCGCCGGTGAAGCCGGCGCCCGCGGAGGGCGCAGGGCCCTCGGTGGTGGTGGCCGGCCCCGCGATCAACCTGAACCTCCACATCGGGTGGAAGGCCAACCCCGGCTCTCCCGGCGCCCTGACAGTGGATCTGGAGGGGACGAGTCTGAAGGCCGACGGCTCTCCCACGAACGTCATGGAGGGGCTGGGGCTTCGGGGGGTGCCGTTCCGCTCCGTCGGGATGCGGGGGCCCGCGGCAGACCCCGTGGGAGGGCTCTTCTTCCATCTCCTGAAGCAGGCGGGGATTGATCCGGGCGATTGGCCCGAGGTTTCGCAGCGTGTGGATTTTGTACCGACGATGAGCGTGCAAGCCCCAAGGCCGGGGGAGCAGGGGCTGGACTTCCGCTTCATCCCGCCGTTTCCGGAATGGAGCGCCAAGGAGCGCGGGGGGTACAAGGCGGCGGTGCGCCGCCAGGTTGAGGAGGCATCCGCCCAGCGTCCGGGAGGCATTTTCGCCTTTACCAGCCGCATCCCCGCCAATGCCCCACCCGAGTTCCTGTCCGAACTGTTCCGGATCGCCAGGGAGCGCGGGATGCTCACGGTCTATGACCCGAAGGAGGACACCTTCGCCGACCCGGCTGTCGTGGAGGCTCTTCTCCGAGAGGGGCCCCACCTCATCACGCCGGACCTGAAGGAGTTTTCGCGGATGTGCGGGCTGCCGGAGGAGCAGCTTATGCCCCGGGATCCGCAGACGCTGGTGCGGGCCGCACGGGAGTTGCTGGAACGCTCAGACAGGCAGTCGGGCATCCGGATGATCCTGATCTCCCTAGACAGGGACGGCGCCCTCCTGATCGACCGGAACCGGGCGTGCTACGCGAACACCACCGCTCCCGTTTCTGTTATTGGGCCGGGGGGCGCCGGTGACGCGGGCCTGGCCGCCCTCATGAAAGAGTGCGTCCGGAGGGAGGCGCTGAACAAGGCCCCGGACGTGTTGGTCAACGCGGACCTGCGGGCCCTTCTGCGCGCCTACGTGGCTGGGGGCTCGGCTGCGGTCCAGATGCCCGGGGACGAGTCCCCGCCGGAGGAGCTGGTTCTCAGAATGAGCGGGCAGGTTTATACCAGGATCCTTCCCTTGGACATGCCGTCGGAAGCCGCGGGGGGTCTCTTCGCCCGGCCCGCGGGCATTGCCGATGCCCCGTATCTGGACCAAGTGTGGGTGCCGCCGCTGGGCCGTTATCTCTACGCGGACGATGATGTCCTCGATGCGGACAACGCGGGAGCGGAGACTTTCCTGCGGATGATCGGCGAGCACCCGGAGCGCTTCCAGGGGGACATCCTTGAGCTTGGGACGGGCGCCGCGGTCCTGGCGATCGCCATGGCGCGCGGTGGGGCGCATGTTGTTGCTTGTGACATCTCGGCAAGGGGGATCCGGCTGGCGGAGGAAAATCTGCGGGGGGAGCCCACCGATGTCCGGAGGCGCGTCACGCTGGGAGTCAGCGATGTCTACGATGGCGTAGGCGGGGTCACCAACGTGCGCCAGTTCGATGCCGTTGTCTTCGACAACCCCACCAAGCGGGAGGGGCCCGGGGCGGGAGGCGACGCTTCCTACGCCACCAGCGCCGGCACGGACTTCGATGTCATCCGGAGGACGCTGGACGGGCTGGAAACTTGGCTCAAGCCCGCGGGAGAGGCCTACCTGCAGACGCGTCTCCTCACCGAGGAAAGGGAGGGGACCGCCGGGGAAGGAATTGCCCCGCCGCGCCGGCTCACCCCGGAATACCTCGATCAGCTGGCGGTGGAGCACCTCGGCTACCGGTGGATTGTAGAGCCGTCCGGCTACGAGGGGATGGGCAGGTCGGAGGAAGTGGGGCTCTCCATCCAGCGCCTTCACCGTATCCCCGGCAGGGCGGAGGAGGAGACGCCGATGCTGCCGGCCGGGGATACAGATTACGACCACGAGGACTTCCTCCGGCGCCGGCTCTGGGAGTTGGACGACGAGTACGATGGCGCGTTGACCGAAACGATTGAGAGGATGACCGCGGAACAGCCGGACCACCCGGTCCGGATCCTCTTCGTGGGAGTGGGGCGCGGGAACGAGGCGATTGACGCGAAGAGGGGCTATGGGGAGGCCGTGGAGATCGTGGCGATCAACAAGAAGCCGGGGGAGTTCTACGACACGGCCGGCTTCTCCAAGGAGCTGCTCCTTGCCAGGGGTGACGAGGCGCGTCTGAAGCATGAAGCGGCCTTCCGGGCGGTGCGCGCGCGGCTGCGGATCGCGGATGTGGAGGCGCCGCTTCCGGCCGACCTGGTGGAAGGCCGGTTCGACATTGTCGCCTTTGGCCGGAGCGTGACGATGTACCTCGCGGACAAGGTGGAGGTCATGAACCGCCTACTCCGGGACCATGTCCGGGAAGGAGGATACCTGTTCGCGTCGGCGACCCATATCCGGGTGGAGGGGGAACAGCAGTTTTCTTCCCAGGGGTACTTCAAGGAGATCGCGGCAAAGGACCCCCGCGTCCGCTGCTTCTGGCCGCAAGGGCTGATCTTTCAAAACAGCGAAGGGCTCCAGATTCCTCTTCAGCTGGCGTTCTATGAGCCGACGCAGCGGGGCCTGCCTGGCGTGCAGTACTACTCCAAGTATTCTGAGAAGTCGGCCGGGACGGAGGAGTCGCACGCCGCCGGGCAGGAGGAATTCAAAGTGGGAGAGGAAGTATGGCTGGACGGCCGCCGGGGAGTAGTGGAGAAGTTCGGTACACGGTTTTCCCAGCCAACCGTTTTTATTCGATTCGACCATCCCACAGAGTTTGAGGAGTACATGCTGGGTGCAGTAAGGAACCGATTGTCTCGCGAAAACCCAGCTGACACGGCAGCCCCAACCGCCAAAACTCGCTTGGAGATCACGCGAGAGCTTATCCAGCTCTCGGAAAACCAAGGGCCTGCTAGCCCCCATCGCGCGCGCGAACTCCTGGAAAAGCTCCAATTCCTGTCTGTGGGGTCGTTGGCGAGCCTGCGCGACTCCGGGGAGTTGGATCGCATGATTGAGGCGGTGGTGCGGATCTGCTTAGACTTGCCCGCCGAAGGATCGGCGGTGATCGCTCCTTCGGGCGGCGCGGTGCGGGACGAAGGGACAGAGCCCGTCCACCATTTGGCGGAGATCCAACTGGTGGAACTGGTCCGGCGTGCGTTGGAGCCGCAGGATAGGACAGGAGAGAATATTCTCAACGAGCTCAGGCCTCCGGTGCGCGAGGTGATCCGCTCCCGTCGTTCTAGAGGGGGGAGGAAGGAGATGGTTCACCGGCTGGAGGCCAGCCAGGCCACCGTTCGGAGTCCCTGGCAGGAAGTTTCCGAAATCGGAGAGATCCAAAGGGTGTTCCAGGATCAGGAGCTTGAGCTGACTGCGTTTCCCACGGAGGATCCTGATGCGGACGCGGTTGTGCTGTCCGCCGGCGCCAGGGTAACGGCTTGGACGCGGCTCAGCCGTTTCTCCCAGAGCAGCATGCATACCCACGTGTCGGAGAAGCCGCTGGAAGTGAGCGACAGAGACGATGAGACGGCGTGCGATCGCGCCAGGTATGGGATCAGCAGCCTTGTCCTGCGCTTCGATCGTTCCGGGGAGCCCGCAGGGTTGAGGGTGTTTGAGCCGACATCCCACCGGTGGGAGCTGTACACCGGAAAAGCTGAGATCTCGGATCAGTTGAGAAAGGCCGGCTTCCTCTCGCGGCCCGCCGCCGGCCACGAGGAGCCCGCCACGGGGCTGGAGGAGGGCCCGAAGGGGGCATCGCTGCGGCGGGTCGTGAACGAATCCGGCTTCGGCGGGGTGATCGTCTATACAAAAGGAACCTCCCTGATCGGAGTGCGCGGAGCGGTGGTAGCCGGCCATCTGGCTCTTCGGATCAGGCGGCAGGAGCAGAAAATCCAAAAACTTCAGGCGCGGGGCGGCCGGGCGCCCCACGCGGTTGCATTCCTTGCGGCCCTGAGGGAGCTCAGGCGCAGGATGCAGCGCCTGACGAGGGAGTTCCATCGGGACATCCGGTCGCTGGAGAGGTTTCTCCACGAGCAGGAGAGGGTGTCGGATTTTCAGGAGGCGGCCAGGCGGGTCGTCGCCGGGGCGGCGGGAATCCCGCCGGAGCGGATCGTTTTCCTGCACCCCGGCGCGATCGAAGCCGAGCTTTTCCTGGCGCCGACGCATCTGATGAGCAACGACATCGTGGACCGGCTGCAATGGGACGCGGAGGAAGGAACGCTCACGCTGAGAAAGAGATCCCGGCGGGCCCACGGGGAATTCCAGGTCCTCTGCGACCGGTCCTGGGAACCCTGGAAAGTGGCTGTCCTCCGGGGCGACACGGGTCGGCGGCTCACCCTGGCATTCTTGGTCCACGAGGCGGCGCACTTTGAAGCGGCGCCGGGGACATACTTTCTCGGAGTCGCAGAGCCGCTGTGGATGGCGATGCTCGAGGGGGGACAGGGGGAAATCGAGGCGAGCTTCTTCAATGAGGCCATCCGATCCCCCGAATTGCCGTTGACCCCCGAGCAGAGAAAGGCCTGGCCCTACACGCCGAAGCGGCCGTGCCGGTCCTACCAGGAGGAGGCGCGTTTTCGGCGGGCGCTGGAGGAACGGTTCGGGCGGGGAGTGACCCGCGCATTCCGTGAGCGGGGGCGGAGGAAGCCGCTCTTGGACGCGCTGGGGCCGGCCCGCTACCGTTTCCTCAGGGATTTCTTCCGGCGGTGGCAGTCGATGTGCGAGATCGAGGAGACCGGCGCGCTGAAGCGGCTGAAGTTCGAGCTGGCCGTGCTCATCCTCGATGCGCCCGCTTTCGGCAGGGGGCATTTCCAGCGGCTGCTGGAAGCCGCCCAGGCCAACCTCCAAGCACCCATTGCCTCCCTGCTCCGGAAGGAGATGGTCCCCGAGGTGGTCGAAGAGACGCGCGAGCACGTCTTCGGCGCGGGGCTGGAGGAGATCCATGTGGAGCGGTGGGACGACGCGACCAGCCACTCAATCGGAGAAGAGCTGAAGCTCGAGCTGAAGCTCGAGCAGATGGTCGACTTGATGAACTGGTCTCAGGAGACGAAGTATTACCCAGCTTTGCCGCCTGGGTCCGCGGCGACGGCGAGCCACTTCCGGCGGGAATGGTCTCCGCCGGGCCAGACCCACGCCCAGTTGGTCCAGGTCGGCCCCCTCTTCTTCCTCGATTCAAGCCGGCTGGGCGACCTCAGCCCGGCGCTCCGGGCGAAACTGGGCGGGAACCTGATCGTGGTGGAGGATATGCCCAGGAGCCATCTCACAGTGGGGGACTTTGCCCCTTACACCACCGCGACGGTGGCGGCGATGCTGCAGGGCGACCTGCGAGACAAGGCGGTGATCGATGCGGGGGCCGGAGAGGGGATCCTGTCCATCGTCGCGCTTCGGCTCGGCGCCCGTTCGGTTGAGCTGGTTGAGAACCAGGGCGAGCTGGTGGGGCGTGCCGGGCGGAACCTCCGGCTCAACGAATACCAGGACGGGGAGCATTTCCGGCTGATCCCGGCGGACCTGACCGGTGCGGAGGATGTTCTGTCGCGCCTGCAGGAGACGGACCTGGAGACGGTCATTATCTCCAACATCGGCTTGTGGGGAATCTACACCGCCAGCAATGCCGACTCCATCCGGCTGGTAGCGGGGAGGAGAAAGGTCGTCCTCTTCATCGGCGGCGGGTACACCTGGCTTTCGGGCACGTCCGCGGAGGACGACAAGCTCTGGCCGCCGGAAGCCGAGGTAGACTTGGCTGAGCTGGAGCAGCAGGGGTTCCGGCGGATCGGACACGCCGATTTTATGATCCCCGGGGAGGACCATCCCCAGCACATCATCAGCTGGGTGGCGGAGCGCTCTCCTGCCGCCGGGCTGGAGGAGACACCGGAGGAAACGATCCGGCGAATCCTTGGCGAGCTCAGCGGCGCAGGGAGCCCTACGTCTGCGGTGCTCCTAGGGCCCGCAGCCCTGGAGGGGGATGCGGGCGCGGGGCGGCCCCCGCTGCTGCCGCTGCTTCTGGCCGCAGCGCTCTCACCGCAGCAGAAGGAAAAGATCCGGATCTTCACTTCAGATCCGGATCTGGCCATTGAGCTGAGGGAGCAGAGGGGCTTCCAAGTGGAGGAGCACGAATGGAAACTGCGTGATTTCATGATGGACATGGAGGAGTTCGAGTTCTACACGACAGTGGAGGAGTCGGTGGGGCTCCGTCATTTTCTGCCGGATGCCGGCGGGACGGTCTTCATCGAGCAGGAAGGATCCCGCGGAGCCCTTCTGCGGCTGCTTCTCCTGCTGGGCTACGAGCAGCCGACTCCGCAGCAGCTCGACGACCTGTCCGGGGCACTCGCCAAGCTCCAATCCACGTAACACAAATCGTCATAGAGGGTTGCAAGTATTTGACACTATAGCGTTATAGCGGTATACTTGTATAGAAGGAGGATGAGAGCCATGGTGCGAGCGCAGGTCTATTTCGACGAGCAGGAGTATGAGGCGGTCCGGCAGGCGGCCTTCAAGCAGAGAGTTTCTATCTCGGCGCTGATCCGCCGGCTAGTAGATGAGCAGATGATGGGGCGAAACAAGAAGAAGAGGGGGGCAGAGGGACTGCTCTCTCTTGTCGGAATGTTTCGGGACACGAAATCCGACGTGTCCGAGCGGCATGACCATTACCTGTGGGATGAGAAAGAGTGAAAACCTTTGTGGACACGAGCGCGTTCTACGCTTCTTTCACGCCGGACGACACCCACTTCGCTTCCGCAGAGGAAACATTCCGCCGATTGGTGAAGGACGCGGTGGAATTGACGACCTCCAATTACGTGCTTTTGGAGTGCGCGAGCTTGGTCCAGAGGCGGAAGGGCTTTTTTCATGCCGAGCGCTTCTTGGCCGAAGCCCAGGGGGATATGCAGATCGTCTGGATCGATGAGGCGCTGCACGGGAAAGCCTTCTCCTTGTGGAGGGAGGCCGGAAAGAGGGAGCTCAGTCTCGTGGACTGCTCAAGCTTTGCCGCGATGCGCCACATGGGGATTCGGAGGATTTTCGCCTTTGACCCTCACTTTGCCCGGCAGGGATTCGAAGTCATCCCTTAACAGAAGATGAGGGTGCTGGCGTCGTGAGCGCGGAAACCCTCTACCTCGTTGGGACTCCGATCGGGAATTTGGGGGACATCACCCTGCGCGCCGTGGAGACGCTGCGGCGCGCGGCGGTGATCGCCGCCGAGGATACCCGCCGGACCAAAATCCTCTGCCAGAGGCACGGGATCGCCGTGCCGATGGTTTCCCTGCATGAGCACAACGAGCGGGTGCGGGCGGTGGAGCTCATCGCGCGGCTGAAGGCAGGCGAGTCGGTGGCGCTGGTGACCGACGCCGGGATGCCGGTGGTCTCCGACCCGGGCGCGCACCTGGTGGCGGAGGCCGCCGCCGCGGGGATCCCGGTGACGGCGGTGCCGGGGCCGAGCGCCCTGACGGCCGCCCTGGCCCTCTCCGGCTTCCGGGGGGAGCGGCTCCGGTTCGAGGGGTTCACCCCGAAGAGGTCGGCGGCGATGGAGAGGTGGCTGGAGGGGATGAGGGAGGAGACAGCGCCGGTGGTCTGCTACGAGTCTCCCTTCCGGCTGGTGAAGACGCTGGAGGCGATCCAGAAGGTGCTGGGGGAGGTCCCCGTCGTCGTGGCGCGCGAGCTCACCAAGCTGCACGAGGAGGTGACGCGCGGCTCGACAAGCGAGGCGCTCAAACGGTATACTGGCAGGACGCCGAAAGGGGAAGTGACCCTCCTCTTCCGGCCCAAACAGGTGAGAAAAAGTGCCTGACCCCTTTTCTCAGACAATCCATCCCACGGCGGTGATCGACCCCGAGGCGGAGATCGCCCCGGACGTCGAGATCGGCCCCTACGCGGTCATCGAGGGGGCGGTCCGGATCGGCCGGGGGACGAAGATCTGGCCGCACGCCTACCTGGTGGCCCCCCTGGAGATCGGGGAGCAGTGCCAGGTCCACGTGGGGGCGGTCCTGGGCCACATGCACCAGGCCCTGCGGGAGCCGCAGGCGGGCGGGGTGCGGGTGGGTCCCCGCACGATCATCCGGGAGTACGCCTCGGTGCACCGGGCCTCCCAGGAGGGCGGCTGGACGACGGTGGGGGCCGACTGCATGCTCATGGGCTTCTCGCACGTCGCGCACGACTGCCACATCGGCGAGCGGGTGATCATCTCCAACGGGGCGCTGCTCGCCGGGCACGTGACGGTGGAGGACCGGGCGATCCTCTCGGGCAACGTGGCCGTGCACCAGTTCGTCCGGATCGGGACGCTGGCGATGGTGGCGGGCCTGGCCCGGGTGAACCGGGACGTGCCCCCCTACATGCTGGTCAAGGGGGACTCCGAGGTCTGGGCGATCAACACGGTGGGGCTGAAGCGGGCGAACGTGCCGGAGCCGGCGCGGGCCAAGATCCACGAGGCGTACCGGCTGCTGTACCGCTCGGGGCTGAACACCACTCAGGCGCTCAAGGCGATCCTTTCAATGGAGGGGCGGCCGGCCGAGGTGGAGCACCTGGCGCGGTTCGTGCAGGACAGCCGGCGGGGGATCTGCCGGCACCACCTCCGTGTGCCGGAGGACCTCCTTGACATGAACGGGGAGGATGTGGTGTAATTGTCGTGCGGGGATCTCTTTTAAATCGGTCCTGTGAGGCCGGAAAAGGGGGAAAGGTGATCGGTTCGATGCTCATTCAACGAGGTGGCTCATCTGCGCTTGGCGCGGATGGGCCGTTTTTTTATGCCCGCTAACGTGAGCGTGCTCGATGCCGAGGGGATCCGCAAGGCGCTGGTGCGGATCGCCCACGAGCTGCTGGAGCGGCACCGGCAGGCGGACCGGGTCTGCCTGGTGGGGATCCGCTCGCGCGGGGAGTTCCTGGCCCGGCGGCTGGCGGCGCTCCTGGGCGAGCTGGCGGGGGTCTTGGTGCCGGTCGGAGTGCTGGACATCACCCTGTACCGGGACGACTTGGGAACGGCGGCGGCCGCGCCGGTGGTGCGGGCCACAGAGATCCCGTTCGACGTGACCGGCCGGCGGGTGGTGGTGGTGGACGACGTCCTCTTCACGGGGAGGACGGTGCGGGCGGCGATGGACGCCCTGATCGACCTGGGCCGGCCGGAGTCGGTGGAGCTCGTGGCCCTGGTGGACCGGGGGCACCGGCAGCTGCCGATCCGCCCGGACTACGTGGGCAAGAACCTGCCCACCTCGAAGGGGCAGCTGGT
>CAYJUA010000025.1:0-17481 GCA_964373295.1 uncultured Planctomycetia bacterium
GAGGCGCTTGGCCTTCTCCAGCACGATCTCGGCCACCTGGATGTGGCGCTCGGCCGGCTCGTCGAAGGTCGAGGAGACCACCTCCCCCTTGACGTGGCGCTGCATGTCGGTGACCTCCTCGGGCCGCTCGTCGATGAGCAGCACGATGAGGGTCATCTCCGGGTAGTTCCGGGTCAGGGCGTTGGCGATCTTCTGCAGGAGGATCGTCTTTCCGCTGTACGGCGGGGCCACGATGAGCCCCCTCTGCCCCTTCCCGACCGGCGCCAGCAGGTCGAGGATCCTTGTCGAGACCTCCTGCGGGTCCGTCTCCAGCCGGTAGCGCTGGTTGGCGTAGATCGGCGTCAGGTTGTCGAACAGGATCTTCACCTTCGCCGCGTCCGGGTTCTCCAGGTTCACGGCCTCGACCTTGAGGAGGGCGAAGTACCGCTCCCCCTCCTTCGGGGGCCGGATCTGGCCGCTCACCGTGTCGCCGGTGCGCAGATCGAAGCGGCGGATCTGGCTGGGCGAGACGTAGATGTCGTCGGGGCCGGGGAGGTAGTTGTAGTTGGGGCTGCGGAGGAACCCAAAGCCCTCCTGGAGGATCTCCAGGACCCCCTCGCCGAACATGGTCCCCTCCCTCTCGGCCTGCGTCTGCAGGATCTTGAAGATCAGGTCCTGCTTCTTGAGGCCCGAGATCCCGTCGACGTTCAATTCCTTGGCAACCTTCGTCAGCTCCAGGATCGTCATCCCCTTGAGCTTCGCGATGTCCAGGTTTTCAACCATCTTTGCTTCCGCCATTTCTTCGTTCTCCTTTTACGATCTCGTCCCAAACCCGTGCCACCCGACGGCGGGTCTCCTGCAGAGCCCCCCCGTTGTGAACCACAAAGTCCGCGCGCCCCGCCTTCTCCCGGAGGGGCATCTGAAAAGAGCTCCGGCGCCTGACCTCCCGCAGGGACCAGCCGGAGCGGCGCTTCAGCCGCCGGGCCGCCGTCCCCTGGGGGGCCGCCACCACCACGATCCAATCCGGGCGGTAGTGCCCGGACTCGAACAGGAGCGGGATGTCCAGCACGACGACGGCATCCGCTTCCTTCCGCCGGATCCTCCTCAAGCGCTCGCCGATCTCGCAGCGCACCGCCGGATGGATGATCCGGGTCAGCGCCTTCAGGCGGGCCGGGCTGCCGAACACGCGAGCGCCCAGCCGGCGGCGGTCCACCCGGCCGCCCGGAGCCAGGACCGCCGCGCCGAAGCGGGCCCGGATCCGGCGGGTCACCGCCGTGCCCGCCCGCATCAGCTCATGGGCGATCCGGTCGGCGTCGAGCACCACGGCGCCCCGCCGCGCGAACATCCGGGCCACAGTCGACTTTCCGGTGCCCACCCCTCCGGTCACGCCGATTAAAAGCAAAGGCAGGCCGCTTCTCAAAATCCCACTTCTCTAAGCATCCCCTTAACCCCGTCAGGGGAGAAGTGGGATTTTGAGAAGCGGCCTGCACTAATCATGCGAGGCCTCGAGCCAGTCCCGGCCGCTCTTCAGGTTCACGACAACCGGAACCTTCAGCTGGATCGGCTTCCCCCGCAGCCGGGGCTGCTCCATCCTCTCCCGCACGAGATCCTGCACCCGCTCCAGCTCCTGCGGGGGCGCCTCGAAGACCAGCTCGTCGTGCACCTGGAGCAGCATCCGCGCCTCCCACCCTTTGGCCTGGAGCTCCGCGTCGATGGCCACCATCGCCACCTTGATCAGGTCCGCCGCCGAGCCCTGGATGGGGGCGTTGACCGCCATCCGCTCGGCGAACTGACGGACCGTCGGCTCCTTGGCCTTGAGCTCCGGGATGTACCGCCGCCGGTTGAGCAGCGTCGTGCAGTAGCCCCGGCGCTTCGTCTCCTCCAGCGTCCGGTCCAGGTACTCCCGCACCTTCGGGTACCGGGCGAAGTAGCGGCCGATGAACTCCTCGGCCTCCGACAGCTCCGTCTCCAGCTCCTTCGACAGCCCGAAGGAGGTCATCCCGTAGACGATTCCGAAGTTGATCGTCTTGGCCGCGGCCCGCATGGCGCCCGTGACCTCGGCCGGCTTCACGCCGAAGACGTCCGCGGCGGTCACGCGGTGGATGTCCTCCCCGCGCCGGAACGCCTCGGCGAGGGCCGGGTCCTCCGACAGGTGCGCCAGGATCCTCAGCTCGATCTGCGAGTAGTCCGCCGCCAGGAACAGCCACCCCTCCCGGGACGGCACGAACCCCCGCCGGATCTGCCGGCCCAGCTCCGCCCGGATCGGGATGTTCTGCAGGTTCGGGTTCGACGAGGAGAGCCGCCCCGTCGCCGTCACCGTCTGGTTGAACGAGCAGTGGATCCGCCCCGTGCCTAAATCCACCAGCCGGGGCAGCGCCTCGACATAGGTGGAGTTGAGCTTCGACAGCTCCCGGTACTCCAGGATCTTCGCCGGCAGCTCGTGCATCGCCGAGAGCCGTCTCAGGACCTCCTCGTCGGTGGAGGCGCCGGTCTTGGTGCGCTTGATCACCGGGAGCTTGAGCGTCCCGAAGAGCACCTCCTGGAGCTGCTTCGGGGAGTTGATGTTGAACTCCCCGCCGGCCAAGCGGTGGATCTCCCCGCTCAGCCGCCCCAGCGCCGCCTGCAGATCCTTGGAGAGACCCTCGAAGGCCGCCTGGTCCACGGCGATGCCGCGGTGCTCCATCCGGGCCAGCACATGAGCCAGCGGGATCTCCACCTCGCGGTACAGGAACCCGACGTCCTTCTCCTCCATCTCGGCCCGCATCCGGGGCATCATCCGCCGGCAGACGGACGCCTCCTCCGCGGCCCGCTCGGCGGGGTCGTCGGAGCCGATCCCCTCGCCGAGGAACTCCGCCGCGAGGTCCGCCGCCCGGTGCGAGGGCCGCGTCGGGTCCAGCACGTAAGACGCGATCGAGGGGTCGTCCCACCCCTCGCCCAGCGGGGCTTCCGCCCACAGCAGCCGGAGCGCCATCTCCTTGAGGCCGGGGACCGCCTTGACGATCCGCGGGTCCTCCCAAAGCCAGCCGAGCTCCTTCAGGGCGCCGGGCCCGCACGCCAGGAGCGCCTTGCCTTCCTCCCACGCCAGCGCCACCGCGCCGTCCGGCGCCAGCGCGGCGCCGACCGTCCCCGCCTCCCGCAGGAGCGGCTGAAGCCGGCTTAAGGCCCCGGCCGATTCCAACCGCTCCACCCGGACCGCCCCCCCGGCCGCGGCCGGCGCGAACTCCTTGGCGAGGGCGCGGAACTCCAGCCTCTGGAAGATCCCGTGCAGGGCGGCCCGGTCCGGCTCGCGAAGCGCGAGATCCTCCATCTTCAGCTCCAGCGGCACCTGCGTGTCGAGCATGGCGAGCTCGCGGCTCATCTTCATCTGCTCGGCGTGGTCCCGGATCGCCCGCGCCACCGCGGGCCGGACCTCCGGCTTCTCCTCTTCGGCCAGATGCCGGACCAGCCTTTCAACGGAGCCGAACCTCTGGATCAGGTCGACGGCGGTCTTCTCGCCGATCCCCGGCACGCCGGGGATCGCGTCGACCTCGTCCCCCATGAGGGCCATCACGTCCACCACCTGCTGAGGGCGGATCCGCCAGCGCTCCGACAGCGTCCGGTCGTCCAGGATCTCGTGCCCGTCCTTCACCGGCCGGTAGATCTTGACCCGCTCGCCCACGAGCTGCAGCGCGTCCTTGTCGCCGGTCACCAGGTAGACGGTCAGCCCGTGCGCCTCGGCCCGCCGGGCGATCGTCCCCAGGACGTCGTCGGCCTCGTACCCCTGCCGCTCGAACACCGGGATCCGGAACGCCGCCAGCACCTCGCGGATCTGGGGGAGCTGGTCCACCAGCGCCTCCGGCATCGGCCGGCGGTGCTCCTTGTACCCCTCGTAGCGCTCATGCCGGAACGTCGGCCCCGGCAGATCGAAGGCCACCGCCAGGTACTCCGGCGTCTCCTCGTCGAGGAGTCGCCGGAGCATCGCCACCATGCCGTAGACGGCGTTGGTGGGCTGCCCCTTGGAGGTGCTCAGCTCCCGGATCGCGTAGAAGGCCCGGTAGCAGAACGAGGAGCCGTCAATCAGGAACAGGCGCCCGCCGGATTTCACAGGTGAGACGCGCTCGAATGAATGAGCCGAAGGGGATTGGCGATCCGGAACCTGCTGGCTAACGGACGGGCTTAGTAGTCACCGAGCCCCTGGTCTTGCTGCTCTTTCTCCCGCGCCCTCTCGGCGCGGGCCAGCGCCTGCTGGGCGTACGTGTCGCTGGGATCCAGCGCCAGGACCTGCCGGAAATGCTCCGCGGCCTGGGCGTAGTCCCCCTCCCGCATGGCGGTAACGCCGCGCTGGTACAGCTCGTCGCGCGCCCCCTGCGTGCTTTGCGAGCGTTCCCGCGCGTACTCCTCCGCCAGCCTCCGAACCTCCGCGGGCGACGGCTCCGGCGCCGCCTTCACCACCGGCTTCAACGCGACCGGCTTCAACGCGACCGGCGAAAGAGCTGGTGGGCGCGGCACAACGACCGCCGCCGCCGGCTTCGGAGCAGCCGGCTTGGGCGCGGGAACGGGAGGCGTTGATGCCGCGACCTTCACCGGAGCCGGCTTGACCGCGGCCGGCTCCAGCAGAGTCACCCCGGCTTTCCGGAGCGCCTCCTCCTGGGCCGCCTGGCGGTGCCGTTCCTCAGCAAGCCTCCTCTGCTCCTCCAGCCGGCGCTGCCGCTCCGGGTTCGGGGCCCAAAACCTCCACCACGGCCTGCCCGGCTCTTCCGGCCGGGCCGCGGCGGTCCGCCGGGGCTTTACCGCCGCCCCCGCCTGCCTGGCGGCTTCTTCCTTTCGCCTGGCGGCCTCGATCTGCCGTCCCTGTGATTCCTTCTCGACAAGCTCTCTCTCCCGCACCACCCGCCCCTGCGCCCGCTCCATCTCGCGGTCCAGCTTGCGCTTCCCCTCCGCCGATTTCAGGAGCGAGACGTTCAGGAGGCGATTGGCCTTGGCGTTGCCCGGCTCCAGGTCCAGGGCCCGCTGGAATTCCCGGGCCGCGTCGTCCCACCGGTGGGAATCCATGTGACTCTGGCCGGCCAGGATCGCCAGCCTGACGGCCTGCTTCCTCTTCTCGGCCGATTCCAACGGCGTGTCCTGGACCGGAATCTCGTGGCGCGCCATCTTCTCCCGCGCCCTCAGCACCCATGGGTCATCGGACGGTCCCAGGCGGATCCGCGCCGCCCAGTGCTCGCCCGCTTCCTTCGGGCGTCCCATCTCCTCGTACAGCAGGGCCAGGTTGGAATGGGTGCTGGCAAAATCCGGCTTGAGCGCCAGGGCCTCCTTGTACGCCTGCTCCGCGGCGGACAAGTCCCCCAGGCTCTCCAGGACCACACCGAGATCGTTGTATGCCTCGGCGTAATCGGGGTTCAGCGTGACCGCCCTGCGGAACGCGGCCGATGCCCTCTGCAGCTCGCCCGCGTCCTGCAGCCGCCGGCCCTCCTCCCTGTACGTGACGGCATCCTGCAGGAGGATCTCCCCCGGCTTGAGCTCAACCTTACCCGCGGTCAGCAGCAGAGAAAGGAGAAAGAATCCGGCTGCTTGAGCTCCGCGGAGTCGGATGGATGGGCGTCGTGTCATCGGCAGGATTGTGGGATTGACGCCATCCTATCCCATTTCGAAAAGGGTGTCAAGATCAAGCTAGCCAAGCTACCCAAGGGGATAGCCCAGCAACAACGTCATGAAACCCGGGCCGCCCGGGGCCCTGCCGTGCCCGGACGCGCGGCCGATCCGCTCCACGCGCAGGGGCGGGGCCGCCGCGGTCGAGGCGAAGCTGGCCAGGATCCCTGCGCCGGTGGGCGTGGTCCACTCGAACCGGCCCTCCGCCCGCCGGACCTGGAAATTCCTCAGCAGCCGAAGCGTGGCCGGTCCGGGGCGGTCGATCCACCGGCCCCGATGGCCGAGGTGCCGCGCCCCGACCGGGATCGGCGTCACGTGCGTCGCCCGGACACCGAAGTGCCGGAGGCCGGCGCAGAACCCGGCCGCCGCGGCCAGCGTGTCCGCTCCGGCGAGCTGATGGAGCCGGACCCGCGCCGGCGGCACCGAATGCGCCGCCCCCTCCGCGGCGGCCAGCCGCGAGAAGACGCGCGCGACCCGCTCCCTCTGCGCCGCGGGCAGGGCCGACCGGCGGATCCGGCGGATCAACTCGCCGGCGCCGCGCGGCAAGATAGCCCCTGCCGCGGCGCGGACACGCACCCGGCAGGCCCGGACTCCGTCGATCCGCACCCGCTCAACGCGGAGCTGCGCCTTCAGCCCCAGCCACCGCAGCCAGCGCCGGACCTCCTCCGGCGGAAGACCCAGGTCCAGCATCCCAGCCAGCAGCATGTCGCCGCTGGCGCCGGCGGAGCAGTCGATCAGCAGGATCATTCCTCTGGAAGAGGGGGATGTTGGGGGCGTGCTGCCGACACGCCCTGCTCCCCCTGGGAAATCCCCCCCAACGGCACCGATCGCTTTTGCCGGATAGGGGAGCCCGGAGGGGGAAACCAGGCAGTGGTTTCCCCCTCCGAACGATTGGCGGCGCTTCATCGGCGAGCTTCGTTCCCGCGCGCGATGAGGCCCGCGAGGTAGCCGGCGCCGAAGCCGTTGTCCACGTTGACCACCGCCACCCCCGGCGAGCAGCTGTTCAGCATGGTCAGCAAGGGAGCCAGTCCCTTAAAGGAGGCGCCGTAGCCGACGCTCGTCGGCACCGCCACCACGGGGCAAGGCACCAGCCCGCTCACGACGCTGGGCAGAGCCCCGTCCATCCCCGCCACCACCACGATCACCCGCGCCCCGCGCAAGCGCCGCAGGTGGCGCATCAGCCGGTGGATCCCGGCCACCCCCACGTCGAGGAGCCGCTCCACGCGGTGCCCCATGAGCCGGAGCGTCACCACCGCCTCCTCCGCGACCGGGATATCGCCGGTGCCGGCCGTGACGACCCACACGGCCCCGCCGTTCCCGCTGTGCCCGGTCGCTCGCCCTGCCGGGCTCCCGACACTTCCTTCGCCCACCCGCCTGCGGGCGGGTACCCGGGCTCGGTCGTTCCCCCGTGGGAACCGTCCCGCGACGATCCGGCCTTCCGGGAAATGCGTCAGCTGCGGGATCTCGCGCAGGATGCTCCGCGCCATGGCGGCCGTGACCTTGGTGACCAGCACGGGGCTTCCGCTCTCCCAAAGGGCGCGGGCAATGGCGACCACCTGCGGGGTGGTCTTCCCCCGCGCGAGGATCACCTCGGGAAAACCGCGCCGGCGGGCGCGCTGGAGGTCCACCTTGGCAAACCGGAGGTCCCGGTACGCCGGGGAAGCTCTAGAGCGTGAGGATGACGGCAAGTAGGGTCAGGAGGATCAGCAGAGTGACCAGGTAGAAATCATTGAAGTAGAAAAAGTCCAGCACGCGGTCCCACGGGCGGCCTCGGCCGGCGCGCCTCCGCGCGGTGACCCGCTCCACGTCCCCCAGGCGCACGCGGAGCAGATGACCGGCAAGGCGGAAGGAGGCCAGCCGCCCCTGCTGGATCATCTGCTCCACGTCATCCGGGGCGACATCCAGGCGCCTGGCGGCCTCCTCCAACGTCAGGAGCTTTTCTGAGTCGCCACCCACTCGTCGATCTTCGTCCGGTCGAACTGCCACTGGCCGGCCTCCTGCCGTCCCGGGACCTTCCCCTCACGGGCCCACTGCTCCACCACGCGCGACTCCACCTCCAGGTACGCGGCCACCTCCTGGGCGGACATCGCGGCCGCCTCCCCCGCCATGTGGATCGTTCCGTCGATCCGGGCGCCCGGCTCCACCGCCAGCGACGGAGTCCAGATCTCGCCCTGCACCACCGCCGGGGAGACGACCTTCAGGCTGTTCTTGGCCACCAGCTTGCCGGTCACGCGGCCGGCCACGGTGATCGCCTCGCCCGTGATGTCGGCCTGCACCGTCGCCCGCTCGCCGATGGTCAGCTCGCCCCGCGTCTCCAGCGTCCCCCGGAACTGCCCGCTGATCCTCAGCGCCACCGGCTCCTCGAACACCAGAGAGCCCTGCATGCTGGCGGTGACGTCGAGCATCCTGCCCTGCCCTTCCTCTTCCTTCTTCGCTCGCCCTAGCGCCATCTCGACAACCTCCTTCTATACGCGTACACAGTGCCCGATACCAGCTCAGGGGGCGATACAGCTCGCCTGTCGAGACGCCCCTTGCTTCATGCGACTTTACTCCTCCGACCTCGCCTTCGCCGAAACGCGCGACTCCAGGTTGTGCAGCGCGTGCAGAACCACCAGCACGATCACCGTGGCGGCGCACGCCCCCAGGTAGAACCCCGTGCCCACCGCCAAGCCCACCCCGCTCGCTGCCCAGACGCTGGCGGCCGTGGTGAGCCCCCGGACCGAGTCGCGGAACTGGATGATCGTCCCCGCTCCCAGGAAGCCGATGCCGCTCACCACCTGCGCCGCGAGGCGCGAAGGGTCCATCTCCACCCCGAGGCCCCGGTAATGGTCCGCCATGTAGATGCCGGTCAGCATGATCAGGGTGGAGCCCAGGCAGACCAGGATGTGCGTCCGGAAACCGGCCGCGCGGCCCTTGGCCTCCCGTTCCAGCCCCACCAGGCCGCTCAGCAGGACCGAAAGCAGCAGCCGGACCACCACCTCGCCGTCGGAAATCATGCCGTCACCTCCAGGTCCGGGACCGCGGTGAGATCCCGCGGGGCCGCGGCACCCACGTGGCACCCCAGCCCCGCCACCATCACCCCGTTGTCCGTGCACAGCCGGGGCGGCGGCACGGCCAGCTCCACCCCTTCCTCCGCGCACCGGGCGGACAGCCGGTCGCGCAGGAGCCGGTTGGCCGCCACCCCGCCGCCCACCGCCAGGCACCCCGCCCTCTCCTGCCGGCAGGCCGCGATCACCTTCTCCACGACCTCCTCCACAACGGCCTGCTGGAAGCTGGCCGCCATGTCCGCCACAAACGCGGGCGAGGCGGTGTCGCCGACCGCCCCGCGCTTGAGCTCCTCCCGCACCTTGTAGAGGACGGCGGTCTTGATGCCGCTCAAGGAGAAATCGTACGCGGAGCCCCGCTTGATCCGCGGGACCGAGAAGCGGAACGCCTTCGGGTTCCCCGAGCGGGCGGCCTGCTCGATCTCCGGCCCGCCGGGGAAACCAAGGCGCAGGAGCTTGGCCACCTTGTCGAAGGCCTCCCCCACGGCGTCGTCGATCGTCTGGCCGAGCAGGGTGAAGCGGCGCAGCCCCTTCATCCGGACGATCGCGGTGTGGCCGCCGGAGATCACCAGCCCCACCATCGGGGCGTCCAGTGGGCCATCGGGGCGATCCATCAAGCCGGCGTAGAGATGGGCCTGAAGGTGGTTTACCCCGGCCAGCTCCTTCCCCCAGCACAGGGCCAGCGCCTTGGCCGCGGCCACGCCGACCAGCAGGGCACCAGCCAGGCCCGGCCCGCAGGTGACGGCGATCCGGTCGATCTGGCCCGGCGAAACGCGCGAGGAAGCCAGCAGCGATTCCAGCTCGTAGGTGAGGAGCTCCACGTGCGCGCGGCTGGCGATCTCCGGCACCACGCCGCCGTAGAGCTGGTGCTCCTTCAGGCTGGAGGCGAGCTGGGCACCGAGGACCTTCCGGCCGTCGGCCACCAGGGCGAGTCCCGTTTCGTCGCAGGATGTCTCGATGCCGAGGACCAGCATTGGGATTAGGATACCACGATCAATCCCTGCCCGACAGCTTCAGCAGAAGCATGAGGCCGATGCCGGTGCCGATCGCCGCCAGCTGGATCGCCGCCTGGCCCGCCTGCCGCTCCTTGTGAAGCTCCGGCACCAGGTCGGAGCCGGCGATGTAGATGAAGCCGCCCGCGGTCAGCGGGAGCATCGCCTCGGAGAAAGGGGCGAGCCGGGTGCCGATGAGGAGCGAGAACAATGCCCCCGCGACGGCGAGGACAGCCGTCAGGAAATTCAGCCAGAGCGCCTGGCCGCGCGTGAACCCGGCGTAGAGCAGCACCCCGAAATCGCCGATCTCCTGGGGGATCTCATGCAGGCACACGGCGATCGTCGTCGCGAGGCCGATCGGCACGCTGACCAGGTAGCTGGCGCCGATCAGGACGCCGTCCATGAAGTTGTGGGCTCCGTCGGCGATGAGGTTGATGTACCCGACCGGGTGGAGGGGGTGTGTGTGCTCCGCCGCGTGGTCGTGGCGCCAGAGCAGGAACTTCTCCAGCACGAAGAAGATCAGGATCCCCGCCAGGCAATAGAGGGAGGTCGCCAGCGGCGAGGAGGCCCGCGCGAACGATTCCGGAAGGAGGTGGAGGAAGGTGTCGCCGAACATCGCCCCGACCGCCAGGCCCACCAGGACGAACACCAGGGGCTGCACCCGCTGGCGGCTGAAGACCAGCGCGACGATGAGCCCCAGGAAGGAAAGGAAGCTGACGGCGAGAACGCTGCCCAGGGTCCAGAGCCACGCCTGCCCGCCCGCGGCGGTCATCGCGCCTCCTCCGCCAGCTCCGAGACGGGGACCAGCGTGTAGCCGGCCTTCTCCAGCTCCGGCACGGCTCTGCGCAGGCATTCCATCGTCACCGGCCGGTCATGGCCGATGCCGATCGCCTCCCCCCTTTCCGCGGCCGCCCGGGCCAGCTCCACGAGGCGCTCGCGGATGCGCGCCGCCGACTCCTCGTTGTCCAGAAAGACCGCCCTCTGGGCGAAGGGGACCTCCAGCTTCCGCGCGACCTCGGCGCAGACCGACTGGCCGGTCACGAAGCTGTCCAGGAAGTAGAGCCGGCGCCGCTTGGCCTCGCGCAGGACCACCTCCATCGAGGCCGGGTCCGAGGTGACTTTGGAGCCCTGATGGTTGGAGATCCCCCGGGCCAGCGGCACCGTGGCCAGGGAGCGGTCCAGGAGTTTCAGGATCTCGGCCTTCCCCATCCCCTGGAGGATTGTCCTTCCCTCTTCGCGGGGCGCGCCGGGATCCAGCGCCTCCATGGGCATGTGCAGGATCACCTCGTGCCCGCGGGCCGCGGCCCGCTCGGAGACCTCGGCCGAGTGCGGCAGCCCGGGCAGGACCGCCAGGGTGAGAGGGGCGTCGATCGCCGCCAGGTCCGGCATCTGTTTCAAGCTGTAGCCCCAGTCGTCCAGGACGATGGCGATCTTCCCGCGGCCCTTGGGGAATGCCGGGAGGGCCGGCGTCGGGGCCGGCGCCGGGCGGGGAATCACCGCCGGTTTGGGGAGCGCCGCGGGCCGCGCGGGCTGCTGCGCCGCCGCCTTGTGCGCCGGTCTCACGGGTGCGGCCGGGTGCGGCCCGCGCGCCGTGAGGAAGAGGATCGCGATCAGGCCCGCGCCGGCCAGCCCGTAGAGGAGGCCTGATCTTCCTCCCGCCGGCTTCCCCCCGGCCGGCCTCCTCCTCCGCCGGGCCACGCTCAGCCCTGCGGCCTGGCGCCGTAGATGCTCAGCCCCTTGAGGAGGTCCACCGCGCGCAGGACCACGGGGTCATCCGCCATCTCCTCCCCCTCATCCTCCTTCTCTTCCTCGCCGCCCGCCTCCCGCTTTCCCTCCGCCAGGACGTCCGGCTCCAGGCCCTTCCCGTGGATCGCGTGGCCCGCCGGCGTGTAGTAGATGCTGGTGGTCAGCCGGACCGCCGACCCGTCCCGCAGGGGCACCACCGTCTGCACCGAGCCCTTGCCGAAGCTCTTGGCCCCCATCAGGATGGCCCGCCCGTGGTCCTGCAGGGCCCCCGCCACGATCTCGGACGCGGAGGCCGAACCCTCGTTGATCAGGACCACCATCGGGAAATCCAGGCGGGGCGACTTGAACGCCGAGGTGAAGGTCTGGTTCTGGTTGGCCAGGCGCCCCTTGGTGGAGAGGACCGTCTTCCCCTCTGGGATGAACCGGCCCGAGACCTCCACCGCCACGTCCAGCAGGCCGCCGGGGTTGTTGCGCAGATCCAGGATCAGCCCGTCCAGCTCCTTCTGCGGGGCCAGGGCCCGGTCCAGGTCCTTGGCGGTGTTGTCCTGGAACTCGCTGATCCGGATGTAGCTGATCTTGTCGGCGGGGGTCTTCGCCGTCCGGATCGAGCGGATCTGGATCACCGCGCGGGAGAGGGGGACGTCGAAGGTGCGGCTCTCCTCTTCCCGCATCACGGTGAGCACCACCGTCGTGCCGGGGCGGCCCCTCAGGCGGGTCACCGCCTCGTGCAGCGAGATCCCCTGGGTGGATTCCCCGTCGATCTTGACGATCTTGTCCTTCGGGTGGAGGTCCGCCTTGGCGGCGGGGGTGCCGTCCATCGGGGCCACCACGGTGAGCATCCCGTCCTTGGAGACGGCGATCTCGAGCCCCACCCCGCCGAACTCCCCCTTCGTCTCGACCTGCATCTCGGAGTAGGCGTCGGGGTCCAGGAACTGGCTGTGCCGGTCCAGCGAGTCCACGAGCCCCCGGAGGGAGCCGTAGATGAGCTTCTTGGGGTCCACTTCCTCGACGTAGTCCGACTGGATCACCGTGATCGCCTCGGCCAGCAGCTCCACCTGCTCGTAGAGCTTCTCCTGGCTGGAGCGGGGGGCGGCGGAGCGCGCCGGCGAGAGGGCGAGCAGGGTGAGGACGCAGGCGGCCAGCACGGTGATCCCCAGATTCCGTCGGGTCATTTTGTCTCTCCCCTTTATTCGGTACCCAGTGCCCGATACCCGCAGAGGGGCCCGATACAGCTTGCTAGCCATCGGTCGCCCCTGGCTGTTGCGACACTCAGCCCTGCTTCAGAAGCTCCCGCAGGATTTCCTGTGAGATCGCGGGGCTGGCCGCCCCCTTCGTCCTCCGCATCAGCTGGCCCACGAGGAACATCAGGGCTTGGTTCTTCCCGCCGCGGAAATCGGACGCCGCCTGCGGGTGCTCTCTCAACACCTCCTCGCCCGCGGCCCGGATCGCCGAGCGGTCGGTCACCTGCGCCATCCCTTTCGCCTCGACGACGGCCTTGGGCGCCTGCTTCGCCCGCAGTGCCTCCGCGAAGACCTCCTTGGCCATCTTACCGCTGATCTTCCCGGAGTCAACCAGGCCGATCAGCTCGATGAGATGGGCCGGCGGGAAACCGAGGTCGCCGATCCGGTCGAGCCCCCGCTCGTTCATCTCGCGGGCGAGCTCCCCCAGGATCCAATTGGCCGCGGCCTTCGGGGAAGCCCCGGCCAGCGCGGCGGCCTGCTCGAAGTAGTCCGCCGTGGCGCGGGAGCCGGTCAGCGCGGCCGCGTCGGCGGCGGGCAGCCCGTGCCGGCCGGCCAGGCGCTTCGCCCGCTCGCCCGGCAATTCCGGCAGGGAGCGGCGCGCCTCCTCCACTTGGCTCCCGGGGACGGCGAACGGCACCAAGTCCGGCTCCGGGAAATAGCGGTAGTCGTGCGCGTACTCCTTGCTGCGCATCCCCTGGGTGACCCCTTTGGCGTCATCCCAGAGGCGGGTCTCCTGGCTGACCTTCTCCCCCTCCTTCAGCATCTCCCCTTGGCGCTGGATCTCATGAGTCAGCGCCCGCGCCACCGCCCGGAAGGAGTTCATGTTCTTCACCTCCACCCGGGTCCCGGAAAGCTCCACGGCGCCGTCCGGCTTCACCGGGCCGAGGGAGACGTTGGCGTCGCAGCGCAGGGAGCCCTTCTCCATGTCGCAGTCCGAGACATCCAGGTACTCCAGGATCCCCTTGAGCGCCTTCAGGTACTCGTGCGCCTGCTCCGGGGAGCGGATGTCCGGCTCGGAGACGATCTCCAGGAGCGGCACGCCGCCGCGGTTAAAGTCCACCAGCGAGGCGGAGCCATCCGGCTTGTGGATCAGCTTGCCGGCGTCCTCCTCCATGTGCACCCGGTGGATCCGGACCTTGCCGCCGCTGGGCGTCTCCACGACGCCCTGGGTGCCCAGCGGCAGGTCGAACTGCGAGATCTGGTACCCCTTCGGCAGATCCGGGTAAAAATAGTTCTTCCGGTGGAAGAGGATCGAGGGCTGGATCCCGCAGCGCAGGCCCAGCGCCACCCGCAGGCCGTGCAGGAGCACCTGCCGGTTCAGCACCGGCAGGACGCCGGGGAACCCCAGGCAGACCGGGCAGACCTGGCTGTTGGGCGGGGCGCCGAACCGGGTGGAACAGCCGCAGAAGATCTTGGTGTTGGTCCTCAGCTGGAGGTGGACCTCCAGCCCGATCACCGGAGCCAGCGCGGCGGAGGCGGCGCTCAAAGCTTCGGCTCCCGCAGGTGCCACCCGGCCGCCTGCTCGTAGGCGGCCCCCGCGCGGAAGAGGGTCTCCTCCCCGAAGGGCTTGGCGATCAGCTGCATCCCGATCGGCAGGCCGGACCGGGTGAAGCCGCACGGCAGGGAGAGGGCCGGCACGCCGGCCAGGTTCACCGAGATCGTCAGGATGTCGGAGAGGTACATGGTGAGCGGGTCCTCCAGCTTCTCCCCCAGCCGGAACGCGGCGGTCGGGGCGGTCGGGGTGGCCAGCAGGTCCACCTTCTCGAACGCCCGGTCGAAATCCCGCTTGATCAGCGTCCGCACCTTGAGGGCGCGGCCGTAGTAGGCGTCGTAGTAGCCGGCGGACAGCACGAACGTGCCCAGCGTGATCCGGCGCTTGGCCTCGGGGCCGAAGCCCTGCTCGCGGGTCTGCGTGAACATCTCCAGCAGGGTCTGGCCTCCGCCGCCGGCCCCGGCACCCGCCGAGCGTCCAGCGCGGTGCCCGTACCGCACGCCGTCGAAGCGGGCCAGGTTGGAGCTCGCCTCCGCCGTGGCCACGATGTAGTAGGTGGGCACCGCGTACTCGGTGTGCGGCATCGAGAGCTCCTGCACGGAGCAGCCTTGGCTTTCCATCTGGGCGACGGCCGCGCGCACGGCGGCGGCCACCTCCGGGTCGATCCCCTCTCCCAGATACTCCTTGGGGAGGCCGACCCGGAGCCCCTTGGCCCCCTGCCCGCACGCCTTTACATAGCCGTCCGCCGGGACGTCGGCCGACGTGGAGTCCCGCTCGTCGAACCCGGCCAGCGTTTGGAAAAGCAGGGCGCAGTCGCCGACCGTGCAGGTGATCGGGCCGATCTGGTCAAGCGACGAGGCGAAGGCGACCAGGCCGTAGCGCGAGACCCGCCCGTACGTGGGCTTCAAGCCCACCACCCCGCAGAAGGAGGCCGGCTGACGGATCGACCCGCCGGTGTCGGAGCCGAGCGCCAGGGGGCTAAGCCCCGCCGCCACCGCCGCGGCCGAGCCGCCGCTCGAGCCGCCGGGCACGCGCCCGGTGTCCCACGGATTGCGGGTCGGGCCGTAGCAGGAATGCTCGCAGGAGGAGCCGAAGGCGAACTCGTCCATGTTGGACATCCCCAGCAGGATCGCGCCGTCCCGCTTCAGGCGCTCCACCACCGTCGCGTCGTAGGGCGGCCGGAACCCCCCCAGGATCTTCGAGCAGCAGGTGGTCGGCACCCCCCGCACGCAGATGTTGTCCTTGACGAGGACCGGGACGCCCCAGAGCGGGGCGCTGCCCGGCTTGCCCTCCTTTTCCAGCCGCTCGGCCTGCCCCAAGACGGCCTTGGGATCGAACGACGCGAAGCAGTGCAGCTTGGGCTCCAGCGCCTCGATCCGGCGGACCAGGTCACCGGCGACCCGCGTGGGAGTCGTCTTGCCCTGGCGGTAGAGCGAAATGATTTCGGCGGCGGTCATTGTGATTCCCTGTCATCCCGAGGCCCGGGGCCGAGGGATCTCAGGTGGCTTCGATGATCTTGGGGACCCGGAAGAACGGCCCCTCCCGGTCCGGGGCGTTGGCCAGCGCCTCCTCCTGGGAAAGGGTTGGCCGCGCTTGATCTTCCCGGAAGACGTTGGTCAGCGGCAGGACGTGGCTCGTGGGAGGGACCCCCTCGGTGTCGACGCCCTTGAGCTTCTCCACGTAGCCCAGGATCTCGCTCAGCTCTCCGGCGAAGCGCCGGATCTCTTCCGGCGAGAGCTGGACCCTGGCCAGATGCGCGAGGTATTCGACATCCTTCTGGGAAATCGCCACTGGCAATTAAACCTTTACCCGAACCGACTCTAAAACTTCCAAGGCGACGTGGATCGCTTCGGCAGCCTGTGCCACACTGTAGATTTCAAAAGGCATTGCCGGATCTGCCACGGCATCTGGATAACGTGTCGCCACATAGTACTGGTCCAACATCTGCCAAAGATCCGCACGGGGCGTGAACGAGGGATCGAACTCGCCGCATTTTCTGGTCAGAAACCCGATGGAGTGTTCCGGTTGCCCTCTGGACCCGTGACGATACAGAAAGGCCTTTAGACCCTTCTGTGCCGCTTGCTCCGCAAAGTAGCAAGCGTCCGCGGGGGATTCCTCCTGCAGCCGCTTCGCCATAGCCAGATCATGCTCCGCCTGTCCCAACCAGCGTCTGGCTGTCTCAAGCGGCTTTTTCATAGAGCACCCGGCCCTCCGCGAGCACTTTCTCGATAAAGGGGTTCTCCTCCTCCTTCATCCTCTGAAACTCCTCCGGTGTATAAACGAGGAGGTCGATGGGGGCGATCGCGGCCCGGATATGCTTCACCGCTTCCACCCCCCGCTGCACGAACCGCAGAGGGGTCTGCTTGATGATCACCACGTCCAGGTCGCTGTGCTCGTCTGCGTCCCCGCGGGCCGCCGATCCAAAGAGGATCACCCTCTCCGGATCGTAGGCCTTCAGGTCCTCGAGGAGCCAGCCGATTCTCTGCTGCAAAGAGGGCGTCATGACCGTTCCCGAAAGGCATCTTAACACAAAAGCCAACGGTGAGAAATTGTTCGGGAGTTACGCCGCGGTGAGGACCGCGGCCTTGTAGTCGCTGGACCCCTCGACGGCGTGGACGCTGACCGCCCGGCCCGGCTGGCTCTCCGCCTCGGCGATCAGCGCGTCGATCTCGCGCGCCTCCCCCAGGCGGTCGGCGTCGGCCTGCGAGATCCGGATGATGACCGGCCTCCTCCCCTCCGGGATCAGGCGCCACATCTCCTCTTCGGTAAACATCCCGGCATCGACGATGAGGACGTCCCGATCGGCAATTTCCGCCAGAGTCGCCCGCGCCTCTCCGGGCTCCAGGGGGACGCCCACCACCTGCGTGGCGGGGTCCACCCCGGTCGGCTGCACCATAAGCGACACCTGGGTGAACAGCCGGCGGCTCCCCGCGTCGGCCGCGGCCGGCAGCGGCAGCCCGGCGGCGCTCCCGGGCCGGGTGAGGTGCACGACCGTTCGCTCACCTGAACCTGGGCCGATGGCTCCCCGCGCGATGAGGGCTTCGATGATCGGATCCGACTCCGGGACCACGGCTTGCCCGCCGCCGGGCTCCGGGTACGTGAGCCCGCTCACAACCACGCGCCCCGCATCGGCCAGCGCGGCACGGAACGGCACCAGGTCCCGGATTCTGGAACCCCGGGCCACTGCGCCGAACCCTGCCACGAGCTCCTCGTACAGCGCGAAAGGATCGTCTGTGGTTACCCCTCCGGTCATCCACTCTTCGACCGACCTGTACGCCTCGTCGGGGGTGAGCTATCTCCCGGTGCTCCTGTCAAAGAGAGCGACGCCCGAACTCTGCATATGCTGGCGCACCGCTCCGAGC
>CAYJUA010000026.1:0-4794 GCA_964373295.1 uncultured Planctomycetia bacterium
CGCCGCCGGGGCTGGTCCCCTCCTGCGCTGAGGGAGGCGTGCTGGGGATCCTGCCGGGCATCGTGGGCACCCTCCAGGCGACCGAGGCGATCAAGCTGATCATCGGCGGCGGGGAGCCCCTGATCGGCCGGCTCCTCCTTTTCAACGCGCTGAAGATGCGGTTCCGGGAGCTGAAGCTCCGGAAGAGCCCCACCTGCCCTCTCTGCGGGCCGAACCGGACGGTCACCGCGCTGATCGACTACCAGGAGTTCTGCGGCCTGGGGCGCGGCGCGGCTCCCTCCGGCCCCAGCCAGGAGCAGGCCGCCGCCAACGGCGGAGAGTCCTGGGAGATCTCTGCGGACGAGCTGAAAAAGATGCTGGACGACAAGAGGCCCGTCAAGATCGTGGACGTCCGGGAGCCGCACGAGTGGAACATCTGCAATATCCCCGGGGCCAAGCTGATCCCCCTGAGCGAGTTTGTCGGGCGGATCGGGGAGCTCGATTCCGCCGAGGAGATCGTCCTCCACTGCCACCACGGGGTGCGGAGCATGAAGGCGCTGGAGCTCCTGCGGACGGCGGGGTTCCGGAAGATCAAGTCCCTGAAGGGCGGTATCGACGACTGGGCCGACAAGGTCGACCCGGCGATGCCCCGCTACTAAGGAGAGAACCCAGGTTCTCTCCTTGGGGAGATTTCCCATCTCCCCCAACACCCCCCTCTTCCAGAGGAAAGGAGCGTGTCCAATGGAGAAGTTGACTGACGCGCAGGTCCAGGAGGAGCTTCAGAAGATTCCCGGCTGGGAGCTGAAGGAGGGAGAGATCACCCGGCTTTACAAGTTCCCCGACTTCAAGGCGGCGCTGGCGTTCGTCAACCGGGTCGGGGAGCTCGCCGAGGCGGCGGACCACCACCCCGACATCGACATCCGCTACAACAAGGTCCGACTGACTCTCTCCACCCACTCCGCCGGCGGCCTGACCGCCAAAGACTTCGACCTCGCCCGGAAAATTCCCTCTTAAGGGTGTTTCTTGGGCGGACCGCCCGGCCGCGCGCGGACCAGCGATAGGAAGATCGAGAACCCCAGCAGGATCCCGATCACCCCCAGGGACATGCTGATCGGGATCTTGAAGAGGTCGTCGATCAGCATCTTGCCTCCCACGAAGATCAGGATCGCGGCGAGACCGTACCGCAGGTAGGCGAAGCGGGTCATCGCCCCCGCCAGCACGAAGTAGAGCGCCCTCAGCCCCAGGATCGCGAAGACGTTCGAGGAATAGACGATGAAGGGGTCGTGGGAGATCGCCAGGACGGCCGGCACCGAGTCGGTCGCGAAGATCACGTCGGTCAGCTCCACCACCAGCAGCACCACCATCAGGGGGGTGGCGAACCATCTCCCATGCTCCCGCACGAAGAAGGCCTGCCCCCGGAAGGTGGCCGTGACCGGCACGATCTCCCGGAAAAACCGGACCACAGGGTTCCTGTCCGGCTGGACCTCCGCCTCCTCCTTGGCGAAACGGATCCCGGTCAGCACCAGGAAGGCCCCCAGCACGTAGGTGACCCAGTGGAACCGCTCGATGAGCGCCAGCCCCGCCAGGATGAAGATCCCCCTCATGATCAGAGCGCCCAGGATGCCCCAGAACAGCACCCGGTGCTGGTGCGCCGGGTCCACCGAGAAGTAGGTGAAGATCGCCACGAAGACAAAGATGTTGTCCACGCTGAGCGACTTCTCGATGAGGTAGGCCGCCAGGAACTCCATCCCCTTCTGCCGGCCGAAAGCCCAGAACACCCCGAGGTTGAAAAGCAGGGCGATCCCGATCCAGACGGCGCTCCAGAGGACCGCCTCCCGGAAAGACTCCTTGTGGGCCTTGCGGTGGAAAACGGTCAGGTCCAGGGTGAGCATCCCCAGGACGAGGATGGAGAAGATGACCCAGGCCGATGCGGAGTGGATCATCAACCCTCCGTGAACTGCTCCGGCCTGCACCCCTCGCAGGGGCAGAGGGAGCGCAGGGTGTCGTGGGAGAAGATCCCCGTGGCGTGCCCGTCGCTCCAGCGGATCGCCATGGCGTAACGGCCCACCGGCTTCACCTCCATTGCCTTGATGCCGGGATCCGGCTCGGGGCGCGCCCCTTCCCGGCAGACCGCGCAGGGGCAGGAGGCGCGCAGGAGCGCCCAAGGGTAGATGCTCTCATGCCCGTCGGCCCACCGCACCCGCAGCCCCGATTCTCCCAGCCGCTCAACCCGTTCCGGTTCCATGGAGTGATATAATCGTCGCCGTGCAGAATTTGCTCTTCAAAAACTTTCCCCGGGGCCTGCTCGCCGTCCGGGGGAAAGACCGCGCCGCGTTCCTCCACAACGTGGTCAGCCATGATATCAAAGGGCTCTCCCCCGGACAAGCCAGGCCCGCCTGCCTGCTCGACCGGCAGGGGAAGATCCAGTTCTGGATGCTCGCGCACAGCCGGGAGCAGGAGCTCCTCCTGGAGACGGCGCCGGAATCCGCGGCTCCCGCCCGGGAAGCGCTGGAGAAGTACCTGATCAGTGAAGACGCCCGGATCGAGGACATCTCCGGCCGGTTCCACTTGGTCGCGCTGCACGGCCCGGCCGCCCCGGAGATCCTCCGACAGGCCTACCCTTCCTTGAAGCAGCCGGAGGCTTCCCTTTCCGACACCCCGGGCCCGCTCGGCTCCGGGATCGAAATGATCGCCCGCTGGGACATGCTCGGGCTGCCAGGGTTCCACCTGTGGGCGCTGCCCGAAGCGGCGGAGGGAATCGCGGAGCAGATTCTGCGCGAGGGTAAACCGCTCCATGCGGTTGCCGCTGGCCCGGAGACCTTCGAGACCCTCCGGATCGAGGCCGGGCTGCCCTGGCCCGGCCGGGAGATCACCCCAGAGGTGATCCTCAACGAATTGGGCCGAGACGATTGGGTGAGCTTCAGCAAGGGGTGCTACGTCGGGCAGGAGATCGTCGCACGGATCAAGCATCGGGCCCACCCGCCGCGGATGCTGACCGGCCTCTTCCTGGAGGGAGAGAAGGTTCCGCCGATCCCATCTCTCATCCATCAGGGGGACCAGCCGGTCGGCGTGGTGACCTCCGCCTGCTTCTCCCCGGCCCTGCGAAAGGTGATCGCCCTCGGATTCCTGAAGTTCGGCCTGGCCGGAGAGGGGCTTAGGGTCGAGACGCCCGACGGCCCCGTGCCCGCCCGGACCTCTCCGCTCCCCTTCCTCTAGCGTACACAGTGCCCGATACCAGCTAAGAGGGCGCTACAGCTCGCGCGGACAACGCCTCTTGCGCTTACCGGCTCTGCTTGACGCCGACCCGGGCGCAGTATCGGCGAACCGGGCAGCGGCTGCACCAGGGCGAGACCGGCCGGCAGAGCTTCTGCCCGAAGCGGACCAGCAGGGCGTTGTAGGGGATCCAATAGCGCCGGGGGAGCTTCCGCCGCAGGGCCATTTCGGTCTCGAACGGGTTCCGCGTCCGCACATACCCCAGGCGGTTGGAGATCCGGTGCACGTGCACGTCCACGCAGATCGCTTGCCGTCCGAAGCCGGCCGCCAGCACGAGGTTGGCGGTCTTGCGCCCCACCCCCGGCAGGGTGAGCAGGTCCTCCATCGACTCCGGCACCTTCCCCCGGAACCGGCCGATCAGGTGCTGGCAGATCTGCCGGATCCTGACCGCCTTCGTCCGGTAGAAACCGACCGGGTAGATCAGGCGGCGGATCTGCGCGGGGGTGAGCGAGAGGATCTGCTGGAGCGTGGAGGCCCGCGCGAAGAGCCGCGACGAGGCCCCGTCGGTGACCTCATCCTTCGTCCGGAGGGAGAGAACACAGGCGATCAGCACCCGGAACGGGTCCCTCCCCCGTCTGCCGATCCGTTCCACGAGCGGATCCCCCCACTCCCGGCAGGCAGACCGCAGGATCCGGATGACGGGGTGGATATTAACGGAGGACCAGCTCGGTGTCGGTGGCGCGGACCCCCTCCAGGCGGCGGATCTTGGAGACGATCACGGCCAGCTCCTCATAGGGATCCGCGTCGACGTAGGCGATGAGGTCGTGGGAGCCGGTGACCTGATGGACGAACTGGACGCCGGGCATCTTCGCGATGGCCTCCTGCGACTCCGTCTCGCGGCCCGGGTGGACGTCGATCATGACGAAAGCCTTCGGCATGGCGCTCTCCTTTGAAGCCTATTCTACATCCTGCGGAAGAGGCCCACAACCTTGCCCAGGATCCGGACCGAACGGTCCCGCGGGTGGATGAACATCGGCTCCAGCACCGGGTTCTCCGGCTGGAGGCGGATGCGCCCTCCCCGCTCCCGGTAGAACCGCTTCACCGTGGCCTCCCCCTCGATCAGCACGGCCACGATCTGCCCGTTCTCGGCGTCCGGCTGGGGGCGGACAATGATGTAGTCGCCGTTGGAGATGCCGGCGCCGGTCATGCTGTCCCCGTGGACGCGGACCGCGAAGCACCCCGGCGCCGGGACCCAGCGCGGGTCCACCGCCAGGCGCTCCTCCACGTGCTGCTCCGCCAGCAGCGGCGCTCCGGCGGCAATCCGGCCCAGCACCGGGATCAGCCGGGGCACCGGTGTGATCTCCGCTGTCCCGGCTCCCGGCGCCCAGCGCCGCCCATGGGTTTCCAACAACCGGATCCCGCGCGCCTGCCGGCTGCGCGAGATGTACCCCTTCCGGGACAGCGCGTCCAGATGGATGGTGACGCCTCGAAGTGACTTCAAGCGCAAGCCCTCCCTCAACTCTCGGATGGTGGGGGGAGCCCCTTCGGCCGACAGGTGGCGCCGGATCATCTCCAGGACCTGCTTCTGCCGGTGGGTGAGAG
>CAYJUA010000026.1:4894-17217 GCA_964373295.1 uncultured Planctomycetia bacterium
CGTACAGGGAGAGCTTCTCGGAGCGGACCGCCCAGGGGAGCGGCCAGGTAAAGAGCGCGCGGACCTCCCACTCGGAATGGTCATCGCCGGGATGGACCCACGCCTGATGGACCCCGTTGCCCAGGTAGAGCCAATGGAACGGCTGGACCCCCAGCTCCCCTCCTGCCTCCACCCGCGACCATTCCCCGTCATCGATGTTCAGCCGGGCCTCAGCGAAAGGGAAGAGCGCCCACTTGCGCTCCGCGGCACCCGCGCGGTTCTTGAAGAAGTCCGCCTCCGCGCGGCTCACCACCTCGCTGGGGACATCCTCCTTCGCCTCCCGGTGGCTGATCCGGATCCCCTCCCAGACGCGGAAGGCGGGGCGCTCCCAGGCCTGCGCTTGCGGGAGGGAAAACGAAAGCGGGCTTGCCAGGGCGGCGATCAAAAGGAAGGACGGGGCGATTCGACCGCCCCGCCGGGAACTCACGCCGCGGGGACCTCCTGCAGCGAGCGGCCCCGCGTCCGAACGATGCGGTCGATGGCGTCACCCACCACCCGGTTCGGCGTGGAGGCCCCGGCCGTGACGCCGAGGGTAACCGGGCCGGAGGGCAGCCACCCGCGGCTGACGACCGGCTGGGAGCTGCCCACCGGCTTGTGCCGGATCTCCTCGCCGGAGAGGATGCAGTCGGCCTCGTCGATGTGGTAGGTGGGCACATGCTGGGAGGAGATCTCGCAGAGGTGGCCCGTGTTGCTGGAGTTGAAACCCCCGATGACGATCATCAGCTGGATGGGCCCCTTCACCAGCTCCAGGATGGCGTCCTGCCGGTCCTGGGTCGCACTGCAGATGGTGTCGAAGGAGCGGAAATGGCCGGCGAGCTGATCCTGCCCATGCCGGTCCGAGATCGCCTGCCGGAGCATGCCAGCGATCTCCAGGGACTCGCTGGAGAGCATCGTGGTCTGGTTGGCCACCCCGACCCGCTGGAGGTCCCGGTCCGGATCGAAGCCGGCCGAGGCCTTGGCCCCGAACTGGCCCAGGAAGCTTTCCTTCTCCCCGCCCCGCCGGATGTAATCGCAGACCCTGCCCGCCTCCTGCTTGTCCCAGACCACGAGGAACTTGCCGTCCGGGAACTGGGTCGCCCGGGAAACCGTGGCGCGGGTCTCCTCGTGGCGATAGTTGCCGTGCACGACGGCGGTGAACCCATCCCGCGCGTACTGCTCCACCCGCTTCCAGACCAGGACCACCGAACCGCAGGTGGCGTCCACCAGGACGCAGCCCCGCTGTTGGAGGAGGCCCATCTCCTCCACCTGCGTCCCGAAGGCGGCGATGATCACGACGTCTTCCGGCTTGAGGTCCCCGATCCGGCGGTCCTGCGGCCCGCTGCCGTTCAGGAAGCCGATCCCCATCTCCCGCAGGCAGTTGTTCACGCGGGGGTTGTGGATGAGCTCGGTGGTCAGGAAGATCCGGCGGTCCGGGAAGCGCTTCTTGGTCTCGTAGGCGTAGTCCACGGCCCGCTCGACCCCGTAGCAGAAGCCGAACTCCTTGGCCAGGTGAAAGGTGAAATCCCCGACCCGCAGGGTATTTTCCCTGGCGCGGATCTCCTCCACCAGGCCGCTGCGGTAGTCCTGCGCGAGGTCCTTTTTGACCTCCTCCTTCAGCCCGAAACCCCGCCTGAAAAGCTGCGTCTCTTTCGCCGTGTTTTCCATCAACGATCGGTGCCAGGATTAATCCTGGCACCGCTGATTGTATCACGCAGGAACCGGATCCAGTAGACGTGGCAGCCGACCGCCATCGCCGCCAGGAGCGCCAGACGCTGGTCCAGGATCAGCGCCGCCGCCAGCACCAGCGAGAAGTTCTCATGAGTGAGGTTGCGCCGCAGCCACTCCGAGATGCTGCCCGCGACCGAGCCCGGGTACCCGCCGGCAGGCGGGTGGGCGACGGAAGTGCCGGGAGCCCGGCAGGGCGACCGGCCGCCCCGGGAGGGGTCGCCGAACACCCCCGGGCCCAGCCCGCGCGCCTTCGCCCCCAGCGTCACCACGAAGTCCATCACGATCCCGGCGAGGGCCGCCGCCCCCATGAACCAGACCCAGACGGGAGCGCCTGCCCGGAGCAGGCCGGCGGCCAGCGCCGCCACAAGCAGGGTCTGGACCACAGCGTCCACCCCGACGTCCAGCCACCCTCCCCAGAAGGAGCTCTGCCCGCGGGCCCGGGCCACGGCCCCGTCCCAATCGTCGGTCAGGTAGAACAGCTGGAACAGGGCCGCCGCCCAGACGCCGTCGGCGCGCTCCCCCGTGCTCAGCAACAGGGCCGACGCCAGCCCCAGGAACAAGCCCGAAAACGTCCACTGGTTGGGCGTCAGCGGCAGCCGCAGTACCCACGGCAGGAACCAGCTGGCGATCCGCCGGTTCAGGCACTGCGGCGGGTGCATCCGGGAGAGCACCTCCTCCTGGGCCCTGCGCAGGTCCTCCGGCGTGTCGATTTCGGTCCACGGGAGCCCCCGTACCCGTTCGATGCCCACGATCGCCTTCCGGAGCAGGTCCGGGTAGACCTGCTCGTGTTCGATGTCGTCCGTGCCGCCGGCCACCCTCTGCTCCAGCAGGGCGCGCAGATCGCGGGCTGCCCCCGAGGAGAGCTTGAGGAACCCCACCGACTCCCCGAACTGCATCATCTCCCGGCGGACCTCCTCGGGAGCCCGCTTGGCGATGTGGAAGGCGCGGTCCCCCCGTCCGAACACCATCTGTTCCTCCCCGGTGTCCTCCGTGGATTCATCCACGAGGAAGCAGTTCGCGTGCGGCGAAAGGAGCATCCGCTCCAGGGCCGCCGGCGGGCAGAGGACGTCCGCGTCCATGATGAGGACATCCTGGTCCAGGAAGCTCCGCGCGGTCCACAGCGAGAGGATCGCCCCCTCCTGGAACTGCGGGTTCTCCAGGAGATGGAGCCGCAGGGTTCCGGCGGCCCGGCGGGCCTCCTCCGCCACCTTTTCCTTCTGGAAGCCCACCACGAGCGCCACGTCGGCCACCCCGACCGACCGCAGGTCCTCCAGCGTCCTGCGCAGGAGGGTCTTCCCCCCGACGGAAAGCAGACACTTGGGGAGGGCGTCGGAGCCCATCCTCTTGCCCACGCCGGCCGCCAGGAGGATAGCGGTCATATTTCCTCTGGAGAGAGGGGCATGTTGGCGTGCGGCCGGAACGCCGGTACTCCCCGAGTGGGAAACTCTCCCCAACGGCACCATTTGCTTTCGCCGGATGGGCGTACGGACAGAAGCCCTCGGCTTCCCCCCGCCCTGAGGGGGAAACCAGGCGGTGGTTTCCCCCTCGGAGAGGGTGAGACGACCAGCTGAAGCGCACACGGCCACTGAGCCGAGAGGCATACAACCATTGTTTGTACGTGTTCGCGTCGTCTCACCCGACGGAAGCGCTGGGGCCCGAGAGTTGGCCCTGAGCCGGACCGAGGCAGATCTCCTCTTGCTCGCAGGCAACCGGGTACGTCTGGATGGAGGCGTTCGGGCGCGTGAGGCACCGGCCCGTGGAGAGCTCAAACAGCCAGCCGTGGATCGGGCAGCGCACCGCCAGCGTCGGCCCGGCGCCGGGATCGGCCGGGTCCTGGACCCTCTCCACCGTCCCCTTCGCCAGCGGCCCGCTCCGGTGAGGACAGCGGTGGGTGACCGCGTGGATCTCGCCGTCCACGTTGAACAGGGCCACCTCCCTGCCGTCCACCTGCACCAGGTGAGAGCTGCCCGGAGGAAGTTCCCCGGCCCTGGCGACCGCGTTCACTGGACGCGTACCCAGTGCCCGATTGCGTCGTGCATCAGACTCCCGCGGCGACTCCCTGGAGGAACGTGGGGTTGCCTGCCGTGTACCCCCAGCGGCGCACCGTCTCAAGAGGGTCCGGCTGGCGCCACGCCTGGTACTTGAGCAGAACGTCCAGCCCGTCGCAGGTGCGCTCGAGGTTCGTCTCCATGCCGGGGAAATCGGGCCAGCCTTCCTTGTTCTTGGACGCGGCGATCCACACCATCGCCTTCTCCAGCGCCGGCCGCGCCTTCTCCTCCGCCCGCAGCATCCGGGAGATCAGCAGGGTCGAGCGGGTGCAGTCCATCGTGTGGTCCACGTTGCGGTCGTCCCAGGAGCCGTCGGCCGCCTGGTGCGCGAGGATCCAGTGGAGCCCCTTCTCGCAGGCCGGCCGGACCGGCAGGCCGTCCGGCACGGTCAGCGACGCGATCACCGAGTCCTGCACGAGGTGGGCCGTGGTCTCCACCCCTGAAGGCTGGAAGACCGGGTCGTACCACCCGCCGTCCTGCGACTGGCCGTCCAGGATGAAGCGCAGGCCCCTCCGCCACGGCGCGCGCACGGCGTCCTTCATCTTCGGATCGCCCAGGGCCAGCACCACGTTGAAGAAGCTGACCGGATGGGAGGTGGTGTCCAGGTCCCCCCACTCGCTGTCCACCCAGCGCCCGTCCTCCTTCTGCCCCCGGAGGAAATAGTCGATCGATCTCCAGATGGATCCCTCGATCTCGGCGCTCTTCAAGACGGCGTTCGCGCGGATCAGCATCAGCGCGCAGAAGGCGGAGACCCACGCCGCGGATTCCTTCTCGGCCGATTCCCTGCCCCAGCCGCCGTCGGCGTGCTGCGCCTGGATCAGCGCCTGGTACTCCGGCAGGGATTCCCCCGCCTTGCCCATGTGCAGGATCACCCGCAGGGCGTGGGCGACCAGCTCCATGTCCTGAGGGCCCTGGGTGAGGCTCCACCGGTCATGCACCCGGTTCAGGAACCGCCATTCCGATTCAATAATGCTCGACACTTTTTCCATGTCCATGTTTTTTCTCCCCCGATACGGTCAACGGTTATTGGTCGCCCCTAGCGCTGACTCGGTCAGCAATCTCAGCCCGGTGGCGAGGGACTTGCTTGCTGTCCGGATGGCGGACATGAAGTCCCTGAATTCGCACCAGCGCCCCGGGCGCAGAAACAGGCCCAGCGCGTCCCGCGCGGATCCGATGGCGAGCCGCACCTCCATCGGGTCCAGGATCACCCGGAAGGAGACCCAGGGCACCTCCGCCGCCGCGGCCGCCTCCGCCACGCCTGCCGTCTCCATGTCCAGCGCGATGGCGCCGTAGCGGGAGCCGGCGTCCTCTTTCTGCCACGGGTCACGCAGCGGCCGGCCCACGGTCACGAAGGTGCCGCTGGAGCAGGCCCCCGTCAAGCCGGGCACCTCGGCCGCCTGGCTGCGGCGGCCCGAACCAGCGCACACCACCTCGGAGGCCATCACCAGGTCGCCCACCCGGAAACCGGGACGCGCACCGCCGGAGAACCCGGTGCTCACGACGAGCGAGAAGGCTTCGGAGCTTAACCTCTCCCGGACGGCGTCCGCCGCCCGGGAGCCGATCCCGGCGGACATCCAGCGGACCAGCGCCCCGGAACCGCCGCGCGGGACATCCCGCAGCTCCTCCGGCACCGCCGAAACGACGAGGATCGGCGCGCGCTCAAGGCCGGCTGGGGGCGGGGGTAAGCGACGCATGGACATCCGAGGCGGTCCCTCCGGGCCGGTCACCGGACGTAGCCGTGCCGGCGGAACCAGTCGACCGCAGCGGCCAGCGCCTCCTCCACGGGCCGCTGGGGAAGCCCCAGCTCCCGAACCGCCTTGGAGGAATCAAAATACATCCTCTTCTGAGAGATCCGGACCGCTTCCCACGAGACGCGGGGAGGCCGCCGGGTCAGAGCGCTCCATCCGGTGCTCAGCGCTGCCCACCCCAGGGCGACCCCAATGGGCATCTGAACCTGCGGGGCCGGCAGGCCGGTCACGCGGGCCAGCATCTCCAGGATCTCCTTCAGCGTGAGGTTCCGGTGGCCCAGGATGTACCTCTCGCCCACCCGCCCCTTCTCCATGGCCAGCAGGTGCCCCTCGGCCGCGTCCGCCACGTCGATCAGGTTGAGCCCCGTGTCCACGTAGGCCGGCATCCGCCCGTTGAGGAAATCGACGATCATCTGCCCCGTCGGGGTGGGCTTGACGTCCCGCGGGCCGACCGGCGTGGAGGGGTTGACGATCACCACGGGAAGCCCGCCCCGCGCCGCCGCAAGGACCTCCTGCTCCGCCAGGAACTTCGACCGCTTGTAGTGGCCGACCATCTCCTGCAGCTCGACCGGCGCCTCCTCGCCAGAGGGGTGCCCGTTGCCCGGGCATTTGAGGGCGCCGACCGTGGAGGTGTAGACGATCCGCTTCACCCCCGCCTCCCGCGCCGCCTCCAGGACGTTGCGGGTGCCGGTCACGTTGTTGCGGTACAGCTCCGCCGGGTCCGGCGCCCAGAGCCGGTAATCGGCCGCCACATGGTAGAGCCGCCGGCAGCCGGCCATCGCCCGGCGCAGGGAGGCCGGGTCGGTCAGGTCCCCCGCGCAGGCCTCCACCGGGATCCCTTCCAGGTTCTTCAGCGCCGCCTGCCGGCGGACCAGCACCCGGACGCGCTCTCCCCGCCCGGCGAGCTTCGAGGCCACGTGGCTTCCGACGAAGCCGGTGGCCCCGGTGACTAGCGTGACGCCGTCTGCGGCCATCCCCCGTCCGCCCTCGCGAACTCCATCAGCCCCAGCCCCACCCAGATCATCTCCCTCGCCCGGCGGAGCAGGCCCAGCGCCAGCCCCGGGACCGCGCTGATCCCCAGCCCCCCGCAGACCAGCAGGAGGATCCCCTCGCTCGCCCCCAGCGAACCGGGGATCAGGAAAGCGGCGCTCTTCAGGAGGACCCACAGCGCCTCGATGGAGAAGGCGGTGGCCAGAGAGACCTGAAGCCCCAGCAGGCGCAGGATCAGGTAAACCTCCAGCGCCCCGGCCAGCCACCCCAGGAAATGGAACCCCAGCGACCACAGGACCGCCCCCGGCGATTTCCGGTAGAAGGAGAGGATGGCGCGGTCCCACTCGTGAACCTTCTCCGTGACCCGCTTCAGCCAGTCCGAGAGCCGGGGCAGACGGGCCCAGAGGGAGACTCCTCGCGCCAGGGAGGAGCCGTGCCGGAACGGCTGCAGGAACTGCGCCAGAAGGAACAGGACCAGCAGGGAGGACAGCGCCGGCAAAACCACCCACACCCACCGGAAAACCGCCGTGTCCATCGACTGCGTCGCCAGCGTCACGCCGATCCCGGCCAGGATGAAGAGGAGCATGCTGAAGACCAGGGTGGTCTTGGCGACGACCACCGAGGCCATGCCGTCCGCCAGGGGGATCCCGTGCCGGCGCGAGAGCAGGAGCGCCTTGACCGGCTCGCCCCCGATGTACCCGGTCGGCGTGACGTAGTTGACCGCCTCGCCGGCCAGCCGGGTACGGAACAGGGAGCTCCAGCCGACCCGGGCCTGCGCCTGCCGGGTCAGGGCGAACTGCCAGCCGAGGGTGTCCAGCCCAAAGATGACGGCGTAGAAAAGGAAGATGAAACCAAACTGCCAGCGGAAATGCCGCACCTGGCCCCACACCGCCGGGAGGTCCGCGCGCGCCAGGATCCACACGAAGAGGCCGATCCCGAACAGGAGACCGATCCGCCGGGCCATCGCCTCATCCTCCCAAGGAGCCCGCTCCCCCGCCGTCCCGGGAAGCCGCTGAGCGGGCCGCCATCCCGAAGAGGTCCGAGAAGCAGTACACCAGGGCGCCCACCAGGCCGCTCCACAGAAGCCACGCCATGTGCCCGGCCAGCGCCGAGGCCAGGACCACGAAGGAGAAATCCGCCCGCATCACGGCGCGCGCCCTGCTCCAGAAGTCGGCCTCCTCCGTCCCCTTCGGCGGATCCGGGTGCGCCCATGCCGCCTCTCCCCGCTTCTGCACCTCCCGGAGGAGAGAGACCAGGTAGCAGAGGAAGACACTCGCGGCGGCCAGGATCCCCAGCCACAGCCAGGGCCCCCGGGCGTCCTGCCTCCAGACCGCCACCCCCAGCCCGAGAAAGAAGACCATGTGGATCAGCATATCGGTCACCGTGTCCAGCCAGCTGCCGAAGCCGCTGGAGCGGCCGGTCAGCCGGGCCAGGCTCCCGTCGCAGTTGTCCAGTATGTACGCCGCCTGGAACCACACCGCCCCGCGCAGCCAATGGGCCGCGTCGCCCTGAAGGAACTCCCACCCGGCCAGCAGCCCGGCGAAGAAGGCCAGGAGGGTGACCTGGTTCGGCGTCACCCCAGTCCTCGCAAGCCACGGGGTGACCCAGGTCGAGATCTTCCGGTTCAGCGAAGGGTCCATCGTTTACGCCCGCCCCGTCTCCAGGAGATCCTTGAACGACTTCAGGAACCCCTTCAGATCCTGCTGGAGGAGCTGGCCCATGTGGGCCACGCGCAGGATCTTCCCCTGCAGCTCGCTCTGGCCGGCATAGATCACGTATCCGGCCCGCTTCAGCGCGTCGTGGATCTGGGCGTAGCTCTTCCCCTCGGGCAGCCAGAGGGCCGTCAGCGTGTTGGAGAGGACCTTCTCGTCCAGCAGGAGCTTCAGCCCCATCTTCTTGAAGCCGTCCCGGAGCAAGACCGCCCGCTCCTGGTACCGGGCGATCCGGCCCTTGAGCCCCTCGCGGGCGAGCTCGTCCAGCGCGGCGTCAAACGCGGCGTACAGGGGGACCGCCGGCGTGAAGGGCGGCTCGCCCCCGTTCTCCGCCGCCTTCAGCTGCGTGCCTAAGTCCAGGTACAGCGAGCGCGGCTTCAGCTTGGAAACCCGCGCCGCCTCCTCCTGCGACAGGAGCACGAAGGAGAGGCCCGGCGCTCCGTGCAGGCATTTCCCCGCGGAGCCGACGCAGAGCCCGACACCGGCCTTAGGGATGTCCAGCCTCTCGGCCCCCAGGCTGCTGATCGCGTCCACCAGGAACCGCTTGCGGAACTTCTTGGCCAGGGCGCCCACCTCCTCCACGGGGTTGAGCATCCCGGTGGAGGTCTCGTGGTGCACCATCGCCACCGTCCCGATCTGAGAATCCCGCTTCAGCGCGGCCGCAACCCTCGCCAGGTCCGGCTGGTCCGTGATCGGGGAGCGGATCTCCACCAGCGGGATTTGGTGGATCTTCGCCGTCTGCGCGATGCGGGAGCCGTAGACCCCGTTGTTGACGACGAGGATCTTCCTGGCCCCTTCCGCGCAGCCGATCACCGCCGCCTCCATCGAGGCGGTCCCGGAGGCGCTGAAGAGCACGGCCGTGTAGCGCTGGTCCAGCCCCAGCGCGTGGACCAGCTTGGCCCGCACCGTCTGGAACAGGTCCCTGAACTCCGGCTCCCGGTGGCAGATGTCCGGGCCGGCCAGCGCGGACTTCACATGGGAGCTGGTGTTCACCGGCCCCGGGCAAAGGAGGATCTGGCGCTTCGGCCCCGCCTTCTGCGCGGCGGCCGGCTTCTCGGCCGGGGCCGGCTCCGGCTTCTGCGGCACGGGCATCGGCTTCGCGGCAACCACCCTCCTTCCCCCGCCCAGCCGCAGCCGGCGCCGCGCCAGGAACCGCCTCCGGCTCCGGGCGCGGCCCGCCCGCCTCGCCAGGAACCGCCGCCTGCTCCTCGCGCGGCCCGCCCGTTTCGCCAGGAGCCGCCGGCTGGCGGCGGCCTTCTCTCGCGTGACCCTCTTGGACTTCACTTTTCGCTTAGGACTCATGGAGGTATCGGACCAGTCGGTTCGTGATCTCCTCCGGCTCCAGGCGCACCCGCTCCGCGGGCGGCCCGGCGTCCGGCCGGCACTTCACCAGAAGAAAGACAGGGCCTTTCACATCGCGCAGCTGCGTCCACTGGGTCTGCAGCTCCTCGGGGCTCTGCGCCCGGCGCACCGCCGCGTAGCCCGCCGCGCCGGCGAGCCGGTCCAGCGGGACCGCGCCGGAACAGGTCGGCTGGCCGCCCGTCGAGGCGAACGCCTCGTTGTCGAAGACGACGTGGACCAGGTTGGCCGGCCTCAGCGACCCGACCATGGCCAGCACCCCCAGCCCCATCAGCACCGAGCCGTCGCCGTCGAAGACCACCACGCGGCTTCCCGGCTTGCAGAGGGCGATCCCCAGCCCCATCGAGGCGGCGATCCCCATGGAGCCGATCATGTAGAAATTGCCCGGCCGGTCGCCCCAGTGCTGGGCGTCCCGGCAGGTGAACCCGGTCGTGCAGACCACCGGCTCCTCCCTGAGCTCCCGGGCCAGCACCCCGATCGCCTCCCGCGTGGTCATCACGCGAGGAGGCCCGGCTTGACCAGCACCGCCGCGGGCAGGCGCTGCACACGCATCCACGCGTCCGACTGAGCCACCGCGTCGGCGATTCCGGCCGGCTCCGGCACCTGCACCGGGATGCCCACCTCCTCCAGGATCTGCCGGCAGTGCGCCCCCATGACGAGGTGCTCGGGCGCGTCCTTGCCCTGGTATCCCCGGAAGCCGATGATCAACAGGAGCGGGATCTTGTAGATCAGGTTCAGCGACGTCAGGGCGTTCAGCGAATAGCCGAGCCCCGAGTTCTGCATCAGAACGCAGGGCCACCGACCCGCGAGGTACGCGCCGGAGGCCAACCCCACGGCCTGCTCCTCCCGCACCGCCGGCACGTAGCCCGCCTCCGGGTTTCGCTCAAGCTCCTCGATCAGCGAGGCCACGAGCGAATCGGCCACGCCGGTGAAGAAGTCGAACCCGCGCCCCCTCAGCGCCTCGAGGCACTGCTGCGCCGTCCCCGCTACTCCCGCTGACTGCACGCCGCTAGCTCCTCTTCTTCTCGCGGAACGGGCCGGACCGCGTGCATCATGTTGCGGACGGAGCTCATGGCGTCGTTCACCGCGGTCGCCTCGTAGCCGCAGTGCACCATGCAGTCGGCGCACCGGGGGTCCCGCCCGGTGCCGTACCGCTCCCACGGCGTGTCGTCGATCAGCTCCCGGAACGTCTTGACGTAGCCGTCGCTCATCAGGTAGCAGGGCTTCTGCCAGCCGAAGACGTTTCGGGTGGGGTTCCCCCAGGCGGTGCACTGGTAGTCCCGGCGTCCCTGGAGGAACTCCAGGAAGAAGGCGGAGTGGTTGAAGCGCCACCGCGGGTCGGCGTTGTCCAGGATCTGCCGGAACAGCTGCTTGGTCTGCTCCCGCTGGAGGAAATGCTCCTGGTCCGGCGCCTTCTCGTAAGGGTAGCCGGGCGAGATCATCATCCCGTCCACCCCGAGGTCGGTGACGAAATCGAACATCCTCCGGAACTCGTTCGGGTCGGCGCCCAGGAAGATCGTGGTGTTCGTGGAGACGGCGAACCCGGCCGCCTTCGCCTGGCGGATCCCCTCCACGGCCTGCTTGAACACCCCTTTCCGGCAGACCGCCTTGTCGTGCGTCTCCTCCAGCCCGTCCAGGTGTACGCTGAAGCGGAAGTACGGTGAGGGCTTGTACTTCTTCAGCTCGCGGGTCAGCAGGATCGCATTGGTGCAGAGGTAGACGAACCGACTGCGCCGCACCAGCCGCCCGGCGATCTCCGGCATCTCCGGGTGGATCAGCGGCTCGCCGCCGGCGATGGAAACCACCGGCGCGCCGCACTCCATCGCCGCCTCCTCGCACTCCTCCGGGGACAGGCGCTTGCGCAGGATCTCCTCCGGGTACTGGATCTTCCCGCAGCCGGCGCACTCCAGGTTGCAGCGGAACAGGGGCTCGAGCATGAGCACCAGCGGGTACTTCTCCACGCCCTTCATCCGCTGGCCGAAGATGTACGACGCCACCGCCAGCCCCTGCCGCCACGCGATCGCCATGTCGCTACCTCTCTTTATGCGTCCCCAGTGCCCGATACCGATTCAGGGGGCGCTCCAGCTCGCCCCCCAACGCCGCTCCTTGCGTAGGAGCCTCTCTGCGAAACACTTCCTGCGCCTCCACCAGCGCCAGCATCGGGAAATACGTCCGGTACAGGTGGTACTTCAAGTAGAAGACCCGCGGGAACCCGGTGCCGGTGAAGTGGTCCTCGTCCCAGTTCCCGTCCTCGCGCTGGCTCCCCAGCAGGTGCGCCAGCCCCCGGTGGAACGCCGGCTCCGCCACCCTATCCAGCGACATGAGGGCCATCAGCGCCCAGGCGGTCTGCGAGGCGGTCGAGGGGCCCTGCCCCTTCACCGAGGGATCGTCGTACGACCGGCAGCTCTCGCCCCAGCCGCCGTCGGCGTTCTGGCGGCTGATCAGCCACCTGCCCGCCTGCTGGTACCGCAGGGACTCCATCGGCTCGCCGACCGCCTTCAGCCCGCGCAGGGCCAGCCACGTCCCGTAGATGTAGTTGACCGACCACCGCCCGAGCCAAGAGCCGTCCGGCTCCTGCCGCGCGCGGAGGTACGCCACGGCCCGCTGCACCGCTGGACGTGAGCGATCCAGGCCCACTTCGCTCAAGAGCTCCAGGATCCGCCCGGTGATGTCGGCGCAGGAGGGGTCCAGCATCGCGTTGTGGTCCGCGAACGGGAAAT
>CAYJUA010000027.1:0-1927 GCA_964373295.1 uncultured Planctomycetia bacterium
GTGGAGACGATCGCCGAGAGCACGATGGACGGGATCGTGGCGCCCCTCTTTTACGCGGCGCTGGGCGGGGCGCCGCTGTGCTGCGTGTACAAGGCGGTGAACACCCTGGACTCCATGGTGGGGTACCGCAGCGCCCGGTACATCCGCTTCGGGCGCACAGCGGCCGCCGTGGACCGCTGGATGAACGCGGTGCCGGCTTGGCTCACGGCGGGGCTCATCTCCCTGGCCGGCAGCCTGATGGGATTCCGGGGGGCTGGGGGGCTCAAGGCCCTTCTCGATCACCGCGTCCAGGCGGAGAACTCCTTCATCGCCGAGGCGGCCATGGCGGGGGTGCTGGGCGTCCGCGTGGGGGGAGTCAACCTCTACAACGGCCAGGCGGTGAGCACCCCCCTGATGGGAGAGCCCCGGCGCCCGCTGAGGCAGAACCGGATCCCGGAGGCGGTCCGCGTGATGTACGTCGCCTCGCTGCTCTCACTCGGGGCCGTCTTCCTGGCGCGGCTCTGGCTGATGAAGCTCATCCGGTGAGCGGGAGACCCGCGCCGCGGCTCCTGGTGGCCGGCACGCACAGCGGGGCTGGCAAGACCACGGTGACGGTCGGGATCATCCGGGCGCTCCGGCGGGCCGGGAGGGTCGTCCAACCGTTTAAGGTGGGCCCGGACTACATCGATCCCGGCTACCTGGGCTGGGCCGCGGGGCGTCCCTGCAGGAACCTCGATAGCTGGCTCGTTCCGCCGGGCAATGTCCCGGGGCTTTTCGTGAGGGCGTGCCGTCCGGGCGATTGGGCCGTCGTGGAAGGGGTGATGGGCCTGCACGACGGGGCGGACGCCGTGGGCGAAGAAGGCAGCAGCGCGCAGATGTCCAAGATCCTGCGCTGTCCCGTGCTCCTGGTGGTGGACGCGGGCGCCATGTCCCGCTCGGCTGCGGCCCTCGTGCGGGGGTACGCCGGGTTGGACCGGCGCGTGAAGATCGCCGGCTGCTTCGTGAATCGCGTGGCCGGCCCCTCCCACTTCCGGCTTGTGAAGGAAGGGATCGAGCGGCTGGCCGGCGTCCCCGTGATGGGCTACCTGCCCAGGGACGCCCGGCTGGAGCTTCCGGAGCGCCACCTCGGCCTCGTCCCCCGGCAGGAGGACCCCGCGTGGAAGAGGGTTCTTGGGCCGCTGGACCGAAGGATGCGGGAGGGGCTGGACCTGCCGGCCCTCCTGCGGATCATGCGGGGGGCGGAGCCGCTGCCGAACGGCGCAGAGGTTGCCTCACTTTCTGCGGGGGCCCGCGATCGGGAAGGTGCCAGATCGACCCGACCCCTCCCGCGGGTGCCCATCGCCGTCGCGATGGACGAGGCGTTCCATTTCTACTACCCGGAGAACATTGAGCTGCTGGAGGATCTCGGGGCCGAGGTCGTGCCGTTCAGCCCCCTCAAGGACCGGCGCCTGCCGCGGCGGGCGGCCGGGCTGTACCTGGGAGGGGGCTTCCCGGAGCTGTTCGCCGGGCCTCTTTCCCGGAACCGCGCCCTGCACGGCGAGATCCGGCGGGCGGTCGATCGCGGGATGCCGGCGTACGCTGAGTGCGGCGGGCTCATGTACCTTACCCGAGCGATCCGCGACAGCAGGGGAAAGCGCCACCCGATGGCCGGCCTGATCCCGGCCGAGGTCCGGATGACGCCCCGCCTGCAGAACTTCGGCTACCAGGAGCTGCGCGCGCGCGGCGACACGGTGCTGGGCCGCGAGGGCGAGCGGGCGAGGGGGCACGAGTTCCACCATTCGGCGCTGGACCGGGCGCCGGCGCCGGCCACGGCCGCGTACGAGGTCCTCCCGCGCCGGGGCGGCGGGAGCCGACTGGAAGGGTACGTCCGCGGGTCTCTGCTGGCTTCCTATATCCATCTGCATTTTTGGAACCGTCCGCGCTGGGCCGGGCGTTTCGTCCGGTCCGC
>CAYJUA010000027.1:2027-17209 GCA_964373295.1 uncultured Planctomycetia bacterium
AGGTTTTTCGTTGCGTTGGGTCTGTCTCTGATCGGCTGCGCGGCTTGGGGAGCGCGGCAAGCGCGGGCGGAGGAGCCGGCGACCCGCTTTGAGGAGGTGGTGGTGACGGCGACCAAGGGCAAGACGCCCGCCAAGCGGGTGACACGCGCGGTCTCCGTGGTCCCAGGCGAGGGGATGGGGGAGAGGGAGGGAGGATTTGTTGTGGACGGCCTGCGGACGGTGCCGGGCACGTTCGTCCGCCGTTCCGGAGGGTTCGGGAGGACCACGTCACTGGTGATCCGGGGGGCCAGCGCAACACAGGTGCACGTCACCATGGACGGCGCTCATGTGGCCAGCCCAACGACCGGGTTCTTCGACTTCAACCACCTCGCCCCGGACAACTTTGAGCGGGTGGAGATCCTGCGAGGGCCCAACAGCGTGCTGTACGGCGCCGACGCCATGGGCGGCGTGGTGAACTTCGAGACCCGCCGGGGAGAGGGGCCGTTCACCGGCTCGTACACGCAGGAAGTGGGAAGCTGGGACACCTGGCGCGAAGCGGCCGAGGCGCAGGGACAGGCGGGCAACTGGCACCTTTCAGGCGGGGTCTCCCGCCTGGACACCCAGGGCCTCAGCGAGAACGACGAATACCAGAACACGAACATCTCCGGCCGCGTGGGGTACGATTTCGCGCCGGACCACACGCTGGACGTGACGGTCCGGAACACCCTCTCCATCGTGGGGATCGATGACGGGACATTCCTCCCGGACCGCAACCGCGTGGACCGGGAGCGGCAGACGATCGGCACCGTGCGCTGGAACAGCCCGGTCACTTCCTGGTGGTCGCAGAGTGTTGAGCTTTCCACCAGCATCGCCAACCTGATCGACAACGACCCCTCGGACCGGGCGAGCAACGCCAATGCCTTGTCCAAGTTCGATTTTGAGCGCTACGGCGCGGAGTGGATCCACCGCTTCACGCCGGTTGAATGGGATACGATCACCGCCGGGTTCGAATACGAGGACCGGGAAGCGGACAACCGGCGCTTCTCGAAGGCGCAGAACACGCGGGCCGGCTACCTGCAGAACCAGTGGAACCCGACCGATGCCCTCACGGTGCTGACCGGCGCCCGCTGGTTCCGGGAGAGCGCTTTCGGGGCTGACCACGTGCTGGACGGCTCGCTGGCTTACTTCTTCGCCCCGCTGGACATGAAGCTCCGGGGCGGGTACGCGCAGGGTTTCCGCGCCCCGACGCTCAACGAGCTGTTCTTCCCCAACTTCGGGAACCCGAACCTGCAGGCCGAGAACAGCGAAACGATCGAGGCCGGAGCGGAGCAGGTCCTGCTGAAGGACCTGCTGGAGTGGTCCACTACCTTCTTCCGGACGAACTATGAGAACCTGATCCAGATCGTCAGGGTCAGCTCCACCGTCTCCGAGCCACGGAACGTCGGCAAGGCCCGGGTGAACGGTGTGGAGCTGGAGGCCAAGCTGGGGCCCTGGGAGCGATGGTCGGCGGAGGGCTCGTTCACGCACCTGTCCCACAGCGCTCGGGCCACCGGCGAGGAGCTGCTCCGCGTCCCCAACAACACGCTGGCGCTGGGGGTCGGTTTCGCCCCGGAGAGGTGGGGGGTGCGGCTGGACGGCCTGCTGGTGAGCAGTCGGGAGGAGTCGGTCACCGGCGGGAGGAACAAGCAGGAGGGGTACTTCCGGATGGACCTGTACGCCCATTACCAGGTGAAGGAGTGGCTCCGGGGCTTCCTCCGGGTCGAGAACCTGACCGACCGCAGGTACCGGGAGATCCTGGGCTTTGACGCGCCCGGCCTGACCGCGACGCTCGGCGTCACGGTGGAGCGATGAACGAAGCTTGCCACTTTTGGGTCGCTGCTTGTTCCAGGGGGGAAACGCGCTCCGCTGTTTCCCCCCCGGGGTTCCCCCTTCCCGGTCCTGCCTTCGGCAGGGCGGTGCTGTTGGGGAGAGTTTCCCACTCGGGGAGTACCGTCGTTCCGGCCGCACGCCAACACGCCCCTCTCTCCAGAGGAATAGTTTTGTTGCTGCTGCTGGCCGGGTGCGCGACGGCGAGGGAGCCGTTTGACGTGACGCTGGAGGTGGACTTCGGCCCCGCCGGCCGGCCCGCCGTCCACGAGGTTGTCCAGGTCGAACCGGGCGCCACCCCGCAGGACGCCGCGGGCAAGGCATTCCCGGTCGAAAAGGGGTCGGTCTGCTGCGACCCCAGGGAGACCGCTGCGCTCGACGGCGTGGCGGCCGACCCGGCGGCGAACCGGTGGTGGACCGTCTCGATCAACGGCTCAAAGAAGGTGAGCCCCTACCGCACCAAGCTCAAGGCGGGGGACGTGGTCCGCTGGGAGTACAGGGAATATGAGCAGTAGTTCGCGGTTCGACAGGCTCACCGCGGGTGGGATGATGCTTTTATCTCTCGCGGCCCTTTCAGGTGGGCCGGCGTGGGCCGCGGAGCTCCGGGGAAGCGTGGTCCTGGAGGGCCCGCCCCCCGCTCCCCAGAAGCTCACCATCAAGGCGAAGAGCAAGGAGCACTCCATTGAGGGGTGCGGCGCGGTGGAGAAGCTCTCGCCGAAGCTCATCGTGGACGCCGGCGGCGGGCTGAAGGACGCCGTGGTGTGGGTCGAAACCCCAACCGGGATGAGCGCGGGACCAGACCCCATCATGGACCAGGACCAGTGCGTCTTCGAGCCGCACGTCCTCGCGATCCAGGCCGGCGGTTCGGTGGCCATCCGGAACTCGGACTCCGTGATCCACAACGTCCGGATCTTCCCGGAGGGGGTCCCTTCGATGCTGATGCACCAATGGCAGAAGGCGGACGCGGCGGACATCCTCTGGAGGTTCGGTGAGCCGGGGCGGTATGTGGTCCGCTGCGGCGTGCACCCGTGGATGTACGGATGGGTGGTGGTGATCCCGCCCGGCTCCGCCGCCGTCACCGGCCCTTCCGGGAGCTTCACGCTGGCCGGCGTCCCGCCGGGCCGGCACACCCTGCGCGTATGGCACGAGACGCTGGGGACGCTGGAGGTCCCGGTCGAGGTCGGCCCCGACGGAAAGCAATTGGAGCCTGTGCGCATAAAAGCAGGAGGCCGTTAATGCTGTGGGAATGGTTTCAGCTGGGCGGTCCGGTGATGTATCCGCTCCTGGTCTGCTCCGTCATCGCGATGACGGTGATCACGGAGCGGTTCTTTTTCTGGAGCCGCCTCCGGAAAGAGCGGGACCCGGAGGGCGTGCGGCGGGTCCTGGCGCTGGCCCAGCAGGGACAGATCTCGGAGGCGCTCGCCGCGGGGCGCTCCCTCCAGGACCCGGTGGCGCAGGTGCTTGCCCGCGGCCTGGAGAACTGGCCGTCCGCGGTCACCAGCGCGCTGGAGGCCCAGGTGAAGCAGGAGAGCGGTCCGATGCGCCGGTATCTTGGAGTGCTGGATACCGTGATCACGCTGGCGCCCCTGCTGGGGATCTACGGGACAATCACCGGGATGATCCGGGCGTTCGGGTTCCTCAGCCGCGCCGGCCTGCCGGACCCGCAGCTCGTGGCCTCCGGGATCGCGGAGGCTCTCATCACCACGGCGGCAGGGCTCACCATCGCGATCCTGGCGATCCCGCCGTACAATTTCTTCGCCGCCAAGACGGAGGAGATGGCGCACGACATCGAGCGCCAGGCGACGGCGCTGGAGCTGCTGGCCCAGCAAAAGGCGGAGCGCCTGATCGACGGCGCGTCGGTGGTTCGGTGAAGGCCTACCTGCCTCCCCTGCGCAAGCCGCGGATCGAGATGGTGCCCCTCATCGACTCCTTCTTCCTGCTCCTGGCTTTCTTCATGTCCTCGGTCCTGACGATGGAGGTGGTGCGGGGCCTGCCGGTGGAGCTGCCGAAGGCGGGGTCGGTCGCGCCGGCCCCCCAAGCGGGGCGGCGGGTGGTCACCCTCGGCCGGGAGGGGCAGATCCAGCTGGACGGGGAAGGGGTCAGCCTGGAGGAGCTGCGCGGCCGGCTTTCGTCCGACCCGCTCCGGGAGGCCCTGCGGGTCGGGATCCGCGCCGATGGGGAGACCCCCTACCGAAGCATGGTCGAGGTCCTCTCCGCGGTCCGGCAGAGCGGGGTGGCGCGGGTCACGCTCCTCGCAGCCCCGGAGGAAGGCCAGTCCGGGGCGTATCCCTTGCGTGAGGAGGAGGTTTCGCGGTGAATCCAAACCTGGTAAAATCAGCCTTGCTTTCGGTCGGGCTTCATGCTTGCCTGATGATCCCGGTGGTTTCCGGTGCGGCGCTCCGGGGCCCGGCCGCGGATGTGCGGAGCGGGTTGAGCTCCGTCGAGCTGGAGCTGGTGGAGCCGGAGAGCCCGCGATCTGCATCGGCCCCCTTAGCCGGTTACCCTGTACCGCGTGAAGAGAGGGGGGAAGAGGAGGCGCCGTCTTCAAGCGCGGCTTCTCCCGCGCAAGAAGCGTGGCTGAATGACAGCGGCGCGCAAAGCGCGGCCCCGTTGGGCATCTTTCAGAACGCCGCGCCCGCCTATCCGCGGGTGGCGCGGGTGCAGGGATGGCAGGGGACGGTGCTCGTGCGGGCATGGGTGACCCCGACGGGTGGGGTGGCCTCGGCCCGCGTGGCGCGCAGCTCGGGCCACGGGGTCCTGGACGGCGCGGCGGTCGAGGCGGTGCGCCAGTGGAAGTTCCGCCCGGGCCGGCGCGGGGGCCAGGCCGTGGCATCGCAGGCGGAAGTGCCCATCACATTTCGGCTCACGGAAAAGCAGACAGACTAAAAGGGAGGCATTCATGCTGGCTACCGGGTTGCTCATGTTGGGTTGCGGGATCATCGCGGGCGCGTTCCATCACGAGTTCGGGGTCGCCCCGATCCTCGGGGCGATTCTCTGCGCCGCCTGTTTCCTCCGGCCGAGGGATCTCTTCACCGTCGGCTTGGGCGGGATCCTGATCCGTGACCTGCTGATGGGGCTGTCCCTCTTTACCGCAGTCCGGCTGGCCGGCATCGCGCTGGTGGTGGCGGCCGTCGTGGCTGTGAAGGTCCGGCCGAACCTGCGTTCCCTGCTGATCGGCCTGCTGGTCTCTTCCCCCATCTTCCATCTCGCGCTGGCCGTGGGCGATTGGGCCACCGGGACCTGCGGGATCTGGCCGAAGACGGCGCAGGGGCTGAGCCAGGCCGTGGTGAGCGCCCTGCCGTACTTCCAGCGCTCCTTCGTGGGAGACGTCCTGTTCACCAGCCTCTTCCTGGGTGCCTACACCCTGGCGGCTTACGCCTGGTCGTGGTCCAAGGGCATCCGGTCGACCAGCTGATTTTCTCCCGCCGGGACGTCCGCCGGCCTCCCCATGCTGCAGATCTTTGAGAGAGGGGGGCCGGTCATGTGGCCCCTGCTGGCCACGTCGATCGTCGCCCTGGCGGTCGTCATCGAGCGCCTGATCTTCATCCTCCGGGAGCTGGACGTCCGCGATCCCTCGCTGGCCGGCCTGATCCTCAGCCATACCGAGAACGGGGAGGTCGCCCAGGCCATTGCCGCCGGCAGCGGCTCCAAGGATTTCGTCGTGAGAACCCTGGTCTACGGCCTCGCCCACCGGCACCGCTCCTTTTCCAGCGCCCTCCTGCAGGCGGCCAACCGGGAGCTCCAGCGCTTCAGCCGGGGCCTGCCGGTGCTGGACACCATCGTGACGCTGGCCCCCCTGCTGGGCCTGCTGGGCACCGTCTCCGGGCTCATCCGGTCGTTCGGCCTGATGGGGGCGCAGGAGCTGGAGGCGCCGGCGGCGATCACCGGCGGCATCGCGGAGGCGCTGATCGCCACCGCCTTCGGCCTGAGCATCGCCATCGTGGCCCTCATCCCCTTCAACTACCTCAGCGCCCGGGTCGAGGAGGCCCGGCGCGAGATCGAGAACGCCTCGAACCACCTGGAGATGCTGCTGATGGAGCCGGCCAGGCGGGAATGAGGATCCCCTCGACGGCGGCGCGGCGGCGCGCCCGGATCGAGATCATCCCCCTGATCGACATCATGTTCTTCCTGCTGGCCACGTTCGTCATGGTGTCGCTGTCGATGGTGAAGAACCGGGGGATCCCGGTTCGCCTGCCGGCCGCCGTGTCCGCGGGCCCGCAGGAGAGGAGGTCCTACGCCGCGGTCACCGTGACCGAATCCGGGGAGATCTACCTGGATAAGGATTCCGTCGGCCTGAAGGGGCTCTCCTCCCGGCTGGCGAAGATGAAGCAGGGCAACCCGGAGCTGCAGCTCTTCATCCACGGCGATGAGCGGGCCCCGTTCGGCAGCGTCGCCCACGTGCTCGACGAGGTTCGGCTCCTGGGGATCACGAGGGTGGCGATCCAGACGCGGACACAGGAGGCCGGCCGCGTCGATGCGGAGTGAGCACCCGGTCTACGAGCTGATCTTCGCCCGCCGTGACGTCCGGCGGTTCCTGCCCAAGCCGGTCCGGGAAGCGACCCTCCGGAGGATCCTCACCGCGGCCCACCACGCCCCCTCGGTCGGCTTCATGCAGCCGTGGAACTTCATCGTGATCCGGGACCCCGCCGTCAAGCGCCGGGTCAAGGATCTGTTCCTGCGGGAGAACCGGAAGGCGGCGGCCGTTTACCGGGGCCGGCGCCGCCGCCTGTACGACGGGCTCAAGCTGGAGGGGATCCTGGAGGCCCCGATCAACCTCTGCGTCACCTGCGACCCCACCCGGCTCGGGCCGCATGTCCTGGGCCGCCACACGATCCGCCGGACGGATGTCTACAGCACCTGCTGCGCCGTGCAGAACCTGTGGCTCGCCGCGCGGGCCGAGGGGATCGGGGTGGGGTGGGTCAGCATCCTCCGCAACAACTCCCTGAAGAGGATCCTCGGGATCCCGGCCGGTGTCATCCCGGTGGCCTACCTCTGCGTGGGCTTCCCCGTGGAGTTCCTGCCGCGGCCGGAGTTGGAGAGGGTGGGGTGGGCCTCGCGCCTCCCGGTGAGGCGGCTGGTCTTCTCCGACCGGTGGGGCCGGAAAGGGACCGCGGCGCAATGGGCCTGAAGGCTGCGCTCGCCTGCTCCGCGGCGCTCCACGCCGCCCTGCTTTCCCTCGGGCCGCTGGGCGTGCTGATCCCGCCCCGCAACCCGATGCACCCGCTCGAGGTTTCCTACGTGATGCTGGAGCCGGTCCTGCCGGGAGCCCAGGTCGCGGCCTCGCCGAAGCGGGCCGAGCCCACGCCGGTGAGCCGGCCCGCCGCGCCCCAAAAACCGCCGTCTGCCGCCCCCCAACCAAAACAACCGGAGCCTGCGAGATCAGAGCCGCGCAAGCCGGAGCCGCCGGCCAGCCGGCCGCCGGCCTCGAAGAGTCGACCGGCGGCTGTGCCGGTCCCGGAGCCGGCGTCCCCGGCGAGCCTTCCTCTGCAGCTCGGTCAGCAGACGGTGCTGCTTCCGGAACGGGAGTTCTCGGCGATCCGCCACAAGGAGCTGGTGCGGGAGCACCTGCGGAAGGGGCTGCGCTACCCCGAATCCACCCTGCAGGGCGTCGTTCGCCTGAAGGTGATCCTGCTGCCGGATGGGTCGCTCAAGGAGGCCGCGGTCTCGGAGGCCTCCGATCCCGCCCTGGCCGCGATCGCGCTGAGGGACGCCCGCTCGGCGGGCCCGTATCCCCGTTTCCCCAAGGAGATGGGCTCCTCCGAGGCCGAGTACGAGTTCCTCGTCCAGTACCGCCCCGGCGACAGCTCCCTCTAGGCGGTAGTGGGTCCATTTCGCCAGCCGATCCCCGCCTCGCCCTCTCCGCGCCGGGGGTCGGTGCGGGATTCGCGGGCCGCTCACATCTCGCGGCCCCTCGCAACCCGGCCTCCTTATTCGTCGGCCGGCGAGTGTCGGCCTCGCTCTCCCCGCCTCGCCAGGGGATGGGGGGAAGCGGAGCATGGACTGACGAGGCGGTGCGCCGGATCTTCCGGCGCAGGGGCGCGCAGGCGCGAGCGGTGGAAACGGTGACGGCCCGCGTTACCGGGAAGCTGGCGTTACGTCCTTGATCACCGAGGGTCCGCCGCACAGCGCTAAGCGCCCCAGCCGAGGCAGGCGCGGAGCGACCCCCGACCCTGGCGGGGCGGAAAGGGGCGCGGGCGAAATGGACCCACTACCTCTAAAGCGTCATCTTGACTCGCCGCCCCGGGCGCGTTATGATGATCGAAACTTAAGGAGTCATCGACACTTATGCCTGTTGTTGAAGTCCGCGAGAACGAGCCGCTCGAGAAGGCCCTCCGCCGCCTGAAGAAGAAGGTGGAGCGGGAGGGGATCCTCAAGGTGGTCCGGGCCCGAAAGCATTACGAGAAACCGTCCGTCGCCCGGCGCCGCAAGCTGCGAGAAAGCCGCAGACGATTCTAGTTGCGCTCCTCCTTGCCCTCCTAGCCGGTTGCCGGTTCATGCCAGGTCACGCCGTGGAACCGCCGTCGGTGCCCCCTCCCATGCATTCGCTTGAGCGCCCCCAGGTGATCCGGCGGGTCCTTCCCAACGGCCTGACCGTCCTGGCGCAGCGGGACGCCTCCCATCCCCTCGTCGCCTTCCACGCGGTGGTCCGCACCGGTTCCGCCACCGAGGGGATCTACCTGGGCACAGGGGTCTCCCACGTGGTGGAGCATATGCTGTTCAAGGGGACGGCGCGCCGGCCGGTCGGGGCCGTCGAGAAGGAGGCCCGGTCCTACGGCGGCACCTCGCAGGGATACACGAACTACGACACCACGAGCTATCCCCTGACCGTCAACAAGGAGCACTGGTCCGCGGCGGCCGACCTGCTGGTGGACGCCCTCTTCTTCCCCAGCATGGATGCCGAGGAGTTCCGGAAGGAGCGGGACGTCGTCCTGCGGGAGCTGAAGATGCGCTCCGACGACCCGGAGCAGATCTCCTGGGACCTCCTGTTCTCCAACGCCTACCGCGTCCACCCGTACCGGATCCCGATCATCGGCTACGAGCCGCTGCTGCGCCAGCTCACGGCCGAGGAGGTGCGGGATTACCACCGCGGGCACTACATCCCCAACGGGGTGGTGATCGCCGTGGTGGGGGACGTGGAGCCCGAGGCGGCAGTCCGCCGGATCGAGGAGCTCACCGCCCAGATCCCGCCGGGTAAGGTGCAGGCGGGCGCCCTGCCGGAGGAGCCGCTCCCGCTGTCGCCGCGCGAGGTCATCCAGGAAACGGATGCGGGGCTGGCGATCGTTTCGGTGGGGTACCCGGGGATCTCGCTGAACCACCCGGACCTCTACGCGCTGGATCTCCTGGCCTGGGTTCTCGGCGGCGGGCGGGGGTCGATTCTCGAGAAGGCCCTGAAGGAAACGGGGATCGTCCATTCGGTCTCCTGCTGGAACTACACCCCGCGGGAGCGGGGGCTCTTCGCCGTTTCGCTGAGGGCCGATCCCGGCCGCGTGCCAGAGGCCGCCGGTCGGCTGGCGGAGGAGATCGCCGCCTTCAAGGAGAAGCCGCTCCCTGCCTCGGAGCTGGCCGCGGCCAAGAGGGCGTTCCTGCGGGAGTACCTCGCGGGCCGGCAGACGGTGATCGGCCAGGCCTCGGACCTGGCCTCGTTCGAGGCGCTGACCGGGGATCCCCTGTTCGGTTACCGCTACCTCCAGGAGGTGGAGCGGATCCGCCCGGAGGACCTTCAGCGGGCAGCGCTGGATTATCTCCACGCGGACCGGGCGGCAACGGTGAAGCTGTTCCCCCGCGGTGCATCCTCTTTACGCGTACCGGAGAGCCCGATACCGGCTGAGGGGGCCGATACAGCTCGCGAGTTGCGCGAGTGGGGTATACAAAAAATCACGCTGGAGAACGGCCTGCGCGTCCTGATAAGGCCGGATCACCGCCTCCCCCTGGTGACTCTGCAGTGCTCCCTGATGGGGGGCGTGCGCTACGAGACCGACGCGAGCAACGGGATCTCGGCGGTCCTCTCCCGGATGCTGACCCGCGGGACCCGCCGGCGAAGCGCGGAGGAGCTGACCGAGGAGCTCAAGCGGATGGGCGCGCAGGCGGCGCCCTTCTCCGGGAGGAACTCCCTGGGGATCTCCGTAGAGGCGGTCAGCTCCGAGGCCGCGGCGGCAATCCGGCTGCTCGGGGAGATGATCCTGGAGCCCTCCTTTCCGCCGGAGGAGCTGGAGAAGCAGAGGCGGCTGGCGCTGGCGGCGCTGAAGACGCAGGAGGAGGACCCCTTCTCCTGGGGCCTCCGCCGGCTGGCCGACACCCTCTTCACGACGCATCCCTACCGGCTGGACCCGGCGGGCAGGGAGGAGTCCCTCTCCAGTCTCCGGCCGGAGGACCTCGCCCATTTCCACAGGATCTCGCTCGATCCCGGGCGGATGGTGATCAGCGTCGTGGGTGATTTCGAGGAGGAGGAGATGCTCCGCCTGCTGCGGGATCTCTTCGGGCGGTTCCGCGCCGAGACCGGCCTGCCGGCCCCGGCGATCCCGGAGGAGCCGAAGCTTTCGCGCCTGCGGGAGAGGGTCGAGTCGGCGCCGCGCCAGGAAGGGATCCTCCTCATCGGCTTCCCGGGGCTGAAGGTGAGCGACCCTCGCCTGCCGCAGATGGACCTTGTAGAAGCGGTCCTGTCCGGGGGGGCCGGCCGCCTCTTCTCCGAGGTGCGGGAGCGCCGGGGGCTGGCCTACACGGTCGGCGGCTTCTCGGCGCCCGGCGTGGACCCCGGCTCCTTCGTGCTGTACGCCTTGACCGACCCGGCGAACCTCGAGGAGGTGCGGCAGGCGATGCTGGCGGAGATCCAGAGGATCCGTGCCAGCCCCGTCCCGGAGGAGGAGCTGCGCGAGGCCAAGGAGGGCCTGCTGGGCCAGCGGCGGATCGCGCGGCAAGCCCAAGGTGCCCTGGCGGCCCAGATCGCCGGCGACGAGCTGTTCGGGCTGGGTTTCGACCACTCCGAACGGTACGAGCGCCAGATCCAGGCCGCCACCGCCGAGCAGGTGCGCCGTGCGGCGCAGGAGATCCTGCACCCCGATCGGTGCGTGGTGGTGATCGGCAGGCCCGATGAGCCCGGCTCCCAGGAAAAGAAGCCCCTTCAGGTCTCGCGCGCGGCCGCCGCGCGCTGAGCAAGGGGCGAGCTATTCCGGCGAGCCGGAGCGCCCCCTCTGTCGGTATCGGGCACTGGGTACGCCTAAAGAGGCCCGGGCGCCGGCCGTCTCCGGGATCTTTTACCCCGAGGAACGGGGCCCGCTGGCGGCGCAGGTGGACCGCCTCACCTCGGGCGGCGGCGGGAAAGAAGAGGCGGCGGCGGTCCTGGTTCCCCACGGCAGCCTCGCTTCCTGCGGAGCGGTGCTGGGGGCCGTTTACGGCCGGCTCTCGTGGTCGGAAACGGCGGTGCTGATCGGGCCCAACCACACCGGGGAAGGGGAGCCCTTCGGGATCGCCTCGCGCGGCAAGTGGACGACGCCCCTGGGCGACGTTCCGGTGGACGAGGAGCTGGCCCGCGCGATCCTGCGCCGGGCCAAGGACCTGAAGAAGGATCTGCACTGCCACGCGCGGGAGCACGCCCTGGAGGTCCAGATCCCGTTTCTTCAGCGCAAGGGACGGGTCCGGCGCATCGTGCCGATCGCCATCGGGCCCGCGGAGATGGCTCCGGCCCAGCGGATCGGTGAGGCGGTGGCGGAAGAGATCCTTCAGCGCAAGGGCCGGGTCCGGCTGATCGGGTCGGCCAACCTCACCCGGTACGAGCTGCCGGAAGAGGCGCGGGCCAAGGACCCGAAGATCATCGAGCGGATCCTGGCGCTGGACGGCGCCGGCCTGCTGGAGATGGCCCACGAGCAGGCTCTCTCCCTGTGTGGGGCCGGAGCCCTGGCGGCCCTGATGGCGGCCGCCCGGCGCCTGGGCGCCTCAGGGGGGCATCTCCTCCGGTACCAGACCAGCGCCCAGGCGGGCGGGGATCCGGTTTCTGTGGTCGGATACGCGGGGATTGTGTTTCAATAGAGCTATGGACAAGAAGGTCGACGAAAGCTGGAAGGACCAAGTGGAGAAGGAGAAGCTCCTGGCCGGGCAGGAACAGCCGCGGCCCGGCGCCGCTGCCTCCGGCCGCCCGGCACCGGCCGGCCGCGGTGCTGAGACGCGCGGGGGCCCCGCCTCCGGCCCTGCCCGGGGCGCCGGGCAGGCACCGGAGACGGACTTCGGCTACTTCCTCTCTTCGCTCTCCATGCAGGCGATGGTGGCGCTCGGGGAGATCCCGCATCCGGCCACGAACCTGCCCCAGGAGAACCTGGACCAGGCGCGTTACTTCATCGACCTCCTGGGGATGCTTCAGGAGAAGACCAAGGGGAACCTGACAGCCGAGGAAGGGTCCCTCCTGGAAGGGGTGCTCTACGAGCTCCGGATGAAGTACGTCTCGCGAACCCAGGGGACCGTCCCGTGAATCTCGCCGCGATCTTCGGCGCCGTCGTCATTCTCCTCCTGCTGGCCATCCTGTGGCGGGTCTGGAGAGACGTCAGCTCCCCCCAGGCGCTGGATTTGCAGAAGCAGATGGAGCTGAAGGAGCAGTTTAAGGAGGAAGTGGCGGCCCTGAAAGAGGAGTGGTCCCGGCGCCTGGGCGAGGAGGTTGGGCGCGTGAACAACGAGATGCAGGGCCAGGTACGCACCTCCGAGCAGTCGGTCAGCCAGAAGCTCCAGCAGGCCAATGACGCCGTCGCCAAGGTGGAGCATAAGCTGGGCCAGCTTGAGGAGGCCACCAAGAGAGTCGAGGAGGTAGGCCGCAATGTGAGCTCCCTCCAGGACCTCCTCCGGGCGCCGAAGATGCGCGGCGGTGTCGGGGAGTACTTCCTGGCCGAGCTCCTGGCGCAAATCCTTCCGCCCGGAGGGGAGTTCTACTCGCTGCAGCATGAGTTTTCCGACGGCGAACGGGTGGACGCCGTCATCCGGCTGGACAGGATGGTGCCGGTGGACTCCAAGTTCCCCCTGGATAACTTCCGGAAGATGGGCCAGGCGGCGACCGATGAGGAGCGCTCGGCATGGCGCAGGACCTTCGCGCGAGACGTAAAAAAGCATATCGACGACATCGCGGAGAAGTACATCCGGCCTGCTGAGGGGACTTACGACTTCGCCCTGATGTACATCCCCGCGGAGAACGTCTACTACGAGACCATCATCAAGGAGGAGGGGGTCAGCGATGGGAAGGGGCTCTTCCAGCACGCGCTGAGCCGCCGGGTGATCCCCGTCTCTCCCAACAGCTTCTACGCCTACCTGCAGGTGATCCTGCAGGGCCTGCGGGGGTTCGCCGTGGAGCAGCGGGCCAAGGAGATCTTGGGCGAGCTCATGCGGCTGCAGAGGGAGCTGGCCGGGGTGCGGGAGGATTTTGACCGGGACGGCAAACAGCTGGGATTTACCGTGGAGAACTTCGAGAAGGCTGAGAAGCACCTGGCCCGGTTTGAGGGGCGTCTCGATGCGATCGAGCCGGGCCAGGGCGCGGCCGGCGAGCTCATGGCGCCAACGCGAGAAGCCCTTTCAGAGTAGCGCGAAATGCAAGGGGCGCCCTCGGAGTGGCGAGCTGTACCGGCCCCCTCAAACGGGTATCGGGTACTCTGTACGCGATAGGAGGCACTTTAAGATGCTCGACAAAGAGCTGCTGGAGATCTTGGCCTGCCCGGCCTGCAGGGCGGCCGTCAGGGAAGAGGGGGACCGGATCGTCTGTACCAACCCCTCCTGCGGGCTTCGCTATCCGGTCCGGGAAGGGATCCCCGTGATGCTGGTGGAGGAGGCGGAGAAGCCGAAGGGTTAGTGGCCACGCGCGTCCTCGTCATTCACGGCCCCAACCTGCAGCTGCTGGGGGTGCGCAACCCTGCCGTCTACGGGAAGAAGGGCCTGGAGCAGATCAACGGGCAGCTCCGCGCCCTGGCCCGTCAGCTCAAGTCCGCCGTCACGATCCGGCAGTTCAACGTGGAGGGGGAGATCGTGGAGGCCATCGGGAAGGCGCGGGGCCGCTTCGACGGCATCCTGATCAACCCCGCCGCCTACACGCACACCTCCGTCGCGATCCGGGACGCCCTGGAGGGGGTGAACCTGCCGGCGGTGGAGGTGCACCTCTCCAACATCCACGCGCGGGAGGAGTTCCGGCGCAATTCCCTGATGGCGCCCGTGGTGAAGGGACAGGTCGCCGGCTTCGGGGCCGACAGCTACCTCCTGGGCCTGAGGGCCCTCGTCGGCCTGCTGGGTCCCCGGCGGCCAGGGTTGACGGCCGCTCGGCGCAAACGTTAGAATACAGGTCTTCCCGATGCCCATCTCGACCAACCAATTCAAGACCGGCATGGCCCTGGTCATTGACGGCGGGCTCTACACGATCGTGGAGTTCCAGCACGTCAAGCCGGGGAAGGGGGCCGCCTTCGTCCGCACCAAGCTGAAATCCATGAAGACCGGCAACGTCCTGAACAAGACCTACGACGCCGGCGAGCGGTTCGAGGGCGCCTTCATCGAGAAGAAGCCGATGCAGTTCCAGTACCGGTCCGGGGACCAGTACCACTTCATGGACCTCAACACGTACGATCCGCAGATGTTCACCCGGGAGAGCCTGGGCGACGCGGCCAACTACCTGACCCCGAACCTGGAGGTGAAGGGCCAGATGTGGAACAGCCGGCTGGTGGGGATGGACCTGCCCACCACGGTGGACATGAAGATCACGGAGTCCGACCCCGGCCTGCGCGGGGACACCTCCAAATCGGCGATGAAGCTGGCCGTCATGGAGACGGGGCTGAAGGTGCAGGTTCCCCTGTTCGTGGGGCCGGGCGACGTGGTCAAGGTGGACACCCGGACGGGCGAATACGCGGGGCGCGCCTGAGCATGGTCAACCTCAAAGAGCTGAAGGATCTGATCGCCCTCATGAACGAGCACCAGCTGATCGAGCTGGAGGTGGAGCGTGAGGGGATGAAGGTGCGCCTCCGCAAGGCGGGGGCCGGCTCTGACGGGGTCGTTGTGGAGCGCCTCGCCGCGTCCTCGGGGCCCGCGTCGATCGCGCCGGTCCCCACGGGGCCGGTCCCCGTGCCGGAGCTGCCGTCCCAGCCGAGCGGGACCGAAGTGAAGTCCCCGATGGTCGGCACCTTCTACCGGGCCCTCGCCCCGGAGGCCCCTCCCTTCGTCCATGTGGGCCAGCAGATCGAGGTGGGGCAGGTTCTCTGCATTCTCGAGGCGATGAAGCTGATGAACGAGATCAAGTCGGAGGTGCGCGGCACGCTCACCCAGATCCTCGTGGAGAACGCCCAGCCCGTGGAGTTCGGCCAGGTGCTCTTCCTCATCGAGCCCAGCTA
>CAYJUA010000028.1:0-7066 GCA_964373295.1 uncultured Planctomycetia bacterium
GAGGAGCCAAAGCGGCGGTTCAAAAGTCGTGCAGGGCGGCCTGGAAGCCGCCCTCCAGGAGCTCGCCCACACCGCCGGGATGGAGGAGAAGTATGATCCGGCGGAGGTAGCCGACCGTCTGGTCAAGGCGCTGCTTCAGCAGGGTCGATCCGGCGAGGTCGTGCTGAGTTTTAGGAAAGCGGCCAAGGCGCTGGGGAGCGCCCCGAGCAAGTCAATGCTCTCTGCGAACCCCGTGTTGGTGGCCAGGATCAATACGGCCCTCTTAGAGAGAGTAGAAAACACCGCTCTGACACTGGTCCGGATCGGGAAAGGGAAGGTCGGCACGCCTGCTTACAAACCGACGGAGGTAGCCGACCGTCTGGTCAAGGCGCTGCTTCAGGAGGGTCGATCCGGCGAGGTCGTGATGAGTTTGACCAAAGCAGCCGAAGCATGTGGGAATGCCCCGATGCAGCAGACGCTCTCTAGGAACCCCGATTTGGTGGCGGGGATCAACACGGCTCTCCAGGAGAAAGTCAAAGGCACCGCTCTGACACTGGTCCGGATCGGGAAAGGGAAGGCCGGTCCGCCTGGTTATAATCCGACGGAGGTAGCCGGTCGCCTGGTCCAGGCGCTGCTTGCAGGAGGTAGGTCCGGCAAGGTCGTATTGAATTTCGGCGAAGCGGCCAAGGTGCTAGAGGACGCCCCGAGCCAGTCGACACTCTCTTGGAACCCCAATTTGGTGGCGGGGATCAACGCGGCTCTCCAGGAGAAAGTCAAAGGCACCGCTCTGACGGAGGTTCGGATTCAAAAAGGGAAGATCGGGCGACCACCTCAAACTCCGAATCCCGGCGGCCAGGAGGAGAAGGCCGCCCACACCACCGGCATGGAGGAACCCACGGATCCCACGCCGGCTACGCCCTCTGTCTCCCCGGCGCCTGCGTCGGGCCCACTTCGGTTGACCCGGCGCGCGTTCCTTGGGATGGCGACCCTGCTGGGGCTGGGGTCAGCTCTTCAAGCAGACTCCCTGGAGGGCGCGGAGCCCTCAAAGGAAAAACGGTGGGCGGACACCGAGCTGTTTGACGCTGCCGGAGATCTGATGGCGATTGCGAAGAATTATCTGAAGGCCGTCGTCGAGGACAAAACATACTCCCTCCCACCGGAAGGGGCAGATGATGTGGATTGGGAGTGGGCGTTCCGGGATGCCGCTGTCCGTCACTCGGACCTGCAACGTCTCGCCATTGATGAAGAGTTGAGGGGCCGGTTCATTCGGTTGGTGAAGGAGTTAAGGGAGGAGGCTGGCGCGTGGGACGCGGCGCGAATGCACAGCGTGCTGTCTTCTGAGAAGTGGAGGAAGGAGGCTGCCCGTCAAGCAAAAGCAGCTCAGGAAGCGCTTGACGCGGTTTGGGCGAAGGATCCAGGGTTCTTCGGATTCTTCCTGGCGGACGCTGAGGAGGCGGAGGAAACAAAGGCCGATATCGAGGCCTATCTGGAGGATTTTGACCGGGAGTTGATTGTGGTCAGCAATGACCCTGATCTGAAGGGGTGGGAGAGGATCTTCCGGGAAAGAGCCGCTCAGGAGCAGGCTCCCGCATATGCGAAACGTTTGGGGGAAGGCGGGGATCGGCTGAGACGTTTCGTGGCGACTTTCTTTGAACTGTTCAGGGATCTCTCGCACGACACGCCGCGGGATCCCTTTTTTTTGAACAGCCCAGAAGCAATCCGGCATCTGCTGCTTCGTGTCCGCTCAAAGAGCCTGGTTTCCGCCGCGGAAAAGATTGCCCAACAGGAGGGGCCGGAGGGGAAGCTGGCCGTAGCGCTGGGACGCCTGCCGGTGGTGTGCGACGAGGTCTACCGTTTGGGTTCGGGCGAGCCCTCCTTGGTGGAGCTGGCCAAGGAGCGCATGAAGGCGCTGTTGGGCGAGGCGAAAGCGGATGCGCTTTTGGAGCCGATGGCAAAGCTTTTGGACTGGGCCGGCGCGGGTGGACACGATCCCCAGGAGATCGCCGCCGATCTTGAACTCCTGGCGGAGCGCTTGCGGCCGCTGGGATTCTACCTGGATCCTTCTCTCGTCGGGCGGCCGCGCGACGAGAGGCCGGTATGGTCCAGCATGTTGTTCCGGATTCTTCATGTGGGCAGGTTGTTCGGCAAGGAGATCCTCTTCGTGGAGCGGATTCATGGAGAGAAGCGCCAGAGAATCAGCGGATATTATCGGGGTAAGGGCGACGAAGTGGTGGTCCTGGCCGATGAGGTTCACAAAGCATCGCTTGATATGCAGCCGGCGCTGGAAGGGGGAAACTACAGAATGGACGTTCATTTCCCTCCGGACGAGCCGGAGCGGAAACGGCGGTTCCTGGGCCAGATGAATCGAGTAGCCCGGAAAGCAGTCGAAGCCAACGCTCACTTCAAGGATCCCGTTGTGCGGTGGCGTTTTCTGCTGTACATGGTGGCCCTGCATGAGTCCCTGCATCGTGAGGGGCGAGAGGATGAATTGGTTCCGCGTCTTGTTGAGGTTGCGTTGGGAGGGAATCCCTGGTTGGGATTTCCACTGATAGCCCGACACGCGGTGGATGCGGATCCGCAGATGCGGGAGAGCGTCCTAGCGTCTACGGCGATGCTTATCCTTGGGCTCCTGGGAGCTGAACTTCTGGAGGATCCTCTGGAAATGATTGAGCGAGCTCTCAGACGAGACACGGCCGCAGTGAAAGAGGACGCTCTATTCTGGCTCACAGAAGTCGCTCCGCCCCTGGTAGAAAAGCTTCAATCTGAACAAGGGAAGAAGGAGCGCGCGGAGCTTTGGAAGGGCTTAAGGGACCTTTCCCCCCGCCTGAAACCCAGCCCGGTTGCCCGCAAAGCTGGCCAGGAGGAGGAGGCCCAGGCGGTGTTCGACCGCCTCCTGGAGGGCAAGGTTGGGCAGGACCTGAAGGAAAGAGGCTGGGCGCCGTTGGACGCGGCGACGGCTGCAGGGTTCGGCTACAAGGCCACCCGCGGTTTCATCGTCGCGGACTCTGCCGAACCGACTCGAAACCCCATGCTGATAGCCGATACGGATCTGGAAGCGTACGCCAACGCTTCGGTCAAGCGGCTCTTTAGCTGGATCTCAGCGGGGAGGGTGCCCCGCGAGGTCGTGGGCAACGCGGCGAACGTCTTGAGGGCCAGCCGGGGAGACCTCGTCCTGCTGGAAGCGGAGGGTGTGGCGAGGGAGAAGATCGAGCATCTCCTCGTGGAGAACGGGTTTGACGGGGAGGAGGGGGATGCCCGCGTGGTAGTGGGCGACGGGGCCACGATCCAGGCACTGCGTCCCTTCGCGTACCAGTTGTTCGCCGATGGAGAGGCGCAGCTCACAGTGTTGAGTGTGGCGGTCCGCCTGCGGGACGCGTCCGGCAACACCTACACGCTGATCCTGATGGCATAACAGGGGGCGATCACCGCCATTGATCCCGATATATAGTTTGTGATATAGTTGTATTGAAATGGAACAAAACTATATATCCCAGCTGGAGTGCCTCCTTTCCGCGGGTCCTTTTACCCAGGCACAGCTCGCCAAGCGATTGGGGGTGACGCCTGCCGCCCTGAGCCGGTGGATCCACGGATATGCCAGGCCTCGCTCCCGGAGGATCGAGGCGGTCGGGAAGCTTTACCGCGAGGTGGTGGGGTATTCCGCCATCACGGAGGCGCAGCTTTCGGAGCTCGTGCGCCGAGCGGATGGGCTCAGAAAGAAAGGGATGTGGGCCGCTATCGCCCGGCATCAAGCCCTTCAGGACGAGCTTCTCCTGGAGCATACCTACAACTCGACTTCCATCGAGGGGACAACCCTCAGCAAGAAAGAGACGGAAGTCGTGATCTTCTCCAAGGGGCTCCTGCCGGACAAATCCCTGACCGAGCACCTGGAGGTCACCAACCACGCGTCTGTGTTGAGAGAGATCCTGCGGGGGGAGAAGTCTCAAGCCCGGATTTCCGAAGGGCTCATCCGCGACTTGCACCGGAATCTGATGCAGGGGATACGGGAAGACGCGGGGGAGTACTCGAAGCGTGCCAGGGTGATCCGGGGGGTCAGCATCGCGCTTACTCACCCGAAGGATATTCCTGAAGAGATGGGGCATTTGATCCGGGAATGGAGGAGGGGGCCTGCCAGGAAGACGGTCCGGGACATCGCCCTGTTTCATGTCCGCTTCGAGCTGATCCATCCTTTTGGGGACGGCAATGGGCGGGTCGGCCGGCTTCTCATGGTGCTCCAGTGTCTGCAGGCGGATTATCCACCGGTCGTCATTGAAAACGCGCGGAAGGCCGAATATTTCGAGGTTCTGGAGTACTCCCAGAGAAAGTCGGAGGGCCCTTTTGTCCGTTTCGTGGTGGATGAGATGGAGCGGACAAACAAGATCCTGAAAAGATATCGATGAGGATTTCCCGTGCGCTGGCGCTGGCCGGCATCGCCGCCCGGCGGAAATGCGAGCAGCACGTCCTCGCCGGCGAAGTGGCGGTGAACGGCGAGGTGGCGAAGGATCTCGGCCGGCAGGTGGACCCGGCCAAGGACCGGGTCACCTTCCGGGGCAAGCCGGTCACCATCCGAGAGAAGGTCTACTACCTCCTCCACAAGCCGGCCGGGTACACGACCACCGCCTCCGATCCCCACGCCGAAAAAACCGTCTTCGAGATGCTTCCGCCAGAATTAAGATCGGAAAAGGTGCCAGGTCGTCCCGACCCCTTCCGGGTGTTCCCGGTGGGGCGGCTGGACAGGGACTCCACCGGCCTGCTCCTCTTCACCAACGACGGGGAGCTGGCCAACCGGCTGACCCACCCCCGCTATGAGGTCGGCAAGGTGTACGAGGCGAAGCTGGACCGCCCGCTGGATCCAGCGGCCCTCTCGCGGCTGCGGCGGGGAGTGCGCCTGGAGGATGGGGTCGCCCGGCCGGAACGGGTGGAGGTTTTGGCCACCGGCGCCGTCCGCCTGCTCCTCCGGGAGGGGAAGAAGCGGGAGGTGCGCCGGATCTTTGAGGCGCTCGGCCGCCGCGTGACCCACCTGTGCCGGATCTCCTTCGGCCCGCTTCAGTTGGGAAGCCTGCCTGCTGGCCGGGGGCGGCCCCTCCGGCCCGAGGAGGTCCGGGCCCTCCAGCGTTTGATTTCGCCCCCACCGTCTGCTATTCTTCAATGATGCGCCGTTGCGCCCGCCCCGTCCTTATCCCTTAGCGAGTGGTTCGTTGCGCCCGTAGCTCAATTGGATAGAGTGACAGGCTTCGGACCTGGAGGTTGGGAGTTCGAGTCTCCCCGGGCGCATTCTTGCGCGAGACTCGAACTCTCAGGGGAGCCGTGCGCCGAGCGAAGCGAGGAAAAGCGAAGCGGTCACGCTGAGCAACAGCACGGCGGGTGGCCGACCCGGAGCGAGGCAGAGCCGAGCGGAGGGCGCCCGAGTTCGAGTCTCGGCGGGCGCGTTCTTGTCGTCAGCAAGGAATTTGTTTCATACTATTTAGGGATAGTTCGAAAGTATCTCTGGGAGAATTTCAGGGCCGTTAGCTCAGCTGGAAGAGCGCCGGACTCTTAATCCGGATGCCGCAGGTTCGAATCCTGCACGGCCCAATGACTTAGATGATGTTTCCTATGTGATGGATCGGGCGGATGGCGGAACTGGGAGACGCGCAGGATTTAGGATCCTGTCCCGAAAGGGGTGGAGGTTCAACTCCTCTTCCGCCCACGAAGCGGTTCCAGCGTCATCCTGAGCTTGGGCTTGTGACGCGGGTGTAGCTCAGTGGTAGAGCACCTCGTTGCCAACGAGGACGTCGTGGGTTCAAGTCCCATCACCCGCTCCAGCACTTTTCGTGCGATTCAGGGGTCGGCATTCATGAGGAGGAGGTAGGAAGCGTGAAGATCATGGATTTTCTGCGGGACCGGGCCATCAGCGTGAACCTGGAGGCCAAGGACAAGGAGGGCGTGATCCGGGAGATGGTGCGCCTCCTGGTGAAGGCGGGGGAGATCAAGCCGGCCGACGAGGAGAAGATCGTCCCGATCCTCCTGGCGCGGGAAGCGCTGGGCTCGACGGGGATCGGGCAGGGCGTGGGGATCCCCCACGGAAAGTCCAATGTGGTGCGGCAGCTCGTCGGGGCCTTCGGCATCTCGCGCCGGGGCGTGAACTTCGATTCGCTCGACGGCGAGATGGCGAACATCTTCTTCCTGCTGGTGGCGCCAGAGGATTCCGCCGGGCCCCACCTGAAGGCGCTGGCCCGGATCTCCCGGCTCCTGAAGGACAGGTACTTCCGGGAGAGCCTGAAGGAGGCCAAGGAGGATAAGCAGGTGGTCCGGATCATCCAGCAGGAGGACCAGAAGAGTCTCTGATGCGCGCGGGCGATCTTCTGACGGAGAAGATGCTTTGGATGTCGGACCGGCTCCAGCGCGCAGAGCGGGACGGGGTGGACCCCGCCCCCCTGCGGGAGGCGCAGGTCTACCTCTACGCGGCCCAGAGCGGCCACGCCCAGGGCCGCCGGGTGCAGATGGGGTTCCCTTACCAGCAGGCGCGGCAGGAGGTCTACCGGCACCTGCTCCTGGTCGAGCGGGTGCTGGATCAGGCGGGCTGTCCGGCGGGGCGCGGCCGGCGCGGGATCCTGCTGGTCTCAAGGGATCTCACGCTCCTGGTGGACCCGGACCGGGGCGGGCAGATCGTGGAGCTGAGCGATAAGGTGGCCGCGCGCAGTCTCCTCGACGTGCAGGCGGGGCCGGTCCCGGCCGTCCGCAGGGCCGCGCTGGTGGACCATCTCCTGCCCGAGGGGACCGGGCTGGAGGCGTTCCGCCGGGGGAAAACGCCCGAGGCGCGGGGGTTCTCCGACGGCCGCTACGAGGGGCGTGTGAAGCGCTCAAAATCTTCCATCCAGGCAGAGCTCAAGCGAAAAGGAGCCCTGCCGGGCGGGGGCGCCGGCACCATCACCTACACGAAGAGGATCGCAGTCTCCCGCTCGGGTCGGAGGGTGCGGGTGCGCCAGCGCCTTCGCAGCGGCGCCGCGCGCCGGCAGGAATTCCTCTTCGTCACGGAGATCAACTTGGCGCTCAAGGACGCGCACGTGAACCGGATCGGCGAGGCCGCCGGCATCCGCCGGTTCGCCGT
>CAYJUA010000028.1:7166-16208 GCA_964373295.1 uncultured Planctomycetia bacterium
GTGCGCAGCCGGCAGGGCCTGCACGCCCGCCCGGCGGCCCTCTTCGCGCAGGTGGCCAACCGGTTCAAGTCGATCATCCGGGTCCGCAGGGGAAAGCACGAGGTGGACGGGAAATCGATCATGGGGCTGCTCACCCTGGCCGCGTCGCGGGGCAGTACCATCGAGGTTACGACCCAGGGGACCGACGCGGAGGACGCCCTGCGCGCCCTGGAGCAGCTGATCTGCAAGACCGAGCCGCCGACGGTGGTCACGGTGGTCCGGCACCGGCCGACGCATGGCACGCCGCCGCAGCATTCACCGGCCTGACGAGCCCGCCGGGGCCGGCGGCCCGCCGGGGCCCCGTCACCTGACTCTCAAGGGGATCCCCGCCTCCCCCGGCGTCGCCATCGGCCGCGCCTTCCTCCTCGACAGCGAGGAAGTAGCCGTCCCCAAGCAGTCCATCGACCCGGCGGCGGTCCCCCAGGAGATTGCCCGGTTCGAGGAGGCCCTCGCCCAGACCCGCAAGGAGATCCTGGACATCCAGCAGAAGATCTCCGAGGAGCTGGGGATCGAGCACGCGGAGATCTTCAACGCCCACCTGATGTTCCTCGAGGACCGCGCCTACATCGATGAGGTGATCTCCCGCCTCAAGAACGAGCAGATCAGCGTGGAGTTCATCTTCTCCGGCGTACTCCGCAAGTACGTGCAGGTCTTCTCCAAGGTCGAGGACGAGTACATGCGGGAGCGGGCCGCCGACGTGGAGGACGTGGGCCGCCGGATCCTGCGCAACCTCACCGGCTTGAAGCGCCGGTCGCTCGCCGAGCTGCCCCACCCGGTGATCGTGGTGGCGTACGACCTCTCCCCCTCCGACACCGCCACGATGCACCGCCAGCACGTGATCGGCTTCGTCACCGACATCGGCGGCCGCACCTCCCACACGGCGATCATGGCCAAATCGCTGGAGATCCCCGCCGTGGTGGGGCTGGAGACGGTGACCGAGCGGATCCGCCCGGACGACATGGTGATCGTGGACGGCTTAAGCGGCGCGGTGATCGTCAACCCCGACCCGGACATCCTCCGTCATTACGAGGAGCTGAAGCAGAAGCTCGAGACGCTCGACCAGGCGCTGCTCAAGGTCAAGGACCTCCCCGCCGAGACGCCGGACGGCCACCGGGTCCAGCTCCTGGCCAACATCGAGATGCCCGACGAGGTCGCCTCGGTCATCGCCCACGGCGCCGAGGGGATCGGGCTGTACCGGACCGAGTTCTTCTACCTGAACCGCAGCGATCTGCCCACCGAGGAGGAGCAGTTCGAGCAGTACCGGCACGTGGCCAAGGCGATGGCGCCGCTGCCGGTGATCATCCGCACGATCGACCTGGGCGGCGACAAGTTCATCTCGGAGCTGCGGGTGCCGCGCGAGATGAACCCGTTCCTCGGCTGGCGGGCGATCCGCTTCTGCCTGGCGCGGCCGGACATCTTCAAGGTCCAGCTCCGGGCGATCCTCCGCGCCTCGGCGTTCGGCAAGATCAAGATGATGTACCCGATGATCTCCGGGGTCGAGGAGCTCCTGGCGGCCAACCAGATCCTCGAGCAGATGAAGCAGGAGCTGAAGGCCGAGGGCACGGAGTTCGACGCCGGCATGGAGGTGGGGGCGATGATCGAAGTCCCGTCGGCGGCGCTGACCATGGACCTGCTGGCCAAGGAGGTCAAGTTCTTCTCCATTGGGACGAACGACCTCATCCAGTACTCGCTGGCGGTGGACCGGGTCAACGAGAAGATCGCCTACCTCTACGAGCCCACGCACCCGGCGGTCCTCCGGCTGATCCGGCAGATCATCCAGGTGGCCCACGACAACGGGCTGTGGGTCGGGATGTGCGGGGAGATGGCCGGCGAGCCGGCCCTGGCGCTGATCCTGCTGGGGATGGGCCTGGACAGCTTCTCCACGAGCCCGGTGAACCTGCCGCGGATCAAGCAGGTGATCCGCTCGGTCCCCACCTTCCGCGCCAAGGAGGTGGTGAAGGAGGTGTTCCGCCTCCCCACGGGCAAGGAGGTGGAGCAGTACGCGAAGGCCCGCCTGTGCGAGCTGGTCCCCGAGCTGTGCGCCTCTTAAACCATCCGGAAAGGTTCGGCCGGCTGGACCCCGGCGGCATGCTGGGACGGGTGGAGGCCCTCCCCGGCCAGTGCCTGGAGGGATGGACCCGCGGGCTGGAGTGGAAGGTGCCGGCCGCGTGGGGCCGGGCCGGCCACCTGGCTGTGCTGGGGATGGGCGGCTCCGCGATCGGCGCCGACCTCCTGCAGGGCTGGGTGGGGGACGACATCTCCCGGCCGCTCTTCGTGAACCGCACCTACACGATCCCGCGCTGGGTGGGGCGCGGGTCACTGGTGCTGGCCTGCAGCTACTCGGGCAACACCGAGGAGACGCTCTCCGGCGCGGAGGCGGCCCGGCGGCAGGGGGCGCGCGTGCTTGCGGTCACCTCCGGCGGGAAGCTGGCTGCATGGGCGCGCCGCCGTGACTTCCCCCTGCTTCTCATCCCGGCCGGCCTGCCGCCCCGCTCGGCGGTCGGGTACATGACCTTCGTCCCGCTGGGGATGCTGGCCCGGCTGGGCTGGGTCGCGGGGCGGCGCCTGGCGGTGGAGGCCGCCTGCCGCGGGCTCGAGACCTACATCGGGTCGCGGTTGGGGCCGGAGGTCCGCGTCTCCGCCAACCCGGCCAAGAAGATCGCCGAGGCGCTGCACGGCCGCCTCCCCATCCTCTACGGAGCCGCCGGTGGGTGGGAAGGGATCACCTACCGCTGGAGGACGCAGATCGAGGAGAACGCGAAGTCGCTGGCGTTCCACCACATCTTCCCGGAGGCGACGCACAACGAGATCTCCGCGTGGCTGAACCCCCGTGCGCTGGTGCGCGGCTCCGCGGCGGTCTTCCTGGCCGACCCGGCGGCGCACCCGCGGACCCTGCGCCGGATGGAGTTCACGCGCCGGATCGTGCAGGCGCAGGGGGCTCGGGCGGTGATGGCCCGGGCGCCGGGCTCCACGGCGCGGGAGCGGATGCTGAAGCTGATCGCCCTGGGGGACTTTGCCAGCGTCTATCTCGCCTTCCTCTATAGGGTGGACCCCACCCCCGTGGAGCGGGTCGAGGCGCTGAAGAAATACCTCCGAAAGGGGTCAGGACGACCGGGTACCTTACGATGATCGCGGTCATCCTGGCGGCCGGGTACGGCACCCGCATGTACCCGCTCACCGAGAACACGCCGAAGGCGCTCCTGCCGGTGGGGGCAAGCTCCATCCTGGGCCTCCTCTTGCGGAAGCTGGCCCCCGCCGCCATGCAGGTCCGCCGGATCGTCGTGGTGTCGAACCACCGGTTCGTGGAGCCGTTCCAGCGGTGGTTCTCCAGCACGCGGGCGCCCGCGCCCTGGACGGTCCTGGACGACGGCTCCACCTCCGACGCGAACCGGCTGGGGTCGGTGGGGGACATGGCCTTCGCCATCCAGCGGGAGAAGGTCGACGACGACCTGCTGGTGCTGGGCAGCGACAACCTGTTCGACGGGGACCTCGCCGGCTTCACGGTGTTCGCGCGGGAGAAGGGGGCGATCACGTTGGGGGCGTACGAGCTGCCGGACCTGGCGCTGGCCTCCAAGTACGGGGTCTTGAGCGTGGACCCCGTCGGCTGCATCACCGCCTTCACCGAGAAGCCGGCCCGGCCGGAATCCCGGCTCATCTCGACGGCGGTCTACTTTTTTCCTCGAACGGCGCTCCCCCGGGTGCTAGAATACGTCTCTTCGCAGAAGACCGCGGACACCCTCGGCTTGTTCATCTCATGGCTGATCGCCCGGGAAAAGGTGTTCGCGTACCGGTTCCCGGGCCGGTGGTTCGACATCGGCGACATCGCCTCGTACCAGCACGCACAGGAGACGTTTCACTCATGAGCGCCAAGCAGAGGTTCGTCTTCACCTCCGAGTCGGTGACGGAAGGCCATCCCGACAAGCTCTGCGACCAGATCTCCGACGCCATCCTCGACGCGATCTATGAGAAGGACCCCCAGGGGCGGGTCGCCTGCGAGACCCTGGTCACCACCGGCCTGGCCATCGTGGCCGGCGAGATCACCACGAGCTGCTACGTGGAGGTGCCCAAGCTGGTCCGCAGCGTCATCCACGACATCGGCTACAACGACCTCGAGGGCGGCTTCAACTACAAGACCTGCGGTGTGATCACGGCGATCCAGGAGCAGTCCCCCGACATCGCCCTCGGCGTGGACACCGGCGGGGCCGGCGACCAGGGGATGATGTTCGGCTACGCCAGCAACGAGACGCCGGAGTACATGCCCCTGCCGATCAAGCTGGCCCACCAGCTGGCCCGCCGGCTGGCCGAGGTGCGCAAGAACAGGGCCCTCCCTTACCTGCGGCCGGACGGCAAATCGCAGGTGAGCGTGGAGTACGTGAACGGCCGGCCGGTGAAGGTGACCGGCGTGGTCATCGGCGCGCACCATTCCAGCCGGGTCTCCACCCCGAAGCTCCGCCGGGACATCCGCGAGGCGGTGATCGACCCGATCCTCCCCAAGGAGTTCATCTCCCGGGACACGAAGTACTGGATCAACGCCACCGGCCGGTTCGAGGTGGGCGGCCCCATGGCCGACACCGGCGTCACCGGCCGCAAGATCATCGTGGACACCTACGGCGGGTTCGGCCGGCACGGCGGCGGGGCCTTCAGCGGCAAGGACCCCACCAAGGTGGATCGCTCGGCCAGCTACATGGCCCGCTACATCGCCAAGAACGTCGTGGCGGCGAAGCTGGCCGACCGCTGCGAGATCCAGCTCGCCTACTGCATCGGCGTGCGGGAGCCGGTCTCCGTCATGGTGAACACCTTCGGGACCGGCAAGATCGCAGAGGGGGCGCTCTCCCAGGTGGTCACCGGCATCTTTGACCTCACCCCGGCCGGGATCATCCGGGATCTGAAGCTCCGGCGGCCGATCTACCGCAAGACCGCCGCGTACGGCCACTTCGGCCGCAACGAGAGCGGCTTCACCTGGGAGGAGATCGACAAGGTGGAGGCCCTCCGCAAGGCGGCGGCCGGCCCGGGCCACGCCAGCCGCAACGGGTCGACCCGGCCCCGCGTCACCGGCCGGCGGCACCCCTCCCGCTCCTCCCGGTGAGCAACGGCAGTCCGCTTCTCAAAGACCCACTTCTCTTGTCGAAGACCTCTCCTGCAGGTGAGAAGTGGGTTTTTGAGAAGCGGACTGGTTCTTCCGACATCTCGAACCGCGCTCTCGCCAGGGCGGGCCAGCAGCGGATCGAGTGGGCTGGCCGGTTCATGCCGGTCCTGCGGCAGATCCGCGAGCGGTTCCAGAAAGAGAAGCCGTTCAAGGGGCTGAGAATCAGCTGCTGCCTGCACGTGACCACCGAGACCGGCCAGCTCGCCGAGGCCCTGCGCGCCGGCGGGGCGGCCGTCTCGATCTGCGCCTCGAACCCCCTCTCCACGCAGGACGACGTGGCCGCCGCACTCGCCGCCCGCGGGTTCAACGTCTACGCCCGGCGGGGGGAGGACCGGAAGACCTACTACAAGCACATCCTCGCGGCGCTGAAGTCCAGGCCGCACCTGACCATGGACGACGGGGCGGACCTCGTCTCCACGATCCACCAGAAGTACCAGGGGATGGCCAACGACGTGATCGGCTCGACCGAGGAGACGACCACCGGCGTGATCCGCCTGAAGGCGCTGGCCGAGCAGGGGAAGCTCCTCTTCCCGGTCGTTGCGGTCAACGACGCGCAGACCAAGTTCATGTTCGACAACCGCTACGGCACCGGCCAGTCCACGCTGGACGGCGTCATCCGCGCCACGAACCTCCTGATCGCGGGCTCGGTCGTCGTGGTCTGCGGCTACGGCTGGTGCGGGCGTGGGGTGGCGTCGCGGGCGCGGGGACTGGGGGCCCACGTGATCGTCTGCGAGGTGGAGCCGGTGCGGGCGCTGGAGGCCGTCATGGACGGCTACGAGGTGATGCCGCTCGCGCAGGCCGCGTCCAGGGGGGACCTCTTCATCACGGTCACCGGTGACATCCGTGTCGTCAACGAGCCGGTCTTCCGCCGGATGAGGGACGGGGCGATCGTCTGCAACAGCGGCCACTTCAACGTGGAGCTGGACCTGGATGCCCTCAAGCGGATCAGCCGGAGGGTCCGCGAGATCAAGCCCAACGTCGAGGAGTACGCCTTAAAGAGCGGCCGGAAGATCATGGTCTTGAGCCAGGGCCGGCTCGTCAACCTCTCCTGCGCCGAGGGCCACCCCGCGCAGGTCATGGACATGAGCTTCGCCAACCAGGCGCTGTCCGCCGAGTGGCTGGTGAAGAACCGGGGCAAGCTCGACCCGCAGGTCTACCGGCTCCCTGAACAGATCGACCGGGAGATCGCCCGCATCAAGCTCCGCAGCCGGGGCGTTGCCATCGACCGGCTCACCCCCGAGCAGCAGAAGTACCTCGCCAGCTGGGAATCCGGCACCTAGGAGGCAGTCCGCTTCTCAAAGACCCAGTTCTGACCCTTCATCCCTAGCCACCTTCAAAGCGCGTGACCAGCTCTCCGGTTTCGGGAAACTCGTAGGGCCGGTCGGCTGTTAGGTAGTCTCGATACCTGCGTCGACGCTCGGCATCGTCCGCCCCAAATCCTAGATACATGGGAGTGGGTGTAACCAGCGGGTCCGGCGTTCCTTCGGCGTAGAAGTGGTAGCTCGACCAGCGGTACTCTTCCGGGCTCGATACAATCCCAGCGTTCAACGGGTTTCGCTCGATGTATCGGCCGCACTCGGTCAAATAGCTTTCCTTCTCGATGGGAGAGCTTCTGAAACGCCCCTGCCAAACGTGCCCACAGAACTCATATCGCTTGCGGTACCAGCAACTGTACGACAAATTGACCCGCTGCAGGTACTTCGACAAGGTTTCCCGCAGCTCTGAGTGGAGGAGCAGGTGCACGTGATTTGGCATCAGGCAGTAATGCGCTATGCGTAGGGGATGCTCCTTGCGAACGCGGCCCAGGATATCCAGGAATTTTTGGAAGTCGTCATCTCTGTGGAAGAGAAGCTGGCGGTTATTTCCTCTCCCAATGGCGTGGTACCAACCTGTCGATGAGGGTCGTCGGGGCTTTGGCATATATGCTAATAAATTTCATAGTATACCATCCCGAACATGGAGTCAAGCGGCACGACGATGAAGGCAGTCCGCTTCTCAAAGGGTCCACCTCTCATCTGCAGGTTGCTGAGCGACGGTAGAAGTGGGTCTTTGAGAAGCGGACTGCTTTTAGGCCAGTTTTTCCCAGGTCTTTCGCAGGCCGAACCAGGCGAAGGCGATGGGCGCGGCCCAGGCGGCGATGAACGGCGGCAGCCACCCTCCCTTGCCCAGCGCCACCGACAGGGCGTTTGCCGCGAAGAACCCCAGCCCGATCCCGAGCCCGAGGCTTAAGCCCAGCACCGCGCCGCCGCGGACCGGCTGGATCGCGAAGGGGATGCCGATGAGGGTCAGCACCAGGCAGGCCAGGGCGGCGGCCGGCTTGGAGTAGAGGTCCACGCGCAGCTTCTGCACGGCCCCGCCCCCGCTGCCCCCCAGCCGGGTGATGTAGCGATGCAGGTCCCGCATGTTCATGAAGGCGGCCTGCGCCTCCGCCTTCTCCAGCACCTCGGGCCGGTCCCCCGCCTCGATGACCTTGGCGGTGAACGGCACCGGCCGGCCCACCGCCTTCCCCTCCACGCTGAAGTGGAGGATCGCCCCATTGAGGAACCTCCAGGAGGAGCCGGTCCAGACGGCGGAGTCCGCGGTGATCTTCCGGATGAGGCGCAGGTTCGCGCCGTGCTGGAGGATCACGACCCCCTCCAGCTTTTTCTCGACCGGGTCGAACGACTTGGCATAGAGCAGGGTGTGGCCCTGCCCGTAGGCGGCCAGGTGCTCGATCATCTTGAGCACCTTGTGTGGGCGGGCGGGGTCTGCCGGCTTCTCCAGCCGGCCTTCCTTGATCTCGTGCGTGACCTGCGCCGCGCCCGGCGCCACCGTCTCGTTCACCACGAGCACGCACGCCGACATGAAGACCGCCATCCAGATGAGGGGCCGGACGATGGCCCACGGGGAGAGGCCCGAGGCCCGCATCGCCATGAGCTCCATGTGGCGGTTGAAATGGCTCAGCGTGTAGAGGGTGGCCATGAGGCAGGCGAACGGGGCCACCTGCACGAAGATCAGGGGGAGCATCGTCGAGTAGTAGGCCAGGAGCAGGGAGCCGGGCACCTTGTAGCGGAGGATCTCGTCCATGTGGCCGAGCAGGTCCAGGACGAGGTACAGCCCCGTGAAGACGGCGAGGCACCAGGCCATCGGGGCCAGGTACGCCCGCAGGGTGTACTTGTCGAGGATCTTCATCCGCCCGCCGCGCCGCTCACGTGGTGGAGGCGCGCCACAGGAGGAGCGACCCCACCCCGAGGAAGAAGGCGTTGCCCAGCCAGAGGGCCGGGAACGCGCCCATCGCGCCCTTCTGCGCCAGCGTCTGCCCCAGCGCCAGGAAGAGGTAGTAGCCGAGGAAGATCACGACGCTCAAGGCCAGCCCCACCGAGCGCTGGGCCCGCCGGGTGGTGATCCCCAGGGGCAGGCCGGTGAGGATGAAGACCATCGGCGAGAAGGCCATCGCCGTCCGGCGGTGCATCTCGATGCGCAGGGGGACCGGGTCGACGCCATCGTTCTCGAGCCGGACCATCTCCTGCCGGAGCTGGACGTGGGTCATGTCCTTCGGCTTGCGCCCCAGCGACTGCGGGCTCTGCCCCTCCTTGAGCGCCAGGTTCATCGTGTAGGTGGCGAACTCCAGCTTGTAAAAGACGGCGGGGTTCTTCGGGTCCGGCTCGTCCGCCGAGCCGTCGTACAGCTTCAGCATCACCCGGCGCTCCTCGGGGACCGGGATGAACTCCCCCCGCTGGGCAATGATCGTGCGGGTGGACCGGCCCTCCTGCGGCTCGTAGATCCGGATGCGGCTCAGGCGGTTGCCGTCCACCCGGTAGACGAACAGGATGTACGGCTTGAACTCCTTGATGAAGGTGCCCGGCTCCAGGAAAGCG
>CAYJUA010000029.1:0-14990 GCA_964373295.1 uncultured Planctomycetia bacterium
GGGCCATTGCTCTGACCCGCCTGCCGATCGAGCTCTACCCCAACTTCAGCTTCGGGGACATCTCGATCATCATCGACATCCGCGGCGGGATGCCCCCGGAGGAGGTGGAGAACCTGGTGACCAAGCCGATCGAGGAGGTGATCAGCGACGTGAGCCACCTCAAGGATGTGATCTCCATCTCCGAGGAGGGCCGGTCCCGCGTGGTGCTCACCTTCGAGCCGGGCACGAACATGGACTTCGCCGCCCTGGAGGTCCGGGAGAAGTTCTCCAAGGTCCGCTCGAAGCTGCCCAAGGAGATCGAGAAGCCGATCATCGCCAAGTTCGAGCAGGAGGATGTGCCGGTGCTCATCACGGCGGTGACGGCGGTCAACCACACGCCGGAGATGCTCCGGAGGCTGGTGGACGACGAGATCAAGGACCGGATCAGCCGCGTGGAGGGCGTGGCCAACGTGGACGTGGGCGGCGGGCGCGAGCGCAAGATCCTCGTGGAGGTGGACCTCGAGAAGCTCCAGGCCCTGCGGCTCCCGATCGACCGGATCACCCGGCTCCTCAACGTGAGCAACCTCAACCTGCTGACGGGGGAGGTGATCCCGGGCCGGAACAAGTACCTCATCCGGGCGATGGGGGAGTTCCGCTCCATCGAGGAGATCGAGGATCTGGGGATCGCCGTGACCGCCTCCCGCTCCATCATCCGGCTGAAGGACGTCGCCAGCGTCAAGGACTCCTTCCTGGAGGCCACGAGCCACGCCCGGGTGGATGCCTTGCCCGTGGTCTCCCTGTACATCCAGAAGGAGACCACGGCGAACACCGTGGAGGTGGCCCGCGGTGTCCTGAAGACCCTGGAGGAGATCAAACGGGACCCGCGGATGCCGAAGGGCCTCACCTTCATCGTGACCCACGACCAATCGGTCCAGATCAAGCGGGCGATCGACCTGGTCGGATCGGCCCTGGTGAGCGGCGGGGTGCTGGTGATCCTGGTCCTGGGGGCGTTCCTCTCCACCCATTGGGCGCCCCGGCTTGTCTTCATCCCCCTGGCCGCGGGGGTGACGGCGCTGGCGGTCGCCGCCTACCGCTACGCGGCGGTCCCCGTGGGGGTGGCGGACCGGGTCATGCAGGGGCTCCTCGTCCTCCTCCTGGCGGCGGCGCTCCTCTGGCGCCACCTCCGGCTGACGGTGATCGCGGTGGTGGCCCTGCCGATCGCCACGATCATCACCTTCGGCTTCATGTTCTTCCTGAACATCGGCCTGAAGAACTCCGGGCTCATGACGCTGACCCTGAACATCATGACCCTGGGGGGGCTGGCCATGGGCGTCGGGATGCTCGTGGACAACTCCGTGGTCGTCCTGGACAACATCCTGAAGCGCCGGTCGCAGGGCCAAGGGGGGCGGGAGGCGGCCGGGCGGGGGGGCTCGGAGATGCTCCTGGCGATCCTGGCCTCCACGGCCAGCCTGGTGGTGGTCTTCCTGCCGATCGTCTTCATCAGCAAGGAGATCCGGATCCTCTACGTCGGCTTCGCCCTGACGATCTGCTTCTCCCTCATCGCGTCGCTGCTCATGGCCCTCACCGTGGTGCCCCTGCTGGCCTCCCGGCTCTCGTTCCCGGTGGTCCCCGCCTTCCGCCGGAAGGGGCGGGCCGTGGCCCTGTACCGGCGGGCTCTCCTCTTCTGCCTGCGGTGGAGATGGGCGGTGGCGGTGGCGGTGCTCGTCGTCTCCCTGGCGGGGTTCCAGATCTACCAGGTCATCCCCAAGGAGTTCCTCGGGACCGCCGAGGCGGAGGACTTCACCGTCTTCGTGGAGCTGCCCAGCGGGGCGAAGCTCGAGATCTCGGACGAGGCCGTGGCCAAGATCGAGAAGGTCCTGACCGAGCTTCCGGAGAAGAAATCGGTCTCCTCGCGGGTGGAGAAGATGTCCTCGAAGATCTACGTGAAGCTGGTCCCCCTGGCGGAGCGCTCCCGTTCCACCAAGGCGATCATCGACTCCCTCCGGCCCCAGGTCGAGGAGGTGGAGAAGGGGTTCAAGGAGGCGTTCATCTATTTCGAGGAGCCGCACGAGACGGAGTCCAACGAGGTGATCCTGGAGATCTACGGCTGGGACTACGAGGTCCTGAACCAGATTGCCGTGGAGATGCTGAAGGCCATGCAGGCGGTGCCGGGCCTGACCGACATGAAGATCCGCTGGCGGCGCGGCCGGCCGGAGTGGCTGGTCAAGGTGGACAAGGTGAAGGCCGCCCGCTTCGGGCTCAGCGTGGACGACGTGGCGCAGGCCCTGCACGCCAAGATGCGTGGCCTGAGGGCGACCCTGTACCACACCGAGTCCAAGGAGGTGGAGGTGATCACCCGGCTGGAGGAGGCCGACCGGGCGACCCTCGACAAGCTGAGGCGGATCACCTTCACGCTGCCCAGCCGGGAGATCGTGACCCTGGAGCAGGTGGCCCGGCTGGAGCCGGCCATCGGGCCCTCGAAGATCTGGCGCAAGAACAAGCAGCGGATGATCCAGGTCAGCGCCAACCGCGGGCGCTACGCCTTCGGGGAGGCGGCGGCCAGGATCGACGAGGCGGTCCGGCCGATCCCCCTGCCGGAGGATTACTACTGGCGCTTCGGACCCAACTACTGGAAGCTCGCCCAAAACCAGCGGGAGATGGGCTTCGCCATGGCCCTGTCCCTGGTGCTGATCTTCCTCGTGCTGGCCTCCCTCTTCGAGTCCCTTTGGCAGCCGTTCCTCATCATGGCGGAGGTCCCTCTGGCCTGCTTTGGGGCCTTCCTCACCCTCAAGCTGGCGGGGCAGGCGCTCAACGTGGGGGCCCTGATGGGGATCATCCTGCTGGGGGGTGTGGTGGCCAACAACGCCATCATCCTGGTGGACGAGATCAACCGGCTCCGGGGTTCCGGCTTCGGCCTCCGGCGGGCGATCCTCCACGCCGGCCGGAGCCGGTTGAGGCCCATCGCCATGACCTCCTGCACGAGCATCCTGGGGTGGATCCCCCTGGCGATGAGCCGGTCCGAGCAGTCCTCCCTCTGGTCGCCGATGGCGCTGGTGACGATCGGGGGCCTCTGCGTTTCAGCGGTGCTGACCCCCCTCGTCATCCCCTCCCTGTACCTGGCGTTCGCCGACGTGGGACGTCTGATCAAACCGTCTCATAACGGTATCAGGCGCTGGCTCCGACCGGTAAAGTGGGAGGCTTCAGCACGGCTCCAGCCAGTTTCTCCGGGCACTCGCGTACAGCATCCTGAGCCCCCTGAAGGTCATTCTTGACGAAAAGTAAGTAGTAGTCTATAGTCAGATAATTTTTAGTCGAGAAAGCCCCACAATGCCCCCTGTGTAAGGTAATCTTGGGACGTATCGAAACCACCACTGTCGGGTCGAGGGAGATGAAGATAAAGATCAATCGATTTGGGCGCGTTCTGCGGGCTCATTTTGCCCGTATCCTAATGCGATTTCAAAATACTGCGCTGCGCCTTAGCCCTATGGACCGCTCCGGCGTTGTCCTGGACTGGAACGCGCCGCGGCGGCGCCCTGTCCTGAGGGCCGTCGCCTCCGGGACGGTGGTCGCGTTCGTCCTCACGCAGTCCCCGGTGATCCCCTCCGCGTACGCCCGCCCCCCGATGCAGCCGGTGACGCCGGAGAACCTCGTCAACAACGTCTCCAATTTCAGCAACATCGCCACGTTCCAGGAGCGGGCACGCCAGCTGGAGGAGCGGATGCAGAGGGAGCGGAAGGTCCAGCGGGCGATCGAGATGTCGTGGCTCACGGCGGGGGCGGAGGTCGCGCACAAGGTGCAAAGCCTGCAGCAGGAGATCTCCACCGGCGGGCGGATCCTGGAGCAGGTGCAGGGCCAGGGGACCGGCGCGATCCAGAGCCTGGCGGGGATCATCGCGTCCTACAACACGACCGGGACCACCGAGTTCAATTACACGATCGCCCGGAACCCTCCCGGGGCCCCCGGCGGCCGCTCCCACTACAAGATCTTCTTCCGGGACGGGCTGACCTCGCGGATCGAGGGGGAATGGGTCACGGGGCCGGCGCCCCCGGGCGGAGTGCACGGCTTCCTGCGGAACACCTTCAACATGATGTACGACGACAGGCGCCTCCTGCGGGCCTACGAGGCGGTGGAGTACCGGGAGATCCCGGGTATGCCGGACGGGAGGCTGACCCTCCGGACCATCCGATGGACGGGCAAGTGGACGGACGATTCGGTCTACTACGCGACCTCCGAGACCGAGGCGGTGCGGCGGCTCCTGGAGGAGCGGTTGGAGACCACGAACTACCACACCTGGACGCCCGGGGACATCGAGCGGCTGACGGCGAAGCTCACCGAGATCGAGGGGAAGATCAGCTCGGCGGCGGAGCTGGCCTGGGCGATGGCCATGCGGGAGGGGATGAGCTCGGGCCGCATCGCGGTAGGGGTGACCACGCAGTGGACCGGCGTGGTGGAGCGCTACTTCGAGCGGTACGGGACGGAGAAGAAGGCCCGCAGCCGGCCGCTGGAGTGGCGGCAGGTGACGACCGACCCGAGCGGGCGCACCGAGTCGCGGGTCACGGTGACGTACAAGAGCGCGGACGATGCGAAGCTCGCCACCTACTTCGAGGCCGGCACCCGCAGCTCGGTCCTGGTGGACGAGAACGACTTCGCGTACTACAACGCCTGGATCGCGGAGGTGGAGGGCAAGGAGGACGCCAGCGCGGAGGAGCTCGCCGCGGTGGCGAAGCTGAGGGAGATGATCGCCTCGGGCGAGCTGAGCCCCGGCCGCGCGATCGAGAGCAGCTACACGATCCAGCGGGATTTCCTGGAGTACACGGAGAAGGGGGATCCGATCCGCTGGAGGGAGCGAAGGACCAATTCCGGCACATCGCTCGTGACCGAGTCGGAGTTCTTCGCCGAGTACGATGACTACCAGACGATCACCCGCCAGGAGGAGGAGAGGACCGAGACCGGGGAGTACTTGGCGGAGGACATCGAGCAGTTCTGGGAGCTGGTGCGGGAGGTGGAGGAGAAGGGCCTGGGGGCGGCTCCCGCGGACATCGAGTTCGCGGCCGACCTGCGGGGCAGGCTCGAGAGCGGGGAGCTGGCGGTCGGCACGCCGTTCCTCCGGACGACAAAGGTGATCCAGGACGGCTACGTCTACAACGACCTCCTCCAGGTCGTGGAGCGGGCGCAGACGACCATCACCGGCGGGACAATCCTCAAGGAGAGGTTCCTCACCTACGACAACGACGCGCAGGGCCGCAACCTGAACCTCCTGATCCATTCCGAGGAGGAGACCCACTACACGGAGGAGGATGTCGTCCGGCTGAGGGAGCGGGCCCTGGAGGCGCTGAGGGACCCCGACGCCACGGATGCCGCGCTGGACGCGGCGCGCGACATGCTCCGGTTCCTGGCGTCAGGGAAGACCCCCACCGTCTTCCTGCGCAGCTCCGTCCGGTACCGGGGGGAGATCGCCTACAACGCCGGCGGCCTGCCGATCGGGTACACGGAGTACGCGAGCACCAGCGGGGACCAGGTGCTGACGATGACGCGGGTGCGGGGGCTGGTCTACGACGGCCAGGGCCGAGAGCAGGCCTCCACAAGCTTCATTCGGAGGACGGCCAGCGGGTTCCGGCGGGGATACTTCCTGCCGGGCGAAGCGGCCGAGGTGCTCCCGGCGATGCTGAGGATCCTGCTGGAGGCCTACTCCGCCGAGGGGGAGGAGATGACGATCCAGGAGCTGATCGACCGCCTCCTCGTGGAGGTCTTCGATTCCGCCGGGAACCGCATCACGGAGGATGAGCTGGAGCAGATCCTTCGCGACAACCCGGTGCTGGTGCAGGCGGCGAGCATCTCGGGTCTCATCGCGCTGGGGATCCTGACCGTCGAGGAGCTGGACGGCCAGGGGGGCGTCGTCGGGGTCATCGGGGAGGGGCGGCTGACCGAGCTGAGAGAGGAGCAGGGCAAGAACATCCAGGAACTGATCGACGCGGGGCTGATCCGTCTCACGAACCGCGGGGACCTGGAGGACACCGGCGATGACGCGGTGATCGACGAGGCCGCCCTGAACGAGCTCCTGCGGGAGAGGGACGCGACGCGGCCCCGGACCCTCCAGGAGGCGATCACCGGGGGCCTGGTGACATTGGCGGTGCCAGGCGGGGAGCTGCTGGACGAGGCGGGGCTGGTCTCCCTGCTGAGGCGGCACTCCACGGCGGCGCACGTGGCGACGCTGGATGAGCTGCTGCGGCTGGGGGTCATCCAGGAAAAGGAGACGCCCTTCGAGCTGGATCGTCGCTCCGTGCTGTACCGCCACGACATGGCCTACGACAACCTGGGCCGCCTGATCGGCGCCACGGAGGAGACCACCGACCCGGCGTCGCTGGCGCGGACGACGACGAGGACCTATGGATCCCTCTACGACGAGCAGGGGCGGCTGATGAGCTCCATGACCCACACGCGCCGGCATGGGCCGGCGATCGGCAGCGCCCTCTTCTACCAGGAAGAAGCGGTGGACGCCCTCACCCTGCACGCGCTCCTGGAGGAGATGAAGATCTCCGTGGAGCAGATGATCCAAGACGGGATCCTGGAGCGGCGGGAGGTGGAGACCGAGCAGGACCAAGAGATCCTCACCTACCGGAAGGAGACCCGGTACTACGACTCGAACCTCGTCGAAGGGACGCTGGAGATCACCAATACCCGGGGGTTCAACCAGGATGGGATCACCGAGATCACGGAGAGTTCGATGAGCCGGTACAACGGCGCCGGCCAGCTCTCCAGCCAGCTCCTCGTGACGCGGCGGCAGGGTATGGACGCGATGACCGTGCACACCATCGGTGGGCAGGAGATGACATACGAGCTGCTGAAGGCGCTGCGGGAGGGGCACCCGGAGAAGTCGCTGGCGCAGCTCTTCCATGAGGGGCTGATCCAGACGGAGGTCCGGCCCACCGTGGTCAGCACCCGGAGCGAAACCTACCGGCACTCCATGGGGTACGACGCGGTGACCGGTTTCCTCACCGACCAGACGGAGCTCACCTCCGGCGACCAGAGCCCCGGCACGACGCAGACGATCTTCAAGGACGCCAGCTACTCCTCCACCGGGCAGCTCATGAGCTCCCGGACCATCTCTCACTTCGACCTCTTCGGGCTGGAGCAGAGCACCACCGATGTCTACACGGTCTACACCCGGAGGGACGATGGGGTGCTCCGGTTCGCCGACGGGGTCGGCGTGCAGACCACCTCGGACCTGTTCGGGAACAGCTCGATCTCCTCCCTGAGCCAGTACTTCCTGGGGATCGGAGGGCAGGCGCGAATGGTGGCCAGCGTCCTGCAGGGGATCGCCACGGAGCTGGACGGCTCCCAGTATCGTATCGGACAGAAGAGCACGTACCATTTCGACGACCAGGGAAACCTGGTGGGCGCTTCCGGGTCCAGCCGCCGCGTGGGGACGGACATTTTCCTCAACTACAGCGAGCGCTTCTTCGAGAACATCTACCGGATCATCAACGGCCAGGCCCAGCAGGAGCTCTCCTATTCGGTGGCTGGGCCCCCGGAGGTGGGGCCGCCCGGCGCCACTCCCGCCCCCACCTATGGCGCGGTCAGCGGGGGCGAGGAGGAGGCGGCGGGGCAGGAGCTGGTTTACGACTTCCTCAGGAACCCCGCGGACTACATCAAGGAGGAGGTCGCCTCCTACGGCCACGTGAAGGTCTACAAATACACGAAGATCTCGAACAATTCCCTGGCAGGGGTCACCATCGAAATCCCGGGCGACCGGATCATCCTCAAGGACGTCAAGCTTGTGCAGGTGGAGGAGGACGGGACGACGATCATCGAGTCCGGATCGGGAGCAAACAAGGCGCGGCACGAGGTGAAGATGGAGGGTGGGTCGGTCCTGGTCACCCGGTATACCTTCACCAATGACCAGGGGCTGAGCAGCGAACCGATCGAGGCGGAAAGAATCGTCTCCGTGCAGGAGCAGGCTGGGGTCACCACCACGACGCACTGGGTAGTGAAATTCGAGGACAAGAACGGCGACGGGGACAGACTGGACGATGGGGAGAGGACCGTCAAGGTGAGCCGGATCGCCCACGCCGTCGGCCTCCTGACCGTCTCCAGGGGATACCGGGACGGAGAGCCCACAGGAACGGTCACGATCAGCGGGGCGGGGTATACCGGCTCCGTGTTCAACGTCTCCGAAGTGAGCCTGGCGGACCACCAAGTCACCCTGACGGCCAGCGGGATGACCACGGTGGTCGCCGATGGCCCGGAGGGGACAACCGTCACCCGGACGGCGGCTGTAGGCCAGGACCAGCAGCAGAACCAGTCGGTGACGGTCCAGCGCCGGTCTTACCAGTCGGATAGGGACGGAGACGGGGTGGTGGAGGAGGATGAGACCGTCTACACACTGCTGACCGTCGTCCGGAACCACCTCAACCAGGTGATCCGGGCGCACTGGACCGATGAGGCGAGCGGAACGATTTGGCTTACGCTGGCCGCCTCATGGGACGGCCAGGATACGGAGGACACCGCGGACGACACCGCCAAGCTCGTGATCCACGGCTCCCAGGGCTACACAATCGAGTACTTCGACGAAGTGACTGCGATCGGCTTCGCCGCGGAGGATCCCGCGCAGATCGCTTTCACTGCCAAGAGCAAAGAGGGGGTCGCCGAGGACCACCGGGTGCAGCAGGATGCGCGCACCTTCATCACGCGCAACCTCGCCACGGGCGAGCGCACCGAGACCGGCTTGGTGGACAACGTGCTCACGACCCTGATGATGGACGCCGCCGGAAACGTCGCCCACACGATCCGGGTGGAAGAGGGCGAGTTCATCACCAGGATCCGCACCTACCGGGGCGCGTACGACGCTGAGCATCCGGACCAGAACATCCTGGAGGTGCAGGACAGCTACGGGATGGGCTTCATGAAGAGCGAGCGCTACACCGACTCGAACGGGGACCTGGTTTGGCAGGACGCGGAGGGCAACGTGGTCCGCCAGGGATCCCATCCCGGCGGCACGTACGTGCAGATGGTGACCCAGCGGACCATCTATTACCTCAACCAGGAGAGCTTGCCCTCGCAGATCGCCCGCATCACCTTTGACGCCTACCGGACGGAGGTCGAGAGGCCGGAGGGGAAGAACCTTCACGTCTACATGGAGTCCTACGCCGAGAACGGGGCCGTGACCAAGGTGATGGAGCTGGAGCGCTCCAGCGGGGGGAAGCTTCTTTGGGCGAAGCGCCAGGATTACGACCAGAGCGGAAACCGCCGGGTCAGCCACCTCACCGGGCATATCCACGACAACGGGACGCCCGACGACGCCAGCGACGACTACGAATACATGTCGATCGCGGCGATCTACACCGATTCCAGCGGTGTCCGGAGCCGTCTCCTGTGGATCCCCAACAACCAGGACAAGGTCGAGGATGACATGGTTTCCGCTGGCGGCCACTTATTTCCCCGCCGGTACATGATGGAGGTCGCCAACACGGAAGGCCTGGAGCTTATGAAGCTGTGGGCGGAAGGGGACCTCGCCGGCGTGGGCGTCGGCTCCGTCACCCTGACAAAGTCGGATTGGGAGGCGCTCCTCAAGGGCGACGGGGTGGTGAGGATCTTCAGCGTGGAGGGCGTCGACCGGGAGGTGACCTTCTATCTTGATCCGGACTCTGCCGGCGCCCGGACGCAGGTCACCCTGAGCGTGCAGGCGCCGCTGGCGCTGCGGATGGCGGTGGTGGTCCTTTCCTATACGGGGGCCGGGGCGGCCCCGGCCCTGACCGGGATGGATGTGGTCCGGTTGGCCTGGGAGGGAAAGATCACCGTGCCGTGGGACATCGATAAGGATGGAACCATCGAGGAGGGGGAGACCACCACGGACGCCAAGAAGGTCCTTTACCACTTCCGGCAGGGCAAGCCGACCACGATACCGTTTGATACGGATGGGGATGGGGTCGTGGAGGAGGGCGAAACCGTCACTCTCCAGCAGTCCGGCCTCAATCTCAGCTCTTTGGATAAGGAAGACCGGGATGCCCTCCTGAACGGGCTGGCCATCACCCTGGAGTCCAGGCGGATGGTGGAGATCGTCGGGTACACAGGCCCGGGCTCATGGCCGACGCTGGACCAGCTCGTGCTGACCGAGGAGCAGAGGAACCTTCTTATGCAGGGACAGGAGGTCACCGTGGCCGTGGGGGGCTACGAGGTGACGGTGCGCAACTTTAAGCCGGCGGATAAGACGAAGTACGTGATCGTGGAGAAGTGGACCGAGCCGGACGGGACGCCGGGGGCGGGACCTGCTCCCATTTCCCTGGATGACCTCGCCCTGACCGAGGAACAGTGGGCTGAGCTGCACGACACGAAAGTGGGGAAGACAACCGTTACCCTGGAGGATGGCACCCAGATCATATTGAAAGCGGAGGGGAGCCTGCCCAAGGGGCAGTCCTCTCGGCTCGGCGTCGGGGACACGGCGCAGGCGTTCATCCTCGTGGCGACCGCCTACGACGAGGACGGCAAGGTCACGAGCGGAAAGGTGGAAGAGCACACCCTTTCCAACGTCCAGACGGTCGAAACCGTGACGCAGGTGATCGGCAACTATTACGGCGACCCCTCCGGCCTGCGGGTGGATCTGATCACACAGCCGGATGGCTTGCAGAGCCGGCGCTACAGCTTCACCGCGTCGGACAACCCAGGGATCCAGATGGTGATGGAGGTAACGCTGGCCGGCTTCGACGTGGCCTATCGCCGGGAGACGCAGGGGACTCTTCGGATCGCCACGAGCTTGGACCTCGGATGGCTGGTGGAGGTGACCGGATGGGGGGAGTATGCGGGGACCGTGGTACGGGGATCGGACGCAGACACCTTCCGAGTGCGTAACAGCGCCGGGGAGGTGCCCTACACGGTTCACGTCCTGGAACGGGACGACAAAAGCAAGGTCACTCGCATCGCAGTCAGGGATCCAAACGGGTCGGATGTCGAGGTCACCGAGGCCGACTTGAACAAATTGAAGGGGGCGGTGAAGGCGCTGAAGGCTGCCTCCGCGACGCTGGAATCGTCCGTCACGCTGGAGTCGCTGGAGCTGCGGCACCACAGCGGCTCGGCGGAGGATCTGCCGCCCTCCCTGAACAACGCTTGGGCGGGCCGGGAACAGAGAGACGCTCTTCTGGCAGGAGAGGAGGTGGAGCTGATCTTCCCCGATAAGAAGGTGAAGGTGACGGTTCGGAAGTCCGAAGCCGACCCCAACGGCCTCACCCCGCAGCAGATCAAGGACATCAAGGCGGGGCGTTTCCTCGCGGCCGGCTCGAAGGTGCTTGCCTTGGTGAGTGTGGACGCGGGGCTCTTCTACATCACCAACGCGCATGGGGATGAGGTGTTCCAGGTCACGGAGGGGCCGGAGGGGACCGTCGTCGTGATGAAGAAGGACGAGGACGGCCTGTGGATGGTGGACGTCACCGCCACCTTTGACCAGAAGGAGCTCAAGTCCGTCCAGGACGCGAAGGAGCGGATCCTGAAGGAGCCGACGTCTGGGTCCTCCCACATGGACCGCCCGCGCTCGAACCCAGTCGCCTTCAGCCAGCCGATCCTTGAGGAGCCGATGGTCGATGAGCAGGACTGGGACCGGGACGGCGACCGGCTCGAGCCGGTCCGCCTCGCCCGCCACATCACCATTGCGGCCACCGGGAGCTCCGGCTTCCCTCTGATCCCCGGGGCGACCGCCATGAGCGACCAGATCGACCTGACTGGCGTTCTGGATCAGGGCGGAGAGCCCTTCTCAGAGAAGAACGGCTTCCAGGGGATCTTCCGGCACGACCCGAAGATGCCGGCCATCGCGGGGCTGGTGGGTGCGAATCCGCTGGCCAGCGCCTCGGCCATCTTGTCGCCCCTGAGGGGGGCGAGGCCGATCCCGCTGCCGCCCGGGCTGCTGCCACCGGAGGGCGGAGAGGCGCCCCCTGCGGAGGAGCCGGGAGAGGCCGGGGGGGACATCGAAAGCCGGCAGGACAATCAGTTCATCCGGAGGCTCTCCGCGGCCAGGATCTATGAGCGGATCGGCGGGATCCTCCGGGACCTGATGGCCCGCCTGGACGGAAAGGCGGCCGGCGCCCTGGGGGTGCTCACGGCTTCCTGGATCGCGGAGATCGTGGACCGGCTGAGGAGCGCCTTCGGCGCCTTCATCGTGAACTGCGGGGCGATCGTCCTGACTGCCATGCTGAAGCTCAGGGGCCTGCTGCGCGGGCCATCCGATGAGGAGCTCGCCGCGGCGCAGCTGCTGGTTTCCTATCTCACGGAGAGGGGGGTCCGGGCGGTGACCGAAGGGGATACCTCCCTGGGGCCGCGCCTCTCCGCGCGGACCCTCCGGCTGGTCGCGGACTACAACTTCGGGCTGCAGCTCCAGACGGTCCGGGTGGCGACCAACCCGGTCGCCATGGAGCTGTTCCTGCAGATGCAGGGCGAGTCGTTCATCGCGCACCTTCCGAACCACTGGGTGACGGTGCTGAGGACCCTCACGAACGAGGGGGGCGCCCGGGTCGTTCAGTATGTGGATTCGGACGGTCGGCTCTATGAGGTTGCCCTTGAAGAGTTCCGCGATCGATGGGAAAAGGGGGGCGGGTATGCCTTGGTGGATAGGCAAAACGTCAGGATCCTCCAGGCGAGGCCCCTCCGGGTGGGACAGCTGGCTGAGCAGCTGCCCACGGCGCCGCCGGTACCCGCGGTTTCGCTGACGGAGCCGGATGTCAGCGGACCTGCGCCTGGACACGAGGTGGTGCCCACAAGCTCGCCGCCGGGAGAGGTCCCGGCGCCTCCCCCCAAATCCGCGGAGGTGCTCCCTCCGCTTCCGGAGCAGGCCCTCGCGGGCGTGACGCTTGTGGGGGAGGAAGAGGAGCTTACCGTGATCGGGACGAGGCCGATCCGGGAGCTCAAGCCGGACGAGGTGGACCGGGTGGAGATCGATGGGACCGCCTCCCACACCGACAGCTTCGTGGAGTACGAGTACGATCCCGTCACGGGCAAGCTTACCGGGGCTCGGGGCGGCTCGCTGAGCTGGGGGGTCACGGTCTTCGGCGAGGCCTTCCAGACGGAGACCGTGGACACCTACATCCTCATCGAAGCGCTGAGCCAGGTGCGGGTCAGCGAGTCCACGGCCACCACGCACACCCACCGGATGGACGGCACCGAGGTCGACACCACCGCCGTGACCCGCTTCCTCTATACCGACGGCTCCGAGACGGCGGCCGACCTACCGGCCTTCTACAAGAACTCGGACGGCACGATCAAGGAGCAGTTCCTTGACGCTGCGGGGCGGGTGCAGAAGGGTCTCACCAAGGCGGTGTCGGGCTTCTCCACCGGGCAAGGCAGATCCGTCTTCGGGGAGACCTTCACCGTAACCGCGACGCAGGTGTACGACGTCCTGGTCTCGGGGCCCAAGGTGATCCGCTCCCTGACGGAGACGGTCACCGAGGGGATCGACGGGGGGCGGAGCACCTCCACGCAGGTCGTCGAGAACTCCTACGACTTGGAGACGGGACAGCTTTCCGGCGCCAGCGGCTTCACCGATTCGAGCTCCGCGGATGTCTTCGGCTTCACCCAGACGTCCAGCTACAGCGAGGAGTTTTACGAGATCATCGACGGTCTTGCCCGCGTGGTGGAGGCGCGCAGCCGGACCACGGTCACGACCCTGGCGGGCGATCAGACGATCACCCTTTCCCGCATCCTGAACCGCTACACTCACGGAACCGAGGACCCCACCGAGCTCCCCGCCGAATACAGCCGGCCGACACCGGACGGGACCCCTCCCCACACCGGGCGGGTATGGGTGGGCCTGCTCATGGAGACGGAGGAGGGGGAGGTTGAATACGAGGATCTTGACGGCCAGACCCAGCGCTTTCAGGGGACGGTGACCGTCTCCACCGATGGTTTCGGCTTCAGTCAAACCCTCTCTCTGATCCAGAACGCCTACCATCTTTTCTTGGGACAGGCCAGGGTTGTCTTGAGCTCCACGAGGAACCTTCAGATGGCCGTTGACGGCAGCGGAAGCGAATCCGTCAGTTTGGTCCGGTTCGACTTCACGGACGGCAGCGAGGATCCCGACAGCGGTCTTCCCCAGGTCAGGCCCAAGGATCGGGGATTCTACCGCATTCCGGGAACCAGCCGGAGCTGGGTGGGGCTGCTCAAGGGTGTCCAAGACGGTCAGATCACCTTCCTCAATCCGCTTACCGGTACCACGGAGACCTTCATCGGCGCCGCCACCATCAGCCGGGATGCGTTTGGGTTCAGCACCACGGTTACCCGGACGGCCAACCAGCACGGGCTCCTTCTCGGTATCTCGCGGGCACTTGGAACACAGAGCGATGTGGTGTCGCAGAGCGTAGATGGAGCCGGCTCCACGTCTACGGGGATCGCGATCTTTTCCTATACCGATGGAGAAATGGCAGATCTGAACGGAGATGGGGTCGTCGCCGATGAGGAGCTGGCTGAACTGCTGGGGCCAGGCGTGGACCCCGCGTCACAGCGCAAATACCTCGATGAGGAAACCCTGCGGCTCCATCCCACCCTTCAGAAATTCGCTTCCGTAGGACGGTCATCGATCGGGCGCGACGCCTTTGGGTTCAATGTTTCTCAGACGCGCGAGGAGGAAAGGCACCTGATCATTTCAGGCCAAGATCGGGTGGACCTCGTGCAGAGCTGGACGTTGACCACAGGGTTGGACGGCTCCCGATCGATGACCCTCGGGTTCGAGACTCCGGAGCAGATGTTGGAGATCGACCCCGGATCCATCACCTGGGAGGAGATTCTGCGGATGAGGGGGGCGATCACCGACCTGAAGTATGACAGCGTGGCGCGGCCGGCGGTCGGTTCCGCCAGCACGCGGGGGATCGTGTCGGTGGACGCGTTCCGGTTCACGAGGAGCTGGTCGAAGGAGGAGGACACGTACGTAACCCCGGCGGAGGTGATGGGCCAGCTTCGGGTGGACAAGACCCTGCGCTGGGTGTTTGGCGAGAACGCCGACACGTCGAAGTCGGTGACGGTGGTGTTCACCAGCGCCG
>CAYJUA010000030.1:0-14564 GCA_964373295.1 uncultured Planctomycetia bacterium
GAAGGAGCACCTGGGGCTGCTTCCCAAGTCCCTCCTGTAATGCCGGTCGGGAAGATCCTGATCCTGGCGGGGCTGGTCCTCATCGCCCTCGGCGTCGCGTTCACGCTGGCGCAGAAGCTGCCCCTGCCGCTGGGCCGGCTGCCGGGGGACCTCCTCGTGCAGAAGGGGAGGTTCACCTTCTACTTTCCTCTCGTGACGTGCCTGATCCTCAGCGTCCTCCTGACGCTGGCGCTCAACCTCTTCTTCCGCCGATGAAGTGGGCGTTTGAGAAGCGGACTGCCCTTCTGCTTCTGTCGGTGGCGGCGGCCGGGGCCGCGCGGCCCGCCGCGGGCGCGCCGCAGGAGCCGAGGGTGCGGGTGGCGATCCTGCAGGATGCCGAGAGCGCCCGGATCACGCTGCTGGCGCCCTGCCGGCTGACCGACCTCGGCAAGGGGACGGTGCTGGCCGAGTGGCCTCACCTGAAGTGGCAGGAGGCGCGGTCGGCCGACGGCGGGATCCGCGTCGGTGCCGCGCGGTTTGCGTCGGCCGCGGTGGTCCTGGAGCCCGCCCGCCCGGACATCCTCATCCGCGTGAATGCCCGGCCCTACCGGGGCCGGCTGATCCTGCGCCGGAGCGCCGAGGGGAAGCTGGTCGTCATCAACTGGCTCCCCCTGGAGGACTACCTGGTGGGGGCGCTGGCCAGCGAGACCAGCTCCCGCTGGCCCCAGGAGGCGCTCAAGGCGCACGCGATCGTTTCGCGCACGATGGTGGCGCACCGGATCTGGATCCGCAGGTCGGAGCCCTTCGACGTGACGGCCGACGTCTCCACGCATCTCTACCACGGCACCTCCGCCGAGAAGGCCGCCACTCGGCAGGCGGTCCAGCAGACCGCGGGCCAGGTCCTTGCCTACCGCGGGGAGCTCTTCTCCGCCACCTTCCACGCCAACTGCGGCGGCCACACCGAGGACGCGGCCGAGCTCTGGTCGGTCAAGGGAGAACTGGCGCCCCTGAAAGGGGCTCCCGACCCGTACTGCGAGGGGCTGAAGCACTACCGCTGGGAGGCCGACATCGGCAAGGCCGAGTGGGACAAGGCGCTGGGGGCCACCGCCGAGGAGGTGGGGGAGCTGCAGGAGGCGGAGATCACCGAGCGCAACCGGTCCGGGAGGGCGCGCGCCATCCGCTTGAAGGGAAGCCGCGGGACGGCCACGCTGACCGGCCGGAAGCTCCGGGAGCTCCTGGGAGCTGACCGATTGCGCAGCTTGAAGTTCAATATCTCGGTGTCGCCCGGAAAGGTGAGTCTCACCGGCTTCGGCTGGGGACACGGAGTGGGGTTCTGCCAATGGGGGGCCTACGGCATGGCCCGCGCGGGGCGCAGAATGGACGAAATGCTGGCCCACTATTTCCCGGGGGCCGAGCGCCGGCGGCTGAAAGGGCTGCCCGGATTTAGTTAGTGGTAATATAATCTGAATATTTTTTTCACAGACGGCGCCTGCCGGCGGGTATACTTGTCTTATCTCCGATGATGCCGATGAGAAACGTCGATGTCCTGCCCAGATTCCTGGCGCTTTTACTAGCGCTTGGCCTCGCCCTGCCCGGCCCATCTCATGCCCTGCGCTCGCTGGAGCTCGCAGAGCACGCGGGGAATGAGGAGAAGCTCGCCGGCGCCCTGCACAGCCCCACAATGGCCGGGATGGAGGAGGCAGAGATTCCATTGGGGGCCTTGCCGGATGGCCGCCCTGCCTCGATGGTGGTCACCGCGACGCCCGGCGAGAGCGGGGCCGCCCAGACCACCTTCCTGGAAGGAAAGGTTTTTGTGGGGGGGGAACCGGCGGGTGGATTCCGCGCCGCCCTGCAGGAGGGTGAGCTGATCCTGCACGCCATTTCGATCGATCGGGAGATGCGCCACAAAGGGGTGGGGAGTCTCGTGGTGAACGCTCTTCTGGAGGAAGGGATGAAAAGGGGAGCTGCCCGGTTCAGCTCATCGGTTGCCAACCCCGCCCTCTTGAAGATCCTGTACCAAAGCCCTCTCCTGAGCGACGCCAACGTAGGGGAGGCCGGCAAACAGGTCCCCTTGGGCGACCTCTACTTCGAGCACGGCGTTGAGAAGATGGCCGAGGAGTTTCGGTGGGAATCCTGGCAGGTCCGAGCCAACCTGACCGCTGATCCCCGGCGGAGGGCGATCAACCGGCTGGTGAGGATCACCGAAAAGGTCATGGGGAAGCCGCTGAAGCCGGCTGGGGAAGTGACGAAGGTGGGGATCTTCGCCCCCACGATGCCAAGCGATTTTCTGGAGCGGGTCCTCCCCTGGGTGCCGGACTCCAAGGGGGTGGCCCCGAAGGAGGTGCTGGAACTGGGGAACGGCATCGGCATCTTCTCCCTGATGCTGGCGATCTGTGTCCCGGGGATCCGGAGGATCCGCGCGCTGGAGGGCGATGAGGATCTTTTCAGGAAGAGCATGAAGGTCCTGGAGCAGGCCCGGAAGGAGGGATTGATCCTGGAAGGGGTAACGGTGGAATTCGCGTGGGGGAACTTCCTCACGGAGGGGGACGAGGAGATCGGGAAATGGCTTGGGGAGGCAAACCTGATCCATTACACGGCGGGCAGCTCAACCGAACAGGGTGGGATTGAGCTTCTGCTTCATCAAGGCGTTGTCAACGACGGCCAGAGGATCCTCGTCCAGGGCGCGGACCCGGAACCATTCACACTTGACCCCAAACGCTTTGACCGGGCCGCCAAGCAACCCAACCACCCTGTGGTTCTTTACACCCGCAAGGCGTCCGCCGGCGGGGCCGAAGCGGGGGTGGAGGAAGTCGATGTCCGGGCTTGGGAGCCGAAGGCGGCCGATGTGGTTCAGACGGGGGGGGGAACCTATCTGAAAGTGCCCCCGGGCGGATTGTGGATTCCCAGGGAAACCGGTGCGAGATGGCCCTGGCTCCGGATCAACATGGGGACGCACGTCATGGGGACGCACGTCGTGCGGCTGGAATGGCCGAAGGGGCGCGGACCTCGTGTGAACGCTGGGGAGGCCTTGACTTCGGCCGGTCAGCAGGGGCAGAAGAGCTGCGTGGTCCACAAGAATCGGCCCCTCGTCGTGGGACGGCTGGCAGCGGGAGAGACCGACCAGGCGGGAGAGGAGCGATTTGCCCTTCCCTTGACGGGGCTGGACGGGCGGCACCTGCGCCTGCACCGGAAGGGCACTGGGGGTGATCTCCCCGAAGAAGGAGTGCTCATTGAGAACCTGAGCAGCTCTCCTGAGGGGACGCTGGTCTCCCTGGAGGATTTGAACAAGATCCGGGAGGCCCTCGGCGTGGACCCGATTATCCCGCCTTCCCCCGCGGCGGAGCCGCAGATCTTTCTCAACGTCCCGCCGGACGGGGCGGTCACCTTTCTCGATGGGACGGTGGTGGAGGTGGGGGTGGGGCAGAGACTGGGCGCCAAGAATGAACAGGGGGACGCCGTCGCCGTCTCGCTGGTGGGCCCGCAGGGGGAGGTCCTCGGGCTCCTGACGGTCGTCGTGGACGGCGCCAGCTTCGCGGAGGATCCGCGCGAGTCCAGCCGCCTGGCGGTTCAGGCGGTAGTGGACTTCCTGACCAAGGAGGATCCCAAGGGTTTCCCGTTGGCCGACCTGCATGACCTGCTGAGGGCATACATAAACGCGCCGCACGCGGAGAAGGGGGATGCCCTCTGGGCGCTCCGTCAAATGATTGGGTTGGCGCTCAGGAGGGCCCACGAGGTGCTGGCGGAAGGCAATCTGCAGGGGGCCGGAGAAGAGGCGGAACGGTTCGCGGCGGTTGGAGATGTACTTCTCGTTATCCCGGGAGGGCCGGGAGGGAGGGGACCGGCGGTCGTGGGCAGTCACCAGGGGGACACCCGCACCTACAGAGTGTTCAGAGATGACGCCGGCAAGGTCCATGTGCAGCTTGTGACTGAAGACCACACGGCCGGATGGGCGGCCGCCAAGGAGAGGATGCCCGGTGGCTCATTCAATGTGCTCGCAGAAATCGCGGCCCAGGAAGAGGGGGCCCATGCGATCACCGGGCACCTGGGAGAGGTGGGCCAGATGTCCCCCGTCAGGGAGACAGAGATTCAAGGGGTGCCGGGAAGTTCAAGAGTCGTCATTGTGGAGCCCGACCCGGGTAAGCCGCCTCTCCATGGGCCGGTGGAGCCCCGGATCGATTCCCACATCTTCGAAGTCCTCGGCAAGGGCGACATCGTGATCCTGCTGAGCGATGGGATTTCTGAGAGCATCTCCCCGGAGGAGATAAGGGAGCTTGCCGAGGCCAACCTGTCCGCCGCGGACTTTGCACGGCGGCTGTTGGAGATCGCCCGGGCCAACCCTGACAACGGGACGGCGGCGGTGATCATCGTGCGGAAGGTGCCGCCGGCGGCGCCAGCCCGGAGCGAGGCCGAGGCGGCCAAGGTGGCGGGGAGAGCCGGGGAGGAAAAGGGGGAGGGAGGGGAAGCCGATCCCGAAAAGACCCAGCCTTGGATACCGACAGGTGAAGCGCACCCTCCGAGAAGGGACTCGGGGGATGACTTCTTCGAAGGGTACGAGTTGATGCAGGGACCGGAAGGGATCATCTACCGGCTGGGCGTGGCCAGCATATCGCAGGTCGGGAAGCGGAACGAGCAGCAGGACCATTGCCGCACGGCGCCGCTGGAGAAGGGTGGGGAAACGTGTGGCCATATCACCGTCCTGTGCGATGGGATGGGAGGAAGGATAGATGGCGCCGGCTCAAGCCGGCTCGCGGGGCAAACGTTCTGCGAGCGCCTATCGTCAAGCGAGGGGTTCCTGGCTTTGGCCCAGAAGTACGCAACGGCGCCGGAAGGGAAGGAGGCCCTTCGGCCGGAGATCTGGGCCGGGTTGCGTGAAGCTGTCGGCTATGTCCACGAGGAGCTGGCGCGGACGAACATCAACGATAAGATCGAGGAAGAGACCAACGTGCTGGTCGAACGCTCGGAGAAGCTTCGGATGGGCACGACCGTCGCCGCGATCGTGGTCATTGGTTCCGACGCGTTCATCATCAGCGTGGGGGACACGCGGGTCTATCTGCTCCGGGCGGGCAAGCTTGTCCTGTTGACGCCGGACCACAACAAGGCGTGGGACGACGCGGTGAAGGAGCTTGGCGGTCAGGCGGCGGGAGCTTCCCTCTTACAGATAGCGGAGGCCGCGGCGAGACAGCAAGAAGGGCAGAACATCTTGACCCAGTCCCTGGGAGATATCGTCCGCGACCCCACGGACGAGGAACGGTGGCGTTCCGCCCCACTGCAGCCCCATGGGGTGATCGTTCTGGCGCTGGAGCCCGGCGACCTTTTGATCGGCACCACCGACGGCGTCCACGGGGTGATGAGCTCTCATGCCCTCCGGCGGGCCGTGGGCGGCCCATTCCGCTGGCTGAGGTGGGCAATTGGCCGCGTCCTGTCGTCCGCGCGGGAGACGCCGCTCCTCCAAGCGGCTGCGTGCGTCATGCGGCGGGCCTGGAGCGGCAGGGACAACCGGACGGTGGCGCTGGTCCGTTACGACGGCCCCGCCGCCGGGCAGGACGAGGGCAAGGAGCCTGAAGTTCCGCCGATATTCCCCGTGGAGGTGCCGGAAACGGAGTTCCGAAGCTTCCTGGGCCGGCAGAGCTTGGATGAGGTTCTCCGGCGGGATGTGACGCGCCGCCTGCCTGTGATCAACGTCATGGAGGTAGTGCCCGATGCGGAGACAGGAATCAAGGCGATGAAGGAGGCGGGCTACGATGGCGTGTACCTGGTCCGGCCGCAGGTCCCCGCCGCCGTTCCGGTCGATGCGCTTCCGGTCTACCTGGGCGGGACGTGGAAGAACGACCTTGAAGGCAAATTTGTCGAGGCGGACGGGTTCACCGTCGTGAAGGATCCGGCCTCGGCGAGGGTCGTGATCACCGACGACTTGGATTTCGATGTGTCCCGATTAGGCCCGAACCAATTCCTTTTTCGCGTGACCGCTGCGACGTACCGGGAGATCACGCCGGCCCTTGTCTTGCATACGATCCAGTACCTGGTGGAACAGAAGGGCCTCCAGGGAGGGGCCGTCATAGAGGCGCAGAGCCTCATTCTGCTGGAGAACGACAGGGCCGTCCTGATCTTCGTGTAACCCTGCCGGCGGGCCGTCCCACGGGCCCTGCTATAATGGCGGGGTGCTGACGTACGAGCTTCCCAAGGAGCTGATCGCGCAGGAGCCCTGCCGGCCGCGCGATTCCTCCCGCATGATGGTCCTTCCCCGACGGGAGGGCATGATTTCCCACCGCGTTTTCCGCGACCTGCCGGAGTTGTTGCGCCCCGGCGATCTCCTCGTGCTCAATGACACCCGCGTGATTCCGGCTCGGCTCCATGGGTGCAAGGCCGCCACGGGCGGGAAGGTGGAGCTGCTGCTGCTCCAGCTGGAGGTGGAGCGGTCCGGCGAGAAGGCCCGCGTCTACCGCTGTCTGGGCCAGCCGGCGAGGAGTCTGAAGCCGGGGACGCGGCTTGCGTTTGATCACGGGAGCTTGCAGGCCGAGATCGTCGCGTGGGAGGAGGGAGAGCGGCTCATCCGCTTCGAGGGCCGGGGCGCGGAGCAGGCGCTGGCCCGCCTGGGAGAGATCCCTCTGCCGCCGTACATCGGCCGGCCGGTCCGGCCGGAGGATGCCGAGTGGTACCAGACGGTCTACGCGCGCGAGGCCGGCGCCGTGGCGGCGCCGACGGCCGGCCTGCACTTCACCGGTGAGCTGCTGGAGAAGGTCCTGGCGCTCGGGGCGCGGACGGCGTTTGTCACCCTGCATGTCGGCTGGGGCACGTTCAAGCCGGTGGGGGAGAGGGAGATGGCCGCCGGCCGGCTGCATCCGGAGCGCTATTTTATTCCCGAGGAGACCGTCGAGGCGATCAGGAAGACGAAGAAAGAAGGCGGCCGCGTCATTGCTGTAGGAACAACAGTGGTGCGAACCCTCGAGACGCTGGCCGGGGGTGACGCCGATGGGGAGGCCTCCGCCGCCGCGCCCCATGACGGCAGGACCCGCGGCCAGCGCGAAGGCCGCACGGACCTGTTCATACGGCCGGGGTTCGAGTTTAAGGCGGTGGACGGCCTCATCACCAACTTCCACCTGCCGGGGACCAGCCTGCTCCTCCTGGTGGCCGCCTTCGCCGGAGAGGAGCGTGTGCTTGAGGGGTACCGGGAGGCGGTGCGGCAGAGGTACCGCTTTTATTCCTATGGCGATGCGATGCTGATTCTGGGGGAGCCATGATCGAATCGTTCGATGGGGTTCAGCCGGAGGTCGACCCGACCGCATGGGTGCACCCCTCGGCGGTGGTGATCGGGCGGGTCACGCTGGGCAGGCGCGTCTCGATCTGGCCGGGGGCGGTGCTGAGAGGCGACATCCTGGAGATCGACGTGGGCGACGAGTCGAACATCCAGGACCTCTGCGTGGCCCACACGAGCCACGGGGTGGCGCCGGTCAAGATCGGCCGGCGGGTGGTGGTGGGCCACCGGGTGATCCTGCACGGCGCCAGCGTGGGGGACAACGCGCTGATCGGGATGGGGGCGATCCTGCTGGACGGCTGCACCATCGGGTCCGGCTCCATCGTGGCGGCCGGCGCCCTGGTGACCGAGGGGACGCGGATCCCGCCGAACTCGCTGGCGACCGGGGTACCGGCCAAGGTGGTCCGGCAGGTGACGGAGGCCGAGACCCTGCGGATCCGCGAGGGGGCCAGGCACTACCTCGACCTGCTGGCGGCGTATAAGCAGTGTTCCAAGTAACGGCGCGGGATCCCGGCGGCGCCGCCCGGGCCGGGGAGCTCACCACCGCGCACGGCGTCGTCCGCACCCCTTCCTTCATGCCGGTCGGGACGCAGGGGACGGTGAAGGGGATCACCGTCCAGGACCTCCGGAAGATCGGCATCGAGATGGTGCTCGCCAACGTCTACCACCTGTCGCTGAGGCCCGGCCGCGAAATCCTGGAGCGGGCCGGCGGCCTGCACCGGTTCATGGGCTGGGACGGGCCGATCCTCACCGATTCCGGCGGGTACCAGGTCTTCAGTCTCGCGGCGCGCCGGAAGATCAGCGAGGCCGGCGTCCGCTTCGCCTCGCCGGTGGACGGCTCCCTCCACGAGCTGACGCCGGAGGGGGTGATCGATTTCCAGCGGGCGATCGGGGTGGACGTCCGGATTCCCCTGGACCACTGCGTGGAGTACCCCTGCAGCCGGGCGGAGGCGGAGCAGGCGCTGGAGCGGACCGTGGCGTGGGCCGCGCGGAGCAAGCGGGAGCATGAGAAGGTGCCAGGTCGACCCGACCCCTTTCTGTTCGGGATCGTGCAGGGGGCCACGCACGCGGACCTGCGGAGGCAGGCGGCGGAGCGGACCGCCGAGATCGGCTTCGACGGCTACGCGCTGGGCGGGTTCAGCGTGGGGGAGCCGAAGGAGCTGATGTTTGAGCTGATCCCGGAGGCGATCGCCCCCCTCCCGCCGGAGCGGCCGCGGTACCTGATGGGGATGGGGGAGCCGCTGGACCTGGTGCGGGCGGCGGAGCAGGGGGTGGACCTGTTCGACTGCGTGGTCCCCACGCGGCACGGGAGGAACGGCGTCGCCTACACGTCGCAGGGCAGGATCAACCTGAGGAACGCGGCGCACGCCGCCGACCCCGGCCCGCTCGATCCCGCGTGCGCCTGCGAGGTCTGCCGGACCCACAGCCGGATGTACATCCGGCACCTGTTCCAGGCGCAGGAGATGCTGGGGCTGCGCCTGCTCTCGTTCCATAACCTATGGTTCTATAGTACACTGATGGCCGAAATCCGGCAGGCGATCGCCGCGCGGAAGCTCGGAGAAGTGCGTGAGCGGGTTGCTGCCGCATATCGGGAGCCAAAGCAAGAGGCGGGTTTGGGGTGGGCTGTATCGGCCCCCTAAGTTAGTATCGCGCACTGAGTACCGAAAAAAGGAGGTGAGGTTGTGAATCCCGCGATGGCGAACCTGTTCCCGATGCTGATGATCCTCTTCGTCATGTACTTCATGCTGATCCGGCCGCAGATGAAGCAGCAGAAGGAGACGGCCCGGATGCAGTCGAAGCTCAAGAAGAACGATGAGGTGGTCACCGTCGGCGGGGTCCACGGGACGGTGGTGAACGTGAAGGAGGCGGTCGTCACCCTGCGGGTTGACGACAACGTGAGGATGGACGTGGACAAGAGCGCCGTCACCCGCCTGGTCAAAGAGGGAGGGGAATGACGTACCGGCGCCTCACCCCCTGGTTCGCCGCGATCCTGGCGGTCATCGCCGTCTCCGCCTGGAACGCCTTCCCCCTGAAGGAGCGGATCGCGCTGGGCCTGGACCTCCAGGGCGGGATGCACCTGATCCTCAAGGTGGACACCCAGAAGGTGCCGAAGGAGGCCCGGGAGGACGCGCCGGAGCGGGCGCTGGAGGTGATCCGCAACCGGATCGACCAGTTCGGCGTGAAGGAGCCCTCGATCCACCGACAGGGGGAGGACGAGATCGTGATCCAGCTCCCCGGGGTGACCGACCGCGAGCGGGCGCTGGAGATCATCGGCAAGACCGCCCTCCTGGAGTTCAAGCTGGTCCGGGACGACCCCTCGCTGGTGAAGCAGGCGCTGGACGGCCAGGTCCCCGAGGGCTACGAGCTGCACAACACCGCAGACGGCGAGCGGCTCCTGGTGACGAAGGAGCCGGTGCTCACGGGTGCCGCCCTGGCCAGCGCGCAGGTGCAGTTCGACCAGAGCCACTTCAACGCCCCCAGCGTCGGCCTGCGCTTCAACGCTGGAGGCGCGAGCACCTTCGGCAAGGTGACCGCCGAGAGCGTGGGCCGGCGGCTGGCCATCGTGCTGGACGGCAAGGTGCAGTCGGCCCCGACGATCCAGGAGGCGATCCCCGGCGGGGAGGCGGTGATCACCGGCCGCTTCACGCCGCAGGAGGCGGCGGACCTGGCGCTCGTCCTGCGGGTGGGCGCCCTGCCGGCCCCGGTCTACATTGAGGAGGAGCGAACCGTCGGGCCCCTGCTGGGATCCGACTCCATCCAGGCGGGGGTCCGGGCCACGGCGATGGGCGTGGGTCTGGTCTTCCTCTTCATGGCGGTCTACTACCTGCTGCCGGGGCTGATCGCCAACGCCGCTCTGGCGCTGAACTTCCTGATCCTCCTCGGCGGGCTCGGCCTGTTCCACGCGACGCTCACCCTGCCGGGCATCGCCGGCATCGTGCTGACCCTCGGCATGGCGGTGGACGCCAACGTCCTCATCTACGAGCGGATGCGGGAGGAGATCAAGCTGGGCCGCTCCATCCGGCAGGTGATCGCCAACGGCTACGACCGGGCCTTCACCGCGATCTTCGACTCCAACTTCACGACCCTGATCGCCGCCTTCCTCCTGTTCCAGTTCGGCACCGGGCCGATCCGCGGCTTCGCCGTGACGACGGTGATCGGGCTCCTGGCCAGCATGTTCACCTCCGTGGTCGTGACCCGCGTGATCTTCGAGGCCCTGCACCGCCGCGGGTGGCTGACCCAGGTGCGGATGCTCCGGCTGATCGGCGAGACAAAGCTGGACTTCCTGAAGCCCCGGAAGGTCTGCTACCTCCTCTCCCTGGTCCTGGTGATCGGGGGCCTGGTCCGGTTCAACGGGCTGGGGAACCGCGCCTACGGGATCGATTTCACCGGCGGGCAGGTCCAGCAGTACCGCTTCGCCCGGCCGGTCGAGATGGAGCGGGTCCGGGCCGCCCTCGGCGAGATCGACCTGGCCGACGCCTCGCTCCAGCAATTCGGCCCGTCCTCCCAGGACATCCTCGTGCGGACCTCGGGCGACACCGTCCGCCCGGTGCAGGAGAAGCTCAAGCAAGCCTTCCCGGACAACCCGGCGGAGCTGGCGCGGGTGGAGCAGGTGGGCCCCTCGGTGGGGAAGGACCTCCGGCGGCGAGCGGTCCAGGCGATCTTCTGGGCGCTGGTCTCGATCAGCCTCTACGTGGGGTGGCGCTTCCGCTCCTGGAGCTTCGGGGTTGCCGGCATCGTGGCCCTGCTCCACGACGTGCTGATCACCGTGGGGGCGCTGGCGGTGACCGGCCGGCCGATCTCGCTGACCCTGGTGGCGGCGCTGCTGACGATCGCCGGCTACTCGATCAACGACACGATCGTCATCTACGACCGGATCCGGGAGCTGCGCCGCACCGCCCGGCGGATGACCTTCGGGGAGCTGATCACCCTGGCGCTGAACCAGACCCTCTCGAGGACCCTGCTCACCTCCGGCTACACCCTGCTCGCCGTGGCGGCCCTCTTCCTCTTCGGCGGCGAGATCCTCAACGACTTCGCCTTCGCCCTGCTGGTCGGGTTCGTCTCCGGCGTCTACTCCACGGTCTACATCGCCACGCCGCTCCTCCTCGTCTGGGAGAAGAGGCCGTAGGCCCATGAGGAGGAACTGGGTCGTCCGGCCGGTGGACGAAGCAAGCGTGAGTGACCTGGCCGGCGCCCTGGAGGTCCCTCCGCTCATCGCCCGCCTCCTGATCCACCGCGGCGCCGGCTCCCCCGACCTGGCCAACGATTTCCTGTGCGCGGACCTGGGCCGCCTCGGCGCGCCCGCGCTGATGGCCGACCTGGAGAAGGCGGCGCACCGGATCCTGCGGCAGGTGGGGGCGGGCGGGAAGATCCGGGTGGTCGGGGACTACGACGCCGACGGCGTGACAAGCGCCGCGCTCCTCCACCGGACCCTGCGCTCCCTCGGGGCGCAGGTCACGGTGCACATCCCCCACCGCGTGGACGACGGCTACGGCCTGAAGGCCGATGTGATCCGCCGGGCGGCCGAGGAGGGAGTGAAGCTGATCATCAGCGCCGACTGCGGGACCACCGCCTTCGAGGAGCTGGCGCTGGCCGGCTCGCTCGGGCTCGAGACCGTGGTGGTGGACCACCACGACCTGGACCCCCAGCGCCGGCCGCCCTGCACGGCGTTCCTCAACCCGCTCCGGCCGGACTGCTCATACCCGGAGAAGGAGATGGCCTCGGTGGGAGTGGCGTTCACGCTGGCCCGGGGCCTCGCCGCGCTGGCGGGGAACGAGAGCGCCGCGTGGGAGCACCTGGACCTGGTGGCGCTGGGGACCGTGGCGGACCTGGCTCCCCTCACCGGGGAGAACCGGACGCTGGTGAAGATCGGCCTGCACGCGCTGGCCGCCACGCGGAAGGCGGGGCTGCGCGCCCTGCTGGCCCAGGTCAACCTGGCCGGCCGTCCCCTCACCGCCGAGGACATCGGATACACGCTGGCCCCCCCGCTCAACGCGATGGGGCGGATCGGCTCGGCCCAGGTCAGCTTCCGCCTGCTGACCACGGACGACCCCGAAGAGGCGCGCGCGCTGGCCGAGGAGGTCTGCCGGCAGAACCGCAACCGCGCCTCCATGGCGCGGGAGGCGTTCAAGAAGGCGCTGGTCAAGGTCGCCCGGGAGGTGAACTTCAGCCGGGACCGGGTGATCGTGCTCGAGGACGAGGGTTGGCATCCCGGCGTCGTCGGGATCCTCGCCACCCGCCTGGCCATCCGCTTCCACCGGCCGACGGTGGTGATCGCCTCCGGCGGGGAGTCGTGCCGCGGGTCGGCCCGCTCCATCCGCTCGTTTCATCTGATCGAGGCCCTCCACCGGGTCAAGGAGCACCTGATCGACTTCGGCGGCCATCCGGCGGCGGCGGGGCTGACCATCGCGCGGGAGCGGGTGGCCCCTTTCCGCGAGGCGCTGAACCGCGTCGCCCACGAGCGGCTGGACGCAAAGGGGCTTTCTCCCTCCGTGGACCTGGACGCCGAGCTGCCGCTGGGGCTGCTGACCGAGGAGCTGATGAGGGACCTCGATATGCTGGCCCCGTTCGGGATGGGCAACCCGCGGCCGGTGTTCCATTCCAGCGACGGCAGGATCCCGGAGGGGCCCAGCCCGGCAGGGGAGTTCAACCCCTTCGGGATGCGGGTGCAGGTGGAGGGGCCGGAGGGCCGGCTCTTTGAGGCGCTTCAGCCCCGGGAGATGCTGGCGGAGGTGAACCTCCGCCGGGTCCGCGGGAGCGTGCGGCTGGCCTATTCCCCCGTCCTGCGCCGCGGGGAGGAGGGCTGCCGCATCGAGCTGCGCCTCAGCGACCTCCGCCTGTCGTAAAATCAGTCCGCTTCTCAAAATCCCACTTCTCTACCCCCTACTTTGAGAAGGGTAGTTGGAGAAGTGGGATTTTGAGAAGCGGACTGCCTTTAGCTGAGGGGGAAGATGCGGTCGGGGGCGAGCTTCCCCTCGATCCGGTCGAGGGCCACGCAGCCGAAATGGCGGCTGTCCTCGCTGTCGGACCGGTTGTCCCCCAGCAGGAAGCAGTACCCCTCCGGGACCACTAGCTTCTCCATGTCAGGGTGGGTGGGCCCATGGGCGTAGAGCTCCTCCAGGGTCCGGCCGTTCACGAGCACCCGTCCCCCGCTCAGGGAAACCTCCTCTCCTCCGAGCGCCACAAGCCGCTTGACGTAATACTCCGTCTCCATCGGGCTCTTTCGGAAGATCACGATCTCTCCCCTCCGGGGACGGCGCATGTGGTAGATGTACTTGTTGATGAGGAAGTAGCTCCCCTCTCGCAGGGTGGGAAACATGCTGATGTCGGTCACGATGCCCGCCCCGATCATGTGCCGCTGGACGACGAAGAACATCGCCAGCGACCCGAACAGGATCAGAGCCCAGTTGCGGGACCGGCGCCGCTCGGGGTGGACGTAGCGCGTGCTGAAGAGCTTCCTCCGGCGGCGCTTCGCCATGGGGATTAGTTTACCATCATGAGAAAACCGACGGTGGGAATGAGCTCCGGCCGGCTCTAGAAGAAGGTCAGGGGAGCAGCTCCAGGACGTTGTCCTGGTTGGCGACGCAGACGTACCAGGCGGTGGAGGCCACCGCCTGCCACTTCTGGATGATCTCGCCGGGGCCGGCCGTGCCGGGGTTGCTGACCGCCCAGAACCCGCCGGAGCCCTGCTGGAGCTTCTCGGACTCCGCCTTGTAGGTGTTGGACTTGACCAGGTCCCCGGCCGCCAGGAAGGCCAGCGATTCCTGCAGGGTCCCCTCGGTCCAGACCATGTCCCGGTCCGCGTCGAAGTCGAAGCCGGTCACCCGTTTCCGGCCGTTGTAGGTTTTGGTGGTGAGCGTCTGCCCCTCCGCCCAGAAGGCGCCGTTGGTGTAGCCGGGCCCCATGACCAAAGCCCCCAGGGCCTGCACGTCGGTGACGATGGTCGGGTCGTTCTCTCCCTGGAAGAACCGCACGCCGTCCCAGCACTCCGTCGCCAGGAAGTTCCGGATCATCGCGGACTGGTCGATGTAAAGTGGGATGTTCTGGACCTTGCCGAGGTTGTGCAGGGCCGAGAGCGCCCCCATGTTGTTCTCCGCGCTTTTCCAGGTCACCGCGGGTCTGCCGAAGAGCCCGCCGTCGGCGTCCTGAAGCGTCAGCAGGAAGTTCCCCAGCTGCTGGGCCAGGGCGTTGTACCGGTTATCCCCGGTCTGGAGGAAGTAAAGGTTCATCGCCTGAAGGAGGTAGGCGTTCGGGCCGCCGTAGAGGATCCCCTCCACGGGCAGCTTGGTGGTGGCGCTGTAGCGGTGGAGGAAGCCGCCTCCGGGCTCGGCCGGCA
>CAYJUA010000031.1:0-14172 GCA_964373295.1 uncultured Planctomycetia bacterium
GCCACCCCCTCGGCCGTGCGGCCGCCCACCATCACCATGTAGGTCGGCACCTGGTGGCCGTTCATCTCGCTGGTGGCGCCGTGGAACCCGATGTCGGCGATGTGGTGCTGGCCGCAGGAGTTGAAGCAGCCGCTGATCTTGATGGTCAGGTTCTTCAGCGCCTCGTCGTCCACGAGCTCCCGCCCGCCGTTGGCGAAGATCTCGCCGAAGGAGGCGGCCAGCCCCCGCGAGTGGGTGATGGCAATCTGGCAGGTGTCCGCCCCGGGGCAGCGGGTGATGTCGGCGAGATGCCCCGCGTCGGTGTAGGCGATCCCCAGGCGCGCGAGCCCCTCGTACAGCGCCGGCACGTCCTGCTCCCGCACCCACGGCAGGAGCATGTTCTGGCTGATCACCGTCCGCAGGCGGCCGCCGTTGTACCGGCGCGCGAGCTCGGCCATCCCCCGGATCTGGGCGACCGTGATGTCCCCCAGCGGGCAGCGCACCTGCACCGCGACGTAGCCCGCTTGGCTTTGCTTGAACAGGTTCGTCTCGCGCCAGCGCTTGTACTCCGGCGTGTCCTGGGCCACGGTCAAGCGCTTCTCGGCCGGCGGCGCCGGGGGCGCCTCCTGGTCGTAGACCGGTATCTTCCAGTCGGTCTGGCCGGGGCTGGTCATCAGCGTGACCTTGCGCTCCTCGATGAACTGCTTCCGGAACTCCTCGATCCCCCATTTCTTGATGAGGAACTTGATCCGGGCGGTGTTGCGGTTCTTCCGCTCGCCGTACCGGTCGAACAGGCGCAGGACCGTCTCGATCGTCGGGATCAGCAGGTCGGCCGGCGTGAACTCCTCCAGCAGGTGCGCGGGAAACGGCACCGCGCCCAGGCCCCCGCCTACGAAGGTCCGGAACCCGCGCACCGGCCTGCCGTCCACCGTCTGGATGCGCGCCACCGCGCCGAAGTCGTGGATCGGCACCCGGGCGTGGTCCGTGGGGCAGCCCTCGAAGGCGATCTTGAACGTCCTCGGCAGGTTCTGGCAGACCGCGTGCCGCAGGAAGTACCGGCTCACCGCGTCGGCGTAAGGGGTCACGTCGAACAGCTCCTCCGCGGAGATCCCCGAGAAGGGGCAGGCCGAGACGTTCCGCACCGTGTTGCCGCAGGCCTCGCGCGTGGTCAGCCCCGTCTGGGTGATGCGCTTGAGCACCTCCGGCACGTTCCCCCGCTTCACCTTGTGCATCTGGATCGCCTGGCGCGTGGTGATGTGCGCGACCTTCGGGGTGGCGTACTTCTCCACCACGTCGGCGATCGCGTCCCACTGGTCCGCGGTCAGGGCGCCGAAGCGCACCTTGATCCGGATCATGTGCTCGTCCATCGTGCCGCGGATCCCGTACACGCCGTTCTCCAGCCGGAACTTTTTGAAGTCGTCCATGTCCAGCTTCTGCTGCTCGAGGCGCAAAATCTCCTCCTCGAAGCGGGAGATCTCCTTCTTCTGCGCCTCCGGGTTGATGAGCCCGCTCACCACCCAATCCTTCTCCGCCATTTTTAAATCCCCCTATCGCGTACAGAGAGCCCGATACCGATAAATGGGCCCGATACAGCCCGCCGGTATTCGGACGCCCATTGCCTTGGCGCCCTTGGCGCTGTTTCGTGTTCTAGAGCCACTGCGCGATTTGTTTCGCGTGGTACGTGATCAGGATGTCCGCGCCCGCCCGCCGGACCGCCGTCGCCGTCTCCAGCACCAGCCGTTTCTCCTCCACCCAGCCGCGCGCGGCCGCCGCCTTGATCAGGGAGTACTCCCCGCTCACCTGGTACGCCGCCGTCGGCCAATGGAACCTCCTCTTCACCGCCCGGATCACGTCCAGCGAGGTGAGGGCCGGCTTCACCATCACGATGTCGGCGCCCTCCTCGATGTCCAGCGCCACCTCTCGCAGCGCCTCCTCGGCGTTGGCCGGGTCCATCTGGTAGCCGAGCCGGTCGCCGGACTGCGGCGCCGACCGCGCCGCGTCACGGAACGGCCCGTACAGGGCCGAGGCGTATTTCGCCGAATAGCTCATCACCGGCACCTGGTCGAGCCCGCTGTCGTCCAGCGCCCGGCGGATCGCGGCCACCTGGCCGTCCATCATCGCCGAGGGGGCCACGAGGTCCGCCCCGGCCTTTGCCTGGGAGACCGCGGTCTCGGCCAGGAGCCGCAGGGTCGCGTCGTTGTCCACCAAAAGGGGTCGGGACGACCTGGCACTTTCTCTCCATACCCCGCAGTGCCCGTGGGTCGTGTACTCGCACAGGCAAACGTCGGTCATCACCACAAGCCCCGGCACCGAGCGCTTCACGGCGTTCACCGCCTGCTGGACGATCCCGTCGGCCGCGTAGGCGCCCCGGCCGTGCGGGTCCTTCTTCGCCGGGATCCCGAAGAGCAGGATGCCGCCGAGCCCCAGCTTGGCGATCTGCTTCGCCTCGGTCACCGCCTCGGCGACGCTCAGCCGATCGACGCCCGGCATCGAGGCGACCGGGGAGCGCTTCTTCACGCCAGCCGCCACGAAGAGCGGCGCCACGATCCGGCCGGCGTCCAGGGAGGTCTCGGCGACCAGCCGGCGCAGGCCGGGGTGCTGGCGGAGCCGGCGCGGCCGGTACCGGGGAAAACCGGCCAGCGCCTTCATGATGCCACCGCCTCCACCACCGCTTCCACGAGCCCGTCCACGGTCCAGGAGCCTTTCGGCAGGTGGACCCGCTTCACCCCGCCTTTCCTCAATGCCCGCGCCGTCGAGGGGCCGATCGCCACGACGGCAGCGCCGTTGAGCGCCCGCTTCAGCGGTACCCTCGCCCGGGCCAGCGCCGCGAGGAACGACTCCGCCGTCGAGCCGGAGGTGAACGTGGCCGCGTCCAGATGGCGCAGGGCCCTCTTCACCCGCTCCGCGGAAATCTTGGGCGCCACCGTTTCGTACAGGACCACCTCGTCCACCCGCGCCCCCCGGCCGCGCAGCTCCTTCGCGAACCAGTCGCCCGCTCCCAAATTCGAGCGCGGGATCAGGATCCGCCTGCCCCGCACCGGGATCTTCCGGAACGCCCGCGCGATCCCTTCCTTTGAAAAATCGGCGGGGATGAGGTCCGCTTTCAGCCTGGCCCGTTTCACTTGCTCCGCGGTGCGCGGCCCGATCGCGCAGACCTTGCCCCTAATTAAAGGTGCCAGGTTGTCCCGACCCCTTGTCAGGTTCCTTGTCAGGTTCGCGAGCGCTTCGACCCCGTGATAACTGGTGAAGATGACCCAGTCGTATCCCGGCAGCGCCTCCAGCAGCTGCCGCCGCTCCACCGCCCCCACCCGTTTCGTCCGGATCGCGATGGTGGGAAGGTGCTCGCAGCGCGCCCCCAACTCCCGCAGCCGTCCGCTCAGAATCTCCTGGTCCCCCGCTGGGCGGGTGATCAATATCCGCTTCCCCTCCAGCGGGCGCCGCCCGGACAACTTCGCGAACTCCTCCCTCCGCCGCACCACTTCCCCAACGATCGCCGTGACCGGCGGCCCGAACTCCGGCCGGCCCGCCAAATCCTCCACCACCTTATCGAGCGTGCTCACCAGGACCTCCTGCCGTGGCGCAGAAGCCCGGCGCACCAGCGCGATCGGCGTCGTCCCCGGCCGCACCGAGCGAAGCCGCCGCACGATCGCCGGCAAGGCCGCGCGGCCCATCAGGATGACCAGCGTGTCTGCCCCCTTGGCCAGCGCCTCCCACCGCACGCCCCGCCCCTTGCCGGCGGCGACATGCCCCGTCGTGATGGCGACGCACGAGCTCAAGCTCCTGTCGGTGAGCGGGATCCCAGCGCACGCCGCCGCCGCCCAGGCAGAGCTCACCCCCGGCACCACCTCGAACCGGACGCCCGCCTTCGCCAGCGCCTCCAACTCTTCGCTCATCCGGCCGAACACCGCGGGATCCCCGCCCTTCAGGCGAACCACCACCGGATGCCGCCGCGCCTTCTCCGCCATCAGCCGGTTGATCCGCTCCTGCCCTTTCCCACCCTCGTCGGACAGCTTCCCGGCGTAGATCTTCTCGCATCCGCGCCGGGTCAGGCGCAGGAGCGCCGGGTCCACCAGCCGGTCGTAGATCACGCAGCCGGCCCGGGCAAGGAGTTTCCTGCCGCGCTCCGTGATCAGCTCCGGATCGCCCGGCCCCGCCCCCACCAGATAGACCGTTCCAAACGAAGCATGGCCGCTTGGGCCGCGTCTCGTTCGGAGGGGGAAACCACTGCCTGGTTTCCCCCTCCGAGCGGGGGGAAGGGTCGCTCCGTCCACACGCCCATCCGGCGAAACCAATCGGTGCCGTTGGGGGGGATTTCCCATCCCCCCCAACATACCCCCCCTTCCAAAGGAAGGTCTCATCGCCAGCTTCCGTAGAGGAGGCGGTCCGCGCCGGCCGCCCGCAGGTGACTCGCCATCTCCGTCCCCAGCCGCTGCGCCCCGGCCCGGGAGCCGGCAACACTCTTGCGCACCGCCTTCAAGCCGTCCGGCGAGAGGACCACCGCCTCCAGCGTCATGCTCTCCCCGTTGGCTCGCGCCAATGCCCCCACCGGCACTCGGCAGTTCCCGCCCAGCGCCCGCAGGAGCGCCCGCTCCGCCTCCACCTCGGCGCGGGAGCCGGCGTGGTCCAGCGCCCGCACAATCTCAGCCACTTCCGGTCGATCCACGCGGATCTCGATCGCCAGCGCCCCCTGGCACGGGGCCGGAAGGATCTGCGCCGGCTCCAGATGCTCGCTGATCCGGGCACCTAAGCCCAGCCGGATGAGCCCCGCCGCCGCCAGCACGAGCGCGTCGGCCTCCCCGGCCTCCAGCTTCCTCAGCCGCGTGTCCACGTTGCCCCGCACCTCCACGTATTCCAGGTCGCGCCGCAGGCGCTTGAGCTGAGCCACGCGCCGGAGGGAGCTCACCCCCACGCGGGCGCCCGCCGGAAGTCCTTTCAGGCCGGCGCCGCTCTTGGCCACCAGCGCGTCGCGCGGGTCCTCCCGTTTCATCACCGCCGCGATCGTGAGCCCGTGGGCCAAGTCCGCCTCCATATCCTTGGCCGAGTGGACCGCCAGGTCCACCCTGCCCGCAAGAAGGGCCTCTTCCAGCTCCTTCACGAACAACCCTTTCAGCGCCGCCTGGTCATCGCTCAACCCAGTACCTGGGGACACATGGCTACCAGGTACGTACCCGGTACGCGGTGCTCCGGCCGAGAGATCGTCCCCACTGGTGCGGATGATCTCCAACTCGCAGGCGAGCCCCGGGTGCGCCTTCTCCAGCGCCTCCTTCACCAGCCCGGCCTGCGCCAGCGCCAGCTTGGACCCCCGCGTGCCGATCTTCAGAATCCGCAAGGTGCCAGGTCGTCCCGACCCCTCCTGCGTCATTCCTCGACGAGCCCCTCTTCGGCCACGTGCCCGTCCCGGATCCGGAACGCCCGCGCCCGCGGCCTCCCCGCGTCCTTCAGCGTGACCAGCACGTAATGCCCGTCGAAGATCTCCTGCACCGCCGTGGCCCGGTCGATGTCCCGGCGGGAGGGGAACGCCTCCGTCGCCACGTGCGAGTGGTACACCGCCAGGTGCTCCAGCCCCTCCTCCCGGATCCGCCTCTGCGCCCGCAGCTGCTCAGCCGGGTTCATCTCGTAGTATGTGGGGCTGGCCGCGTCGTTGCCGATCGGGAACGACCGCGCCACGTGGCCCTCCCGCCCGGCCAGGTATCCGCACGCCTCGTTGGGGTACTCCTTCCGGCAATGCTCGATCATCTCCCCCAGCGCCTCCGGCGCAATTCTCAGCACCCCATTCCTCTGGAAGAGGGGGCGTGTTGGGCGTGCAGACAGAAGCTCGCGGCTTCCCCCCGATGGGAAATCGGGGGGAACCGGCGGCTTGTTGGACGCACGCCCAACGAGACCGCCTCGGGGCCGTAGGCCCCGAGCGCGGGAAGGGCGTGCGGACGGAACGCTTGTTCCCCCCATCCCAGGGGCGTGCTGCGGAGGAGACGATGCTTCCCCCCAACCAGCGCAGCGCGTTTCCCCCCTGGAAGCGGGGAGGCGGCGCCCCTGATCTCCGTCTCCCCGCTCACGCCGTGCCCCAGCGCGCCCGGATCCGGCCCCCGATCAGCCGGTGGAAGATGATCCCGTCCACGATCATCCCGATCGCGGCGATGATCACCATGTAGGCGAGGAGCTGCTCGATGTCCCTCTGCTTGGCGACCTGGCTCAAGATCTGCCCCATCCCGTGCACCGAGCTGATGAGGAGCTCCCCCGCCATCAGCGCCCGCCAGCCAAACGCCCAGGCGAGCCGGAGCCCATCCACGATCCGCGGCAGAGCCGCCGGGATGATCACGTGCCAGAAGATCTTCGTCCCGCTGGCTCCCATGGTTTTCGCGGCGCGGAGGACCAGCGGCGGCACGTCCTTGATCCCGAAGCTCGTGTTGAGCATCACGATCCCGGTGGCACCCAGCACGATCGTGAAGACCACCGCCTTCTGGTTCATCCCGAACAGGAAGACCGCCAGCGGCACCCACGCGGCGCCCGGCATGGCGTTCAGCGCCGAGGCCACCGTCCCGAAGATGTTGTCGAGCGAGCGGAACCGCCCGATGAGCATCCCCAGCCCCACGCCCAGGAACCCCACGGCCGCGAAGCCGATCGCCATCCTCCTCAGCGAGCCCGCGAGCGCCGAGGCCACCGACGGGTCGCCCAGGTCTCTCCACGCCAGCCCCAGCACGCGCAGGCCGGACGGCGCCGGGGTGACCCAGGAGAGCAGCTCCCACGCCGCCAGGAAGATGACCCACGGCAGGAGGTGCTCCCGCGCCCACCGCGCCGCCTTCACCGCCGCCCAGGGAATGCGCATGCGGGTCCGCGCCTTAGATGGCCGCGCCGTCGCTGAGACGGCTGGCTTCCTTCTCCACCAGGTAGTCCATGTCCTCGTCCTTGACCACCTTGGCGATCTCCTCCTGGATCCCCATCAGGATCCTCTGCTGGATGACGATGAGGTGGGGGTCGCTTTCGCGGCGCGGCCGCGGCAGCTTGATGTGGCAGCCCCCCTTGATCCGGCCCGGGCGGGCGGTGACGGTGTACACCTTGTCCCCGAGCACCGTCGCCTCCCGCACGTTGTGGGTGACGAAGAGGATCGTCTTGCCGGTCTGCTCCCAGATCTCCAGCAGCTCCTGGTGGAGAAGGTGCCGGGTCTGGGCGTCGAGCGCGGCGAACGGCTCGTCCATGAGGAGGATCTTGGGGTCCATAGCGAGCGCCCGGGCGATGGCGACCCGCTGCTTCATGCCGCCGGAGAGCTGGTAGGGGTAAGCGCCGGCGAAGCGGGTCAGGTGCACCATCTTGAGGAACTCGGCGGCCGTGGCGCGGCGCTCCCCCGCGGGCCGGCCGGCCATCTTGAGCCCGAACTCCACGTTCTGCTGGACGGTGAGCCACGGGAAGAGGCCCGCCTCCTGGAAGACGACGACGCGGTCCGGCCCGGGCCCGGCCACGGGCGCCCCGTCCACCAGGACCCGGCCGGAGGTGGCCTGCTCCAGCCCGGCGATCAGGTAGATGATCGTGCTTTTGCCGCACCCCGTGGGGCCCACCAGCACGCCGAACTCCCCCTCGGCGATCGAGAGGTTGATGTCGTGCAGGACCTCTACCGTCTCTCCGTTGTGGGGGAAGCTCTTGTAAACGTGCTCAAGGCTGACCAACATACGCTTCTTTCAGGATCTCCGCGATCTCGGGCCGCGTGAACTCGGGCGGAGGCATCTTCCCCTCCGCCAGCATCTGACGCACCGCCGTCCCGCTCAGGGACACCCTCTCCGCCGCCGGGTGCGAGCAGGTTTTGGACGAGGCCATCCCCTGGCACACCCTGCAGAAGAAGGAGTTGTCGAAGCAGAGCGGAACCACCCCCAGCTGCTCCCGCGTGAACCGCTGGATCAGGATCTGCGCGTCGAACGTGCCGTAGAACTTGCCCACCCCCGCGTGGTCCCTCCCCACGATGAAGTGGCTGCAGCCGTAGTTCTGGCGGATGATCGCGTGGAAGATCGCCTCCCGGGGGCCGGCATAGCGCATGGCGGCGGGGTTCACCACCAGCATCACCCGGTCCTTGGGGAAATACCCGTCGATCAGCGCCCCGTAGCAGCGCATCCGTATCTCCGCCGACAGGTCGTCGCTCTTGGTCTGCCCGACGAGCGGGTGGATCAGGAGCCCATCGGCGATCTCCAGCGCGCAGCGCAGCAGGTACTCGTGCGCCCGGTGGATCGGGTTGCGCGTCTGGAAGCCGACCACCGTGCGCCATCCCCGCCGGCTGAACTCCTGGCGCGTCTGCGCCGGAGTCAGCCGGTAGGGGAGGAAATCGCCGTGGGGCGGCAGGGAGAGCACCGACACCTTCCCGCCCACGTAGTACGGGCCCTGCTTCATCAGCCGGGCCACCGCCGGGTGGCTCTCATCGTGGGTCCCGTAGACGAGCTTGGCCTCCACCCCCTTGTTGTGCGGGTAGAGCTGCGGCTCGTGCAGGACCGCCACGATCTGCCCATCGGGGGAGATCAGCGCCAGGTCGCCGCCTTCCTTCCAGACGCCCGCCTCCTCCTCGGTCAAGGAGAGCGTAACGGGGATCGCCCAGACCGTGCCGTCGGCCAGCTGCATCCGGCCCACGACGGAATCGTAATCCGCGGACCCTAAGAACCCCTCCAGCGGAGAGAGGGCGCCCAGCCCCAACAGCTCAACGTCGGACAGCTCCCATTCGTCCAGGACGATGGACGGCAGACTCCGGGCACGGTGCAAGAGGGCCTCCCGCTCATGCCCCTTGACCAGACGCTCGACCAGCCGGCCCCCGTGGGGCGCGATGAGAGAACCCGCGTCGGCCATTGTCTACTCCTGGGTCTCTTCCAGGTGCTTGGCCAGGGCCTGGCGTGTGGCCTTGCCCACGACACCGTCCACCTTCAGCCCCTGCGCCTGCTGGAACTCCCGGATCGCCCGCTTGGTCCGCGGCCCTTCCTTGCCGTCGATCGGGCCCTTGTAGAAGCCAGCCGACGCCAGCGCCCGCTGGGTCTGGCGCGTGGTGAGCCTCTGCGCCGACTGCGCCGGGGCCTGCCGCTCGGAAGAGCCCTCGAGATCCGCCGTCTGGGGAGCGGCCTGCGCCTCTCCCAGCTCCTCCACCCGCTGGTTCAGGGCCGTTATCTGCCCCTCCAGCGCCGCGAGCCGTGTGCTCAGCTCCGCCTCCCTCTTTGCCCGCGCCCCGGAAAGGGACGAACACCCGGCCGCCATCGCGCCGGCCGCCAAAAACGCCGCCATCTTTAGTCCGTTATTCATCATCACGCTCTCCTTCTTTATGCGTACACAGTGCCCGATACCGATTTTGGGGGGCGCTACAGCTCGCCAGAAACAGCAGCGCCTCTTGCCTTACGCGTACACAGTGCCCGATACCGATTACGGGGGCGCTACAGCTCTCCACAGACAGCCCGCCTCCTGCATTGGCGCCTGTTAGTTTTTCGGTTTGACGTGCAGGCCGCACTCTTTTTGCTCTGGGTTCTCCCACCACCAGCGCCCCGCCCGGATGTCCTCGCCCGGTTTGACCGCCCGGGTGCAGGGGGCGCAGCCGATGGAGGGGTAGCTCAAATCATGGAGCTTGTTGTACGGGACCTTGTTCTCCCGGATGTGCTTCCAAACCTGGTCGGTCGTCCAGTCGGCGATGGGGTTGAGCTTCACGATGCCCCGGTGCGCGGCGTCGAGTTCTGCCTTCGGCAGCTTCGTCCGGGTGACCGCCTGCTCCCGGCGCAGCCCCGTGATCCAGGCGTCCAGCGTGGACAGGGCGCGGTTCAGCGGCTCCACCTTCCGGATGCCGCAGCACTCCTTGCGGTTTTCGATGGACTGGCGGAAGGAGTAGAAGCCCTTCTCCCGCTCCAGCTTCTCCACCGCTTGGCTTGCGGGGAAGTAGCTGACGATCCGGATCCCATACTTCTCGCGGATCCGGTCCATCACCTCGTACGTCTCCTCGTTGAGGCGCCCGGTGTCCAGGGTGAAGAGCGTGACCTCCTTCTTCACGCGGGAGAGAAGGTCGATCACCGCCACGTCCTCCGCCCCGAAGCTCGAGGCGAACCCGATCTTGGGGAAGAAGTTCTCCACCCCCCAGCGCAGGACCGCTAGAGCATCCTTGCCGTCGAGCTCCTGGGCGACCTTGGCGACCTCCGCTTCAGTCCACGTCCGCTGCGACATCTCTATCTCCAATTGTAGAATCCTCCCTCACATCAGTTAGAATTCTTGATACAAAAGGTCAAGAATTACTGTCAAATAGTACATGATTCCCGAGCTAATGTCAAGGGAGAAAAGCAGTCCGCTTCTCAAAATCCCACTTCTCGGTCCACTGGCGGCTCGTTGCTTGGAGAAGTGGGATTTTGAGAAGCGGACTGCTCTATCCTTTCCGCCAGCGGGAGAGGCGCTCCTTGATCTGGCGTTCGAAGCCCTGGTCGGTGGGCTCGTAGTAGCGTTTCTTCTCCGGCAGGTAGTCCTGCTTCACGTGGTGGCCGGGGAAGGAGTGGGCGTACTTGTACCCTTCCCCGTGGCCCAGGCGTTTGGCGCCGGGGTAGCTCGCATCCTTGAGGTGCTCCGGGACCTCAAGCGTGCGTCCCTTCTCCACCTCCGCAGTCGCCTGCTCCAGCGCCATGTAGGAGGCGTTGGATTTGGGGGCGGTGGCGACGTACACGGTGGCCTGGGCCAGCGGGATCCGGCCCTCCGGCATCCCGATGAATTCCACCGCCTGGGCGGCGGCGTTGGCCACGACCAGCGCCTGCGGGTCGGCGAGCCCCACGTCCTCCGCCGCGCAGATCACCAGTCGCCTGGCGATGAAGCGGGGGTCCTCCCCCGCGTAGATCATCTTGGCGAGCCAGTAGAGGGCGGCGTCCGGGTCACTGCCCCGCATGCTCTTGATGTAGGCGGAGATCGTGTCGTAGTGGGCGTCCTCGTCCCGGTCGTACACCACCGCCTTCTTCTGCACCGACTCCTGCGCCTCAGCCAGGGTGATCCGGATGACCCCGTCCTTGCCCGGCGGCGTCGTGAAGCAGGCGAGCTCCAGCCCGTTCAGCGCCCGGCGGGCGTCCCCTTCCGCAGTCTCCGCGAGGAACTCCAGCGCCTCCTCGGCCAGCTCCACCTTCATCGTGCCCAGGCCACGCTCCGGGTCGGCCAGCGCCCGGCGGACCACCGCCTTGAGGTGCTCCTTCGAGAGGGGTTTGAGCTCCGCCACGAGCGACCGGGAGAGGAGCGGCGAGACAAGCGAGAAGAAGGGGTTGTGCGTCGTGGCCCCGATCAGGATCACCGTCCCCTGCTCCACCTCGGGCATCAAAACGTCCTGCTGGGCCTTGTTGAAGCGGTGGAGCTCGTCGATGAAGAGGAGGGTGCGGCGGCCGCTGGTCCTCCGGCGCAGCTTGGCCGCATCGATCGCCCGGCGCAGGTCGTCCACCCCCGCGGCCACGGCGTTCACCCGCTCAACGTGCGCTTTGGTGCGGGAAGCGATGAGATACCCCAGCGCGGTCTTCCCGCAGCCGGGCGGACCGTACAGGACGACGCTGCTGAGCCGGTCGGCCTCGATGGCGCGCCGGAGGATCTTGCCCGGCCCCAGGAGGTGCTCCTGGCCGGCGTACTCGGAGAGGTCGCGCGGCCGCATCCGGGCCGCCAGCGGCGAATCAGGCGGCAGGTCGGACGAAGCGGAAGCGGGCGCGTCCTGCTGGAAGAAGTCCATGGAGAAAAAAGTCCCCGCGGATGCCGTGTGCCGATCTATTCGTGAACCGTGTGTCCACCAATTTGGGAGCCTTCCCGGCTGTTTCTCGCTTCCCTCCGCCGGTCAAGCGCGGCGGGCCTGCGATCCGCAGCCGGAGCAAAGCTCCCTGGGTTCAGATGTTGGTTCAGAATCTATTCGACGAATCACGAGCACCGCAGGGACAGCTTCCTTATACCACGAACCGGGGAGGCGCACAATCAGCCCAAAAGGTGCCAGGTCGACCCGACCCCTTTTGGGGTCAGCGGGCGAGGGCCCGCTCGGCCAGGACCGCTTCCGGCGAGCGAGGGTACTTGGAGAGGACCTTCTCCCAGCTGGCCCGCGCGAGGGCGGGGTCGTTGAGCGGCCCCTCCGCCAGCCGGGCGACGGCCGCCAGGGCAACGCTGGCCAGGGGATGCTGCGGCGCCATCTCGAGCGCTTTCTGGAGATGGAGCTGCGCCCGAAGCGGCTGCCGGAGGCCCGCCGCGCACCCGGCCACGTACAGGCGCAGGGGCACCGCCAGCTCCGGATCGGTCACATCCTTGAGGGCCATCTCCAGCAGGCGCACCTTGGACTTCGCGGCGCTGAGCTCGTCGTCCAGCAGGGACAGGTTGATCTCACGGATGAGCTTGCGCATGAAGAGGTGCATCTGCGGATGCGGGAATGCGCTCAGGTGCAGCAGCGCCGGGCCGAAGAGCTCGTCGGCCCGCTCCGGCCCCCCGCCGATGACCAGCGCCACCCGCGGGTCGGTTCCGATCTGGTACGTCTCCAGCAGCGCCTTGCGCTCCTCGCGGGAGAGGGCCTCGGGCGTCTCCGGGAACCGCTGGCCGCCGCGCATCCGGCTCGCCCGCCCCGACTGCACGTTCACGCCGATCCGCCCCAGGTAAGGAGAGAAGAAGACCTCGCCGGCCAGCACCTTCAGGCTCGTGGCGTCCCGGGCCGGCTCCACCGTGACCGAGAAGGCGGTCCCCTTCACCGTGGCGCTCGCCGTCGGCGTGCGCACCTGGAGCCGCGAGCCCCAGAAGCTGTCCTTGGTCCGGGCCAGGACCTGGCCGTTCATAACGTTCAGGATGACGTGCGGCCGGCCGCCGAAGATCCAGGGGCGCCGGATCTCCTGCCAGGTGATCGTGGTGCCGGGCTTCAAGCGGAAGAGGGCCTGGTCGGCGATCTCGAGGTCCACGTCGCCGGACGCCAGGTTCTTCAGCGGAGCGCCGGACTCCAGCTGGGCGCTCGGCTGGTCCTCGGACGCCATGACCGGTGAGGGGCTCGAAACCACGCGCATCGGACCAGACGCCGGCCGAAACAGGATCAGGCCCAGGAGCCCCAGGCCGGCCGCGAGCCCGCCGGCCACCGCCCAGAACGAGAAAGGAGAGGGCGCCACCGGGATGAAGATCGGCGGCTGCAGCTGCCGGAGAGGGTTCTGCTCGAGCGGGGGAAGCTCCTGCAGGCGCCCGCGCACCTGGACGAAGGTGGACATGGCGCCGCGGCAGGAGGCGCATCCGGCCAGGTGCCGCTCGCCCCGCACCAGCGCCCGACCGCGGAGCATGCCGTCCACCATCCTGGAAAGCTCTTCCGCCTTGAGGTGCCCCCATCCTCTCATCGCAGGCCCTCCTGAAGGAAACCCAGAAGCTCCGCCAGCTTCGCCCGGCCCCGGGCCAGCCGGGACGCCACCGTGTCGATCGGGCAGCCCAGGATCTCCGCCGCTTCCTTGTACGCGCAGCCTTGGATGTCGCAGAGGACCACCGCTTCCCGGAAGACCGGCGGCAGCTCCAGCAGCGCCTTCTGCACCGCCTCATTGACCTCCGCCCGGCCGGCCTCCTGCGCCGGGGAGGGGCGCGTGTCCGCGACGATCTGCAGGGGTGTCATCTCCTCCCCCTCCACGTTCTCCCTCTGCTCATCGAGCGAGATCTCCTCCTTCCCCTTCCGGTCCCGGATGCCGTTCAAGGCCAGGTTCTTGGCGATCCGGTAGATCCACCCGGCCACGCTGCCGGTCGGCCGGTACCGGCCGAGATTCCTCACCACCCGGATGAACGTCTCCTGCGTCAGGTCCTCGGCCGCCTCCCGGCTGCCCGTGAAGCGGTACAGGTAGTTCAGGATCCTGCGCTGGTACCGGGCGTACAGCTCCGACACCGCCATTGCGTCGCCGCGCTGGGCCATCGCGACCAGCCTCTGGTCCGGCTCCACCGCGTCGATGGGCTCCCGCCCTTCGGTCTCCCACGAGGAATAACCCGCGAGCTGCCGCTTTTCTTCCATTGCACAGCAAGTATACTCAAGCCCCCCGCACTTTTGTGCCCTCCGGCCCAATGTATCAGTTGGGCAAAGATCCCAGGGTTGCCGGCGGGAGGGAGTTCTGCTAGATTGAGGGAAAGAAGCAAGGGGCGCTATCCACTGGTGAGCTGTAGCGCCCCCTCAGTCCGTATCAGGCACTGTGTACGCATAGAGGAGATTCTATGAATAGGCCCCCTCCGTAAGTTGTTGACGATCAGACCGAGTTG
>CAYJUA010000032.1:0-14151 GCA_964373295.1 uncultured Planctomycetia bacterium
GCACCGCGTGGCCCTTCTGGACCAGCGCGTCCACCAGGTGCGAGCCGATGAACCCCGCGCCCCCCGTCACGAGGGTTTTCATCCGCGAACCCCCAGTTTTTTCCGGATCGCCTGCACGATGGTCTCTGCCCGCTGCCGGTAGGTGTGGCGCCGCAGGACGGCGGCGCGGCCTTCGGCGGCGATCCGCCGGCGCTCCTCCTCGTGACGCAGGTAGTGGTCCACCCGCTCGAACAGCTCTTTCGGGCTGCGGTAGATCGCCAGGTGCTCGCCGTCCTTCAAGCCCACCGATTCGAAGGCGCCGGGCGCCAGCGCGTTGGCCAGCAGGAGGGTGCCCGAAGCCAGCACCTCGTACACCCGCATGCTCACGTGGTCCTTGAGGGGGCTGGTGCACTCGATGTAGTGGAAGCCGAGCTTCGCCTGCCCGTAGATCTGCCGCATCTGCGTGTGGGGCGCCCGCCCGATGAAGCTGTTGGGGTAGCGCTCCCGCATCTCCTGGAGGAGGAACTTCCGGGGGATCCCCCCGTCGTTGCCCACGAAGGCCAGATCGTACCGGGGCGCCTGTCCGTTGCTGTCGGCCCCGGCGCCGTGGATCTCCGGGTCGCAGCCGAGCGGCACCCAGACCGCCCGCGGCAGGCGCCGGGCGGCGAGCTGCTGAGCGCAGAGGAGCAGGTCGTAGCCCTCGGCCAGCCGGCGGATGCTGTTCCAGGAGCGGTTCAGGTGCGTGTCCACGGCGTAGAAGGCCTTCGGCTTCAGGCGCGCCGGCAGGTCGACGGCGTAGTCGCCGTGGTCCACCCGCAGGAAGACGTCGTATCCGCCGGGCGGATTGCTCATGCCGGAGGTGGGGTAGTGGTCCACCTGCTCTCCCAGGGAAACCAGCGCCCGGTGGAAATACTCTCCCACTGTCCCCGGCGACCGGTTGTAAAAGAGGGCGATCTTCACGGGAGCCGGACCTCCGCGCCTTTTTCCAGGATTTGCGGCCGGCCGTTCCCTGTTTCGCCGAGGAGGAGGACCTTCTCCCGCAGGCGCGGAAAGCGCTTCCTCACCCAGCCGGCTGTCTTCGCGTTGTCCGTGATCACCATGCCGATCCTTCCCGTGGTCTGCCCCAGCCAGAGCTGGGCCCATGCCGCTCCCCGGAAGAACCTCTGAGGCACCCCGCGCAGCGTCACCCCGGCACCTGGGCTGAGGACCTCCCGCGTGGGACGCGGGATCGCCCCCTTCACCAGGTGGCACACGGGGATCCCCTTCCCCGCCATCTCCAGCGACAGCCAGCGGGCCGCCGCCCAGCCCTTCTCCACGAGGGACAACGCCGCTTGTGTCATCGCCGAACCGCGGTGCCCCGGACGAACTCGTCCCGGACCAGGTACAAGGGGCGCCGCTTGACCTCGTCGAAGATCTGGGCGACGTATTCGGAGATCACGGCCAGGACGACCGACTGGACAAAGCCCATCATCCCGATGAGCGCCGTGGAGGTGGCCCACCCGGGGATGGCCAGGCGGGTGAACAATCGTATCAGGATGGCCCAGGACCCCACCAGGAAGAGGATCAGCCCGCACGCCAGGGAGAGGAGGCTCGCGTAGCGGAGCGGCACCTTGGAGAAGGAGACCAGGGCCAGGACGCCCAGGCGGACGAGGCCCCGCAGGCCTACCCGGCTCCGGCCGTGCGCCCGCCGCGGCCGCTCGTACGTGACGCATGCCTGCTTTCCGCCGACCCATGCCCTCAGTCCCACGAAGAACCGGTTCCTCTCCGGCATCGCGCGCAGGAGGTCCGCCACCCGCCGGTCCATGAGGCAGAAGGTGCCGGCCTGCTTGGGGACATGGGTCCCGGCGGTCCAGCGCAGAAGGGCGTAGAACAGCCGCGCGGCGATCCGGAACGGGGCCGGCTCCCCCCGGTGGACCCGCTGGCCGTAGACCACGTCGGCCCCGGCCCGCCACTCCCTATATAAGGAAGGGATCACCTCCGGGGGGTCCTGGAGGTCGCCGTCCATCACGACGATCCCCTGCCCCCGGGCCAGCTCCAGCCCCGCGGTGAGGGCCGGCATGTGGCCGAAGTTCCGGAAGAGGTCCACCACCCGCAGCTCCGGGACCGTGCGGCTCGACTCGACGAGCAGGGAGAGCGTGTTGTCACGGCTGCCGTCGTTGACCGCGATCAGCTCGAAGGGGACGCGGAGGGATTGGCAGCTCTCCGCGAGTCGCCGCAGCAGCTCCGGGACGCTCCCCTCCTCGTTGAACAGGGGCACCACGACTGAAAGGACCGGCTCAGCGGACATGGGAGGCCTCCCGCCGAAGCAGCGCGATCAGGCTGACCCCGCTTGGGTACCCTTCCTTAATATCCTTCTCCATGAGCTTCATGAGGCGGTTCGTTTCCCCACGGAAGATCCATTCCAGGAGCCGGTTCACCGGCGCCGCGGGGAGGGACAGGTCGGTCCCGGCATCCCCCCACGCCTTTCCCCGCAGGCGGCTCAAGGTGCGGGCGAGCAGGGCCAGGGGGTAAAGGCGGTGATTATAGTATGACACCATCACCGGGGTGACGGGAAGCCCCGACCACGCCCTCTCCAGCAGGGGGCGGTCGTAGCGGCGGAAGTGGCCGAAGCTGACATCGTGGGGGCTCCAGAGCTTCATGTCCGCCGGGACCGTGATGAGGAGATGGCTGCCCTGCCGGGCCGCGGCCACGATCGGCGAGAGGAGCCCCGCGTCGTCCCGGACGTGCTCCAGCACGTCCATGAGGAGGACCAGGTCCGCCGCCGGGACGAACGGCGCCAGGTCCTCGGGGACCCTCCCCCGCTCGAAGCGGATCCCGGGGTAGCGTTTGCGCGCGAGGGCGATCGCCTCCGGGGAGGGGTCCATCCCGATGCAGGAGTAATCGCCGGCCAGGGCCGCGACGTTGCCGCCGGTGCCGCACCCCGCGTCCAGGATCACCGTCCCGCGGGAAGGGGGCAGGAGACGGCGGATCAGGGCCGAGCAGATCCTGCGCCGGCCGGTGAACCACCAGTGCCGGTCCTCCAGATCCGCGTGGACCGAGTACTGGGCCGCCTTCATCGCGGCTGCGCCTTTTCGAGGACCACGAGCGGCGCGGCCTCCCGGTCCGTGCGGAAGCGGTGGTAGCCCGGGTCCGGCCGGTTCTGCCAGGGGATGTCCGGCGCGTCCAGCTCGTGCTTCCGGTAGGTCTCCAGGAGGTTCTGGTGGTAGCGGCTGCCGAAGAACTCCCCCGGGATCCAGTCGCGTCGGAGCACGACCCAGTCGGGGTAGGTCTCGCGGAGGAAGTCCTCCGGGCGGACGATCGGCTCCAGGACGAGGTCCGTGTAGAAGAGGACGGTAGGGTCGCCGTACGGGATCTTGATGGTCTGCCCGGGCTTGGCGCGTTGTGAAAGGATCTCGATCACGCCGTCCATTGGGCCCCGGTACGTGTGGGTGAGCTCCCCGGCCATCTCCAGGAGGATGCAGCGCGGCTTCACGTTGGGCGAGGAGAGCTTGGCGCGGATCGCAGGGACCTGGGCCGCCAGCGCGGCGGGGCCCGTGTAGTGGAGATCGGTGAGGGCGAAGAGGATGAAGGCCGCGACGCCGGCGGCCCGGCTGCGCAGGAAGAGGGCGCGCAGCAGCGCCGCCTGGACCAGCAGGAGCCACGGGATCAGGAAAACCAAGTACCGGAAATGGCGCTGGACCGGCCCGAAGATGAGGAAGAGGAAGCCGATCCCGATCAGCCAGGCCGCGATCCCGAAGGAGCTCCGCAGGGCGGTCTCCCGGTCTCCGAAGAGATCCCGGAAGTGAGGCCTCCAGAGCGCCAGCGCGATCGCCCAGGGCGCGACCGGAAGCACGAACTTGTTGACCTGGCGGAAGTAGAACTCCGCGTGGTGGCGGATCTCCTTCCAGGCCAGCTCGCCGTGGTGCTGGCCCGCCTGGAGGTAGAGGGCGAACGGGAGGGTCAGTGCCAGCACCACCGCGCCCACGAGCAGCGCCCTGCCCCACGGCTTGGCGGTATCGGGCACTGTGTACCGCGTAAAGATAAAGTGCCCGGTCAGGGCCGCGGCCACCGGGCCGAACACGCCGTGGTTGGCATGGAACAGAAGCGCCAGCGCCGCAGAGAGCTCCAGATCACGCGAGCTGTATCGGCCCCCTCTGCTGGTATCGGGCACTGTGTACGCGCAAAAAAACCGCCAGTAGGCCAGGACGCTCCAGAGGGAGAGGAGCACCGAGGGGGCGTAGTACCGGCACTGCCGCATGTGGAGCAGGAACGGGACGGAGGTGACCAGGAGCAGGCCCGCCCACCGGGCCAGCGCCCGGTCGCCGGTCATCCTCTGGACCATCCGGTGGAAAAGGAGCACGGAAGCAAGGCCCATCAGGGCGAAGGGGAGCCGCGCGGCGAAGGTGGTGGCGCCCAGGAGGGCGAAGGATCCGGCCAGGACGTACATGGAAAGCCATGGGTGGTAGGTCCAGGCCTCGCCCGGCGCCAGGGGAAGGGCGGGGTTCAGCCGGTTGACGCCGTCGAACGCGCGGGGGTACCCGTACAGGAGCGTGTTCTTGGCCAGCACGGCGGTCTCCGCCTCGTCCTGCCAGAGCCGGCCGTTGGCGTCGCCGAGGTTGGCCAGCAGGAGAACCGCTCCCGCCGCGAGCAGCAAGATGATCCAGGGATCGATTCTACGAGAGGAGGGCATCCACCTGCTCCAGCACCCGCTCCGGCGCCAGCTGCTTGAGGCAGCGGTTGTCCCACGGGCACGGTGGGAAACGGAACCCTTGATAGCAGGGTTGGCAGACCAGCCCCAGGGTCACCACCCGGTGGGCGGAGCGGCGCGAGAGCGGACCGTACACGGAGGGGTCCACCGGCCCGAAGATGGAGACCGTGGGTGTCCCGACCAGCGCCGCCAGGTGCATCGGCCCGCTGTCGTTCCCCACCACGAGCGAGCACCGCCGCAGCAGGCCAGCCAGCGTGAGGAGCGACGGGACCTGCACCTGCACCTTCGGGCACGGGGAGCGCATGGCGGCCGCCACCTGGGCCGCCAGCCCCGCCTCCGCGGCGTCTCCGAAGATCAGCACGGCGGCCCCGCCCGCCCGTTCCGCGAGCGCGTCGGCCACCTCGGCGAAGCGCTCCTGCGCCCACTGCTTGTAGACGGCGTTGACCCCCCAGCTGGCTCCGCCGCCGGGCACGATGCCGACCAGGCGGCCGTCGGGCACGCCGTGCCGGCGCAGGTATTCGTCGGCCTGCCCCGCCGCGGAATCCGGGAGCTCCAGGTGGACGTCGGTGCCGGCCGACCGCGGCAGGCCGATGAGAGGCAGGAGATCCAGGTAGTATTCCGCCACGGGCTGGGAGTGGAACCCCCCGGTCCTGAGCCGGTGCGTGAGGAACCTCCCCCGGCCGCGGAAGTCGAACCCGGCCCGGCGAGGGATCCCCGCGAGGAGGCCCGCCAGCCCATAGTGCCAGCCCAGCGAGAGGTCGACCAGCGTGTCGAACCACTGGCGGCGGATCTCCGCGATGGTGCCGCGGAGGTGCCTTAGGCCCTCCCGGCGGGAGCGGCGCCAGGCGGACCGGAACTCATCCTTCTCGAAGACCCCCCGCCAGCTCAGCTCGTTCCACGAGGAGAGGATCTCCGCGGTGCGCCGGTTCGACAGGTAGCCCAGGAAGCCGCCGGGGTCCGCCTGCCGGATCGCCCGGACCAGCGGCAGGGAGAAGAGGACGTCCCCGATGCCGTAGGGGTTGGCGATCAGGATCCGCATGGCAGCGCGAGGGCGGAAAGTACCTCTTCCACCGTGGGGTCGAGGAGGAGCCGGTGCGATTCGCCCCAGGGGCGCCATCGCTGGAGCTGGCGCCCGTGGCCGCGGGGCGAGATGACGACGGTCGGCGTGCCCACCGCGGCGGCCACATGAACCGGGCCGCTGTCGTTGGAGACGAGCAGCGAGCAGCGCCTCAGGAGGCCGGGCAGCGCGCGCAGGGGCACCTGCCCCACCAGGTTCGCCGCTTCCGGAGGGAAGCGGGAGAGCCAGTCGTCCGCCGGGCCGGGCGGCGGCTCCCCGATCAGCAGGGGTTGCGCTCCCCGCTGCGCGATCCGGCGGGAGAGGGCGCCGAACGATTCCACCGGCCAGGCCTTGGACGGGTTGCTGGTCCAGGGATGGAGGGCGACGATGGGGCGCGAGCCATCCAGCCCCCAGGACTGGAGGATCCGCCGCGCCTCCGAATCGGTCTCGGGGCGCGGGGGAAGCCGCAGCTCCGGGCTCCGCCCGGCCAGCCCAAGCAGGCGGATCAGCTCCAGGTTGTACTCCACCTCCCGCAGGTTCCGGTCACCCTTGGTGTCGGGGATCGAATGGGTCAACAGCTGGCCCCACTTCCTCCGGTAGCCGATCCGGACGGGGATCCCCGCCAGGAACACGGCGGCGTGGAACAGGCGGGTGGGGTTGAAGACCACGGCCACGTCGAAGCGGAACGGCCGAAGCCGCGCCGCGTTTCGGAAGGAGGCTCCCCACGGCTTCCCCTCATCAGGATTCCACTCGAGGATGCGGTCCAGGTCCGGGTGGCCCTCCAGCAGGTCCCGCATCCCCCGCTGAAGGAGCAGGGTCAGCTCCGCCTGGGGGAGCTCTTCGCGGACGCAGCGCACGGCCGGCAGCGTCATCAGGAGATCGCCCATCCGGTCGGTCCGGACCATCAGGATTCTCCGGAGAGGAGACAGAGGGCGCATCGCTTCGCTCCTTGAGGGTCAGCCGCCCGGGGCGGCCGCCCGCCCTGCCGGGGCTCGGTCGCGGAGCATCCGGAGCGCCAGCCCGACCGCCACCCCGCTCAAGGTCCAGAAGAGGACCGCCTGCCGGAGAGCGTACAGGTTGGTGTCGAAGAGGGACTGCACGAGGAACGAGAAAATCCCCGCCGCCATCCCGGTCAGAAGCGGCGACGGCGGGGAGGCGCGCAGGGCCTTCCAGGCGAGGAGGCCAAGCGCTCCCAGGAACAGGAGAAAGAAGGCCAGCCCCAGCAGACCGGTCTCGGCGGCGATCTGGAGGTAGCAGTTGTGCGCGTAGGCGGGCCAGAGGGTGGGGTCGCCGGCGTAAAAGTTATAGTTCGCCATGAAGGTGTTGAGGCCGTGCCCGAGGAACGGCTTGGCCCGGATCATCGCCAAGGCCGTCTTCCACATCACGAGGCGCTCACGGGAGGCGATGTCGGCCAGGGTCAGGATCTCACGGACGTGCTTCCCCGCCAACAGGAAGAAGGCGGCGACCGCCAGGGCCGTCCCGCCGGCCAGCCACAGCCCCACCCGGCCGCGCCGGAGATTGAGCAGCAGGAGAACCCCCATCCCCCCCGCGAAGCCGACGAGCCCCCCCATAGAGGAGGTCCAGATAAGGGATCCGACCAGGGCGACGGACAGCAGCGAGAGATGGATCCTCGCCCCGCGGGAGAGGGGACCCGTCAGCAGGCCGATCGCCAGGAGCCCCACCACCATGAGAAACGTGGCCAGGTCATTCGGGTTCTCGTAGGGGCCCACCATCCGGGTGTAGTGGAGGGTGTTGCCCCGGATCGGGTCCACAACGCCAGACTTGTAGATGTCCTTGAAGATCACCCACTCCTGGAGAAGGCCGTACAGGAGGATGAGCCAGGCCGCCGCCAGGAGCGCCCGGGCCGAGCGCTCCGCGACCGGGGCGCGGCGGGCGAGATCGGCGGCGATCAGGAACTGGAGCGCGTACTCCAGGGTCTTGCGGGTGAACCCGCGCAGGGACAGCTCCGGGTGCGTGCTGTAGAGGATGGAGAGCATGCACAGCCCCACGTAGAGGACGAAGGTCAGCCACACCCACTCCGCGGGCCGGGTCCTCTCCAGGGTGGCCTTCAGCTGGAGCGGGCGGCGCCAGCCGATGAACCAGGCGGCCAGGAGCAGGGGGAAGCAGATCTCCGCGGCGGCCTTGGAGAAGGGGGTCAGGAAGAGCAGTGCCGCCAGGAGGGGGCCCGCCGCTCTCTGGGCCAGCGCGGTCACCCGAGCCGTCACCCCACCACCTCCCTGTGGTGGGGTCATGCGCTGGTTTGGCTGGGCTCGTTGGGGGTGAGGGAGGTGACCACGGTCCAGAGCAGGCCGTTCTCCTCGCAGTACCCCTGCACCTGGCGGATGAGGTCGTCCGGCGGGCGGCGGATGGCGACGAAGACTTCCTGCACCTCCAGCTCCTTGACCACTCGACCCAGCTCGCGGCGGGAGCCCAGGATCGGGATCCCGTGGATCCGGCTTCCCTGCTTCAGCGGATCGTCATCCAGGAAGGCGGTCACGCGGCGCTTGCCTTGCCGGTCGTGCTTGAGCTGCTTGAGGAGGATCTCGCCGGTGTCCCCCGCTCCGATGATCAGCACCTGACGGGTCCGGTGCACCGAGGCGCTGATCCACTCGTTGAGCATCGGCTCCGCCAGCCGGGCTCCGCTCACCGCCAGGAAAAGGAGCGTCCCGTCAATGATGAAGACGGCCCGCGAGTAGCCCTCGAACCGCCAGAGGTACAGCACCACCAATGCGGAGAGCACGGAGCTGAAGACCACGGCCCGCAGGATGTTCACCAGGTCCGGCACCCCCATGTAGCGCCAGACCCCACGGTACAGCCCGCAGGCGAAGAGGCAGATCATCTTCACGGCGATCACCCAGGGGAGGGATTTGAAGAGCAGCTGCTCCAGGTCCGGGCTGAGATACGCCTCGAAACGGAGGAGGTGTGCCGCCACGTAGCACCCGCAGACGAAGGTGAAGTCCACCAGCACCTCCACGATCCGGCGCTTGTGCATGAACATCGTGTCGATCAGGGTGAAGCGGGTTGCCGCGGCGTCGGAAGGAGGCGGACCCGCGTACACGCGCACCTTGGCCAGGTACGCACCGAGGAGGAGCAGCCCCCCGAAGGCCAGGAGGAGGATGCCGGTGATGACCAGAGGATTCTGCCCGGCCAGCAGGATGCTCAATCCCCCGAAGGCTGCGGCCAGCGCGTAAAGGGAAAAGACCACCTGGCGCGGGCTCAGGCCCAGCACCCCCAGTCGATGCGACATGTGGTCGGTTCCCCCCTGGAAGGGGTGCCGGCCGTGCAGGGTGCGCTCGATCATGACGAAGAAGGTGTCGAAGATGGGCACCATCAGCAGGAGGGTGGGCAGGGCCAGCATCCCCAAGAGGCGGGCGCCGTGATGCCAGGTTTGCATCAGGGCCAGGGTCCCCAGCCCCAGGCCGAGCACCTGGCTGCCGGTGTCCCCCATGAAGATCCGGGCCGGCGGCAGGTTGAATTGGAGGAACCCGAGCGTGGCGCCGGCCAGGGCTCCCGCGACGATCGCAACCAGGACCTGGCCGGTCTGGAGGGCCTGCCAGCCGCAGAAGAAGGCGGCGATCGCCCCGATCCCCGCGGCGAGGCCGTCCATGTTGTCCATCAGGTTGAAGGCGTTCATCACCAGGACCAGCCAGCCAATGGTCAACGGGATGGCCAGCCACGAGTTGGCCAGATCCACCTGGATGCCGGAGAGGACGACGACGCAGCCGGCGACGATCTGGGCAACGAGCTTGGAGTTGGGATGGATCCGCCTGAAGTCGTCCACGAAGCCGGTGAAAAGGATCAGCAGCCCCCCCAGGAGCAGCCCGGCCATCCGGGGATCGGAGAGGGCGGCCCACGCCGCGCAGGCGAGGAAGCCCAGGCCGATGGAGAGCCCGCCCAGGCGCGGCACCACCCTCCGCCCCCAGCGGTCGTCGGCGGGCCGGGAGACGCAGCCCACGCGCACGGCGATCCGCCGCACCACCGGCGTCATTGCCGTGGAAAGCAGATAGGCCAGCCCGGCGGCGAGGAGCGTCTGGACAGCCGGGCCGGCCTGCGCGAGCGGGGTCATCGGGCGGGAGAGAGGGCGGCTTCCTTCTGGGAATACTCGATGACGCTCCGGAGGATCTCCTGGAGCGACTTGGATGGGGCGAAGCCGATGAACCGCCCGGCCTTGGAGATGTCGGGGACGCGCCGGGCCATGTCCTCGAAGCCCTGCTCGTAAGCCTTGTCGTATGGGATGTAGACGAGCTGGGAAGAGCTCCCCGTGAGGGCGATCACCTGCCGGGCCAGCTCCTCGATGCTCACCTCCTCCTGGCTGCCGAGGTTGAACGCCTCCCCGGCGGCCTCGGGCAGGTCCATGAGCCGCGCCATCGCCCCGGCGGCGTCCTGGACGAACAGGAAACAGCGGCTCTGCTTGCCGTTGCCGAAGATCGTGATCGGCTCGCCGCGCAGCGCCTGCTGGACGAAGCGGGGAATCACCATGCCGTAGGAGCCGGTCTGTCGGGGGCCGACGGTGTTGAAGAGCCGCACGATCACGGTGGGCAGCCCCTTCTCCTTCCAGTAGGTGTAGGCGAGGATCTCATCCACCGCCTTGGCGGTGGCGTACGACCAGCGGCTCTTCAGGGCGGAGCCCAGGATCCGGTCCTCGTCCTCCTTGAGGGGGCCGTTGGTGTTCTTGCCGTAGATCTCCGAGGTGGAGGTGATGAGGACCTTCTTGTGATACCGGTGGGCCATGTCGAGTACGATCTCGCTGCCCCGGATGTTGGTGGTGAGCGATTCCAGGGGGTGGTCGACGATCAGCTGCACCCCCACCGCCGCGGCCAGGTGGAAGACCACGTCGCAGCGCTCCACGAACTTGTCCACCAGGCGGTCATCCAGGATGCTCCCAATGACCAGCTGGAACCGGGGGTCGGACTGCAGGTGCCGCACATTCTCCATCCTTCCCGTGGAGAGGTTGTCGAGGGCGACCACCTCGTGCCCCTCCCCCATCAAAATCTCCGCCAGATGCGAGCCGATAAAGCCTGCTCCGCCTGTGATCAGCGCTTTCATCAGTTAAATGCCTCTTGTTTGTCCAGGTGCTCGTAAAGCTCCGAGATTTCCCGAAGCAGGCGCTGGTGGCTGAACTGCACCCGCACGTGCGCCCGCGCCTGTTCCCCGATCCTCCGGCGCAGCGCCGGGTCCCCCGCCAGATGCTCGAGGGCCGCCGAAAGCCCCCCGGCGTCCCCCGGGCGGACCAAAAGCCCCCGCTGGGCCACTACGAACCGCCCCTCCGGGATCTCCCTATGCGGTACGGGGGGCCCCAGCAGGTCCCGCACGCCGCCGACGTCCGTGGCGACCACGGGCCGGGCGGCGGCCATCGCCTCGATCAGCGAAACCGGCGTCCCCTCGTTCCAGGAGGTCAGCACCACCACGTCCAGCTCCCGGTAGCATGCCTGCAGATCCTCCTTCCAGCCGGTGAAGGAGATGTTCCCGTTCAGCCCCAGCGTCCGGGCCGTCCGCTCCATCTCGCCTCGGAGGGGCCCGTCGCCGATCACCACCGCCCGCACCGGGGAGGGAGCGCTCCGCCGGGTAAGCTGCGCGACCGCCTCCAGGAAAAGGGCCGGGTTCTTGATCGGCACCAGGCGCCCCACCATCCCGCACCGCAGGGGAGCCGGCCCGTTGGGGGGCTCCAGCTCTTCCAGCCGGGAAAGGTCCAGGCCCAGGGGCACGACCCGCCATATCTTCTCGGCGCCGATCCTCATGCCCAGGAGGTCGTCCCGGATCGCGGGGCTGACCGCGATCAGGCAGTCCGTCCGCCGCGCCATCCAGCGCTCGATCGCGCGGAAGGCGCCGGAGAGCCATCCCGGGAAGTAGCCCTCCAGCACGTGCCCGTGAAACGTGTGGATCAGGATCGCCCGCTGTCCCCGGCGCCGGCCGGGGCCGAGGTGGTTGTACGCCAGCCCCGCCATCCGCCCGAGAAAGCCGGCCTTGGCCATGTGCGTGTGGAGGATCCGCGGCCGCTCCCTCCAGACGATCCGGGCGATTTCGGCGAAGGCCGGGAGATCCCGCCAGGGCCGCAGCGGACGCTGAAGCTGCCGCAGCTGGATCACCCGCGCCGGTCCGCCGGTCACCCGGGAGGTCCGGTCCCCCTCGCCCTGCTCCGGGGTCCCCACGACCAGCACCGTCGAGAACCGATCCGGGTCGAGGCGGTTGGACAAAAGAGCCGCATGGATCGAAGGGCCGCCGATGTTCAGGCGTGTCAGGACGCGAACGATCCTCATGGGTGCTGCGCAACGGGTCATTTTACCACAAGCCAGTGCCAGCGAGCATCGAGCGCCCAGCCGAGGAGCGACGGCTGGCGGCGATGGCGGGATGGGGTCATCTCGGTGCGGAGGCCAGAAGCGTCTTCATCCGGTGGAGGTAGGTGTGCTCGCGTGTCACGCGCTCGCGGCCCCGGGCGGCCATCGCCGCCCGCTCCTCCGGATGGGAAAGGTAGTAGCCGGCCATCTCCCGCGCCTCCTGCGGGGAGTGGTAGACGGCCACCTCTTTTCCCGGCGCCAGCATCTCCTCCATTCCCTGGACCGCGTCCGTGAGCTCGAAGGCGCCGGCGGCCAACAGCTCGAAGGAGCGGGTGTTCAGGCCGGCCACGCGCGTCTGGTCCGCATGGACGTTCAGGCCGATCTGGCAGCCGCTGTAGATCAGAGCCGCCTCCTCGTCAGGGACGAACCTCTCCTCGATGGGGATCTTCCCCGCCGACCCGTTCAGTCGGCTCCGCACTTCGGAGGGTGCCCATCCCCTGCCCCAGATCTTCAGGGGGAGATCGGAGAGCGCCTGGGCGACCTCGACCCGCCGGTCGTAGCACCAGGCGATCAGGGCGATGCCGCTCCCGTAGCGGCGCCGCTGGGCCGGGGTGAGCTCCCGCGGCCGGTAGACCCTCTCGTCGCAGCAGCACGGGAGGAAGCGGACGTCCCGGGCCCCGGCCTGGCGCAGGGGCCCGATGTACGACCGGTCGAAGATGTACAGGGCGTCATAGAGGGGGAAGAGATCAGCGATGGGATGCCGGAACGGATTGTCCACCCACCAGGCGGCTACAGGGCAGCGGGCGCGGGCCTTGAGCGCTTGCAGGAAAGGAGCGCTCAGCGATTCCCCGTGCATGAGCAGGATCAGCTCCGGCTGGAACCGCCCCGCCAGCGCCAGGAGCCGCCGGTCCCGCAGCTCATGCCAGCCGGCCCGGATCCGATCCAGCGCGGCAGAGACGGCCGGGGCCCCCTGTGCCCACTGGCGGCCCTTCCGCAGGGTCAGCCGGTCCACGAGGATGTTTGTGGAGCGGAAGAGGGCGACCGAATGCTCCAGCCGCCGGAGGGCGCGGGCGGTGTACTCCACCCACGGCAGGAAAAGCGAAGGGCCGACCACCAGGATCCGCATCGTAGTTTTTCCTAGAAAGACGAAGGGACGCGCGAACGGAGCATCCCAGCGAGGCCCTCGGCGATCCCGACGGGACGGACGCCGAGCGCCTGCTCCATCCGGGCCGTGACGAAGGAGGTGTCCCGCGGGCGCGGGGCCAGGCCGGTCCAGTGGGAGCTGGGCACGGGGATCACCCGGGCGGGGTCGAACCCGAAAACGCGGGCGGTCTCCTGGGCGAAATGGAAAAGGCTCACGCGGTCCGCGCCGGCGACGTGCAGGGCGCCGGTGAGCCGGCGCTCGGCGGCCGCCCAGACCGTCTCGGCGCAGTTGAACGCCGACAGGGGCATGCTGACGACGTCCTCGGCGGCCTGCACGCGCCCGCCCCGCTCGAGCTCGGCCAGCCAGCGGGTCACCGCGTTCTCCCGGCCGTCCGGGAAGGGCCACCCGTACATCAGGATCGGCCGGACGATGAGCCACGCCCCGCCGCTTTCCCGAACGCGCCGCTCCGACTCGATCTTGATCTCGCCGTAGCGGTTCACGGCCTTCAGAGGGGATTCCTCCGAATAAGGGGGGTTCTCGCCGTCGAAAACCGCGTTGGAGGAGATGTGGATGAGGAACGCGCCGGAACGGGCGCAGGCGCGGGCGACGTGAGCCGTCCCCTCCACGTTGACCTGGGCCACCCTTTCGGGGCTGCGCTCCGCATCTTCCACGCTGCCGATTGAAGCGGTGTGGATCACGATGTCCGGCTTGAAGCCCGAGACCAGCCCCTCCACGGCGGGGGCGTTGCGGACATCCAGGGGGTGGAACCCCGATCGCCACTCCTCCGGAGGGAGGTTCCGGTGCCAGGTGACGCCCACCTCCCAGCCGCGCGGAGCGGACTCGCTGAGGTGCTTCCCCAGAAGCCCGGTCCCGCCGGTGATGAGAACCCGGGTCGCGCTCATCGCACCTCCTCTGGAAGAGGGGGGTGTTGGGGGAGATGGGAAATCTCCCCCGACAGCACCGATTGCTTTTGCCGGATGGGGGAGAACTGAGGGGGAAACCAGGCAGT
>CAYJUA010000033.1:0-13674 GCA_964373295.1 uncultured Planctomycetia bacterium
CCTTTTGCCAGCGGGCACGCCGCCGGTTGCGCCGGCGCGCCGGCCCGGCGGGGACAGGGACCGCGGCGACCGGGGCGGTGGGCGCGGCGGCTTCGGCGGCGGCGGCCGCCCGGAGTTCCGCAGGGGCGGGGGCGGCGGCGATTCCCGCAGAGGTCCGCCCGGCGGCGGTGACCGCGGGCGCGGTCCCGGCGGCGACAGGGGGCGCGGTCCCAGCGGCCCCGCTCATCCGAGGCAGCCCCACCCGCATTCCTCGCACGCGGGAGAGGCCGACGCGGGCCCCCGCGAGCGCGCATGGGAAGAGAGAGCACCGGACTAAGCAAGAGGCGTCCTCCTTAATGGCGCGCGCCAAGCGCAGCTTCCCCATCCTGACTCCCCAGAGAAGAAACGAGCTCTGGGGAGTCCTGGCTTTGGCCGGCTCGGTCTTCCTCCTGATGAGCCTGGTCTCCTTCACGCCGGAGGACTCCTCCTTCCTCACCTCGGCCCCTTCTGCCGAGCCCCGGAACCTCTGCGGGGTGGTGGGGGTGTGGGCGGCCAGCGTGATCCTGATCGGGATCGGCTGGACCGGCTGCCTGGTCCCGTTCCTCGGCTTTGCCTGGGCCGTCGCCCGGTTCAACGGCAAGCAGGCACAGCGGCCCCTGCTCCGGGGCCTCTCCAGCGTGATCCTCCTGCTGTCCGCGAGCGCCCTCCTGCGCCTGGTCTGGCCGCAGGGCCCGGACAGCCCGATCCCGCCGGGGGGCACCCTGGGCGTCACGGTCGGCGACCGGGTGGCGCAGTACTTCGGCTGGTGGGGGGCCGTGGTGGTGCTGGTCACCTTCTCGGTCCTCTCCCTCGTTCTCTCCACGGAGTTCCTGGTCTGGCCGCTGCTGAGGCGGGCCGGCGACTGGGCGGCGGATTCGGCCCGCTGGGCCGGTCGGCGGGCGGCCGAGTCCGGCGCCGGCGCGTGGGCCGCGCTGAGGAAGATGCGCGGGGCCACGGCGACACCGGTGCACCGCGCAGCGCGTAAGCCAGGGGCGACCGAATCCGTGCGAGCTGTATCGGGTCCGGAAGAGGGTATCGGGCACTCGGGTACGCGTATCGAGGAAGCGCCGGAGATCCGCATCCACGAGCCGCCCCCCGCCCGGCCGGCGCCGAAGCCAGCCCCTCCGGTTCGCCCTTCGACAAGCTCATCACGGATGGAAACATCCCCCGTGGGGTCCCGCGTGAAGACGCCGTTCCAGCTTCCTTCGGTGGAGCTGCTCAACCCTCCGCAGCCCGGCGCGCAGACGGGGCAGAGCAAGGAGATGGTGGAGCAGAACGCCCGGGTGCTGGAGGAGACCCTGCGGGACTTCGGCATCGAGACCCGCGTCGCCGAGGTGGAGATGGGCCCTGTGATCACGCGCTACGAGGTGGAGCCGGCGCCGGGGGTGAAGATCCAGAAGATCGCCACCCTCTCCGACGACCTGGCGCTGGCCCTGAAGGCCGCCTCGGTGCGGGTGATCGCCCCGATCCCCGGCAAGGCGCGCGTGGGGATCGAGGTGCCGAACCAATCGTCGTCGCTCGTGACCCTGCGGGAGGTGCTGGAGTCGCGCGAGTTCCGGCAGGCCCGCTCCAAGCTCACCATCGCGCTCGGCAAAGACTCCGCGGGCCACCCGCTGCTCTCCGACCTGGGCGGCATGCCGCACCTCCTCATCGCCGGCGCCACCGGCTCGGGCAAGACCGTCTGCATGAACGCCCTGATCGTCTCCATCCTCTACAACGCCACCCCGGAGGAGGTCCGCTTCCTCATGGTGGACCCGAAGAGGGTGGAGCTGGCCGCCTTCAACGGCCTGCCGCACCTGGTGATGCCGGTGCTCACCTCGGCCAAGAAGGTGTCGGCGGCGCTGGAGTGGGTCGTGGAGGAGATGGAGAACCGCTACCGGCTCTTCGCCAAGCTGGGCGTGCGCAACATCGACACCTACCACCAGAAGAACGCCGCCGGGGAGCTCCCCGCGGACGAGATCCCCGAGTCCCTCCCGTTTCTCGTGGTGATCATCGACGAGCTGGCCGACCTCATGCTGGTGGCCCAGCAGGAGGTGGAGAGGGCCATCGCCCGGATCGCGCACCTCTCCCGAGCCGTGGGGATCCACATGGTGCTGGCGACCCAGCGGCCGTCCGTGGACGTGCTGACCGGCGTGATCAAGGCGAACTTCCCGGCGAGGCTCTCCTTCCAGGTGGCCTCGCGGGTGGACTCCCGCACGGTGCTGGACGCCATCGGGGCGGAGAAGCTGCTGGGCAAGGGCGACCTCCTCTTCATGCCGCCGGGCACCTCCAAGCTGGTCCGCGGGCAGGGGACCCTGGTCACCGACCCCGAGATCGAGCGGGTCGTTGGGTTCCTCAAGCAGCAGCGGCCCCCGTCGTATGACGCGCAGGTCCTGGGCGAGGTGGAGAGCCGCGCGGCCGGGGGCCCGGGCGGCGACCGGGAGAAGGACGCCATGTACGATGAGGCGCTGCGGGTGGTGGTAGAGAGCGGGCAGGCGTCGGTCTCCCTGCTCCAGAGGAGGATGCGCCTGGGCTACGGGCGGGCGGCCCGGATCCTGGACATGATGGAGCAGGAGGGGATCGTGGGGCCGATCCGGGGCGCCCGCCCGAGGGAGGTCTTTTTGAAGGAGGTCCCCGGCCTCCCGCGCGTAGCGCCCCCTGAATCGGTACGGGCACTGGGTACGCATAGAGAGGAGTAAGCCCATGGACCTGTCCATCGGCCAGCGCCTGAAGACGGCCCGCGAGGCCAAGGGGATCGTGATGGAGGAGGCCTGCCGGGTCACCAAGATCCAGCGCCGGATCCTCGAGGCGATCGAGACGGACCAGGTCCACGAGATGCTGGACCTGGCCTACGCGAGGATCTTCCTCAAGAAATACGCCTCCTACCTGGGGGTGGACGGGAACGCCCTGACGCAGGAATACCTCCTGGCGCATGGAGACGGCGTGGAATCCACGCCGCCGCCGGCCGCCGCGGGGCCGGGCCGGCCGGCGACGCCGGACCTGCGGCCCCTCCTGCTCGGAGCCGGGGCCGGCCTCGCGGCCCTGCTGGGCGTCGGCTTCCTCGTCTACCTCAGCCTGGACTTCGCGGGCAACCTCCGGGAGAGCCGCCGGGCGCCGGGCGCCGCGGCCCGGCCGCAGGTGGAGGAGAAGAAGCCGGCCGCGCGACCGCTCCTGGTCCCCGTGTCCAAGAAGCTGCAGCTGACCATCCAGACCTCGGCGAACGTCTGGCTCCAGGTCAAGGCCGACGGCTCCGTGGTCTTCCAGAACGTGCTGGCCAAAGGGTCGAGGGAGAGCTGGAGCGCGCAGAAGGAGCTGGAGCTCTGGACCGGAAACGCCGGGGCGATGGCCCTCACCTTGAACGGGAAGAATTTGGATGGGGTGGGCCGGGGCGTGAAGAAGGGAATTCGAATCACACATTCAGGCATCGAGCCATGAAGATCCACGTGGTGAGTTTGGGGTGCGCGCGCGCCCTGGTGGATTCCGAGGGGCTGGCCGGCTTGCTGGCCCAGTCCGGGCACTCGATCAGCGAGGAGGCGGAGGGGGCCGACTGCGTCGTCATCAACACCTGCGCTTTCATACAGGCCGCGGAGGAGGAATCGGTCTCCACGATCCTCGAGGCGGCGGAGCTGAAGAAACAGGGGAAGATCCGCCGGCTCTACGTGGCCGGGTGCCTCCCCCAGAAGCGGCGCGCCGAGCGGGAAGAGATGCTCAAGATGCTTCCCGAGGTGGACGGCTTCATCGGCACCGGCGATCTCGCCCGCCTGCCGGAGCTCATCGAGAAGCAGGAGGCCCGGTTCTTCGTCACCTCGCCGGTGCCCACCCTGCTGTTCGAGTCGGCGACGCCCCGCCACCGGATGACCCCGCGCCATTTCGCGTACCTGAAGATCTCCGAGGGGTGCGACCATGCCTGCGCCTTCTGCTCGATCCCGCAGTACCGGGGCGCCCACCGCTCCCGCACGGTCGAGGACTTAAGCGTGCAGGCGGAGCGGCTCGCCTCGGTGGGGGTGGGGGAGCTGAACCTCAGCGGGCAGGACACCTCCTATTACGGGGCGGCCCTCTCCGGCCGGCCCCGCCGGCCGCGGCTCCTGGAGCGCCTGGCCGCGGTCCGGGGGATCCGCTGGATCCGGATCCTGTACGCGCACCCGGCGCACGTCACGGAGGACCTGATCCGCGCGATCCGCGACCTGGGCCCCGTGGTGAAGTACCTGGACATTCCCCTCCAGCACATCAGCGACCGGCTGCTTGCCGCGATGAAGCGGGAGACGGACGGAGCCCAAATCCGCCGCCTCGTCGACCGGCTCCGGAGCGAGGTCCCCGGGATCGCGATCCGCACCACCTTCATCGCGGGGTTCCCCGGCGAGACGGAGGCCGAGGCGCGGGAGCTGGCCCGCTTCCTCGAGGAGGCCCGGTTCGAGCGGGTGGGGATCTTCCCCTTTTCGCCGGAGCCGAAGACGCCGGCGGAGAGGATGCCGGACCCGCTCTCCGAGGAGATCAAGCGGCGGCGCCTGGACCGGCTGATGCAGCTGCAGCGGGGGATCTCCCAGGAGATCACGGCCAAGCTCGTGGGCCGGGAGATCGAGGTGCTGGTGGAGGAGCCGTCGGAGGAGAAGGGCGTTTTCCTCGGCCGCACCGCGGCGGACGCGCCGGAGGTGGACGGCCAGGTTTTTTTGCGCACGCGTGAACCCCTGCAGGCCGGAGCGTTCATCCGCGCCCGGGTCACCGACAGCTACGAGTACGACCTGGTCGCCGAGCCCGCGTGAATCTGCCCAACCAGCTCACCCTCCTTCGGATCGCGCTGAGCTTCGGCATGATCTTCTTCCTCCTGGCGTCGGGGTTGTTCTCCAAGCTGGCCGCCCTGGTCGTCTTCCTCCTGGCTTCGCTCACCGACTGGTGGGACGGCCGGCTGGCCCGGAAGAGCGGCTTGGTGAGCGACTTCGGAACCCTCATGGACCCGATCGCCGACAAGATCCTGGTCCTCTCGGCCCTCTGCGCTTTCGTCCAGCTGGGGGTGGTGCCGGCCTGGATGGTGGTTCTGATCGCCGCCCGGGAGTTCATCGTGACCGGCCTGCGGCTCTTCGCGTTGGGAAGGGGGCAGGTCCTCCCCGCGGAAGCGGCGGGCAAGCACAAGATGATTTCGCAGATCGTCGCGATCCTGGTCACGCTCGTGGTGTTGATCCTGCGGGAGCTGGCGCTGGTCGGCTCCGGCCGGGCGGAGTGGGTGGCGCGGGGGGAACGCGGCATCTGGTGGCTCATGCTTCTCACGGTGGCGCTCACCCTGGTGAGCGGCATCTCCTTCCTCTGGCGTCACCGGAAGGTCGTGATGAGCATGTGAAGCTCATCGCCACCGTCGGGGGGGTGGGGTACTTCCCGCTCCTGCCCGGAACGGCGGGGTCGGTGGTGGGGTTGGCCCTCTCGTGGCTGCTGAGGGGAGATCCCGCGCACCAGGCGATCGGCGCGGCGGCAGTCGCGGGGCTGGGCCTCTGGTGCGCCGGGCCGGCCGCGCGGGCGATGGGCAAGACCGACCCCGGCCCGATCGTGATCGATGAGGTGGCCGGCATGATGGTGGCGCTGGCCGCCCTGCCGGTGACCTGGGAGCTCTACCTGATCGGCTTCGTCCTCTTCCGGTTCCTCGACGTCCTGAAGCCGCCGCCGCTTCGCCAGCTCGAGCGCCTGCCTGGCTCCTGGGGCATCATGCTGGATGACCTGGCCGCCGGCCTGGCGGCGAACCTGATCCTCCGCCTGTTCTGACCGCCCTCACACCGCTCTACAATTCATGGAGACTAGTCCATAAGGAGAAGAAAGTGATGTAGTTAGTAGTAGCATATATTGAACAAAATAAATTGTTTTTTGTCCCGCTATCAAGTAAGCTTAATGCATGAGGATGGATAACGTCTCGCTGTCTCGAGCGAAATCCGCTCTAGCCGGGTGGGTTCTGTTCGCCTTCACCGGGAGCACCCTTCTGTGCCCAGCGGCGGCTTTCGGCCAGGATTCCCTCCGGGTGAAGGCCGCGAGTGAATCACCCGCGGGGCTGGAGCAGCTCGAGGACCGGCTCAAGGAGGAATCCCGCCCGGCGGCCGCTGGGATGGAGGAGAAAGAGAAGGAAGCCGCCGCCCTCACGCTGGAAGAGTTCATGCTGCTGCAGGCGGACTACGGCTTCCTGCCGGATGACCATCCCGCCGTGCGTTTTCTGCAGGAGCGCCTGGCCCTTCTCCTGCCCGAGATGAAACCGGAGGACCTTCCCCCCGTGCGGGTCCTGGCCTCCACAGGAGAGGGGGTTAATGCCATGGTCTTCCCGGACGGGACGATGGTTGTTTCCCCGGAGATGATTCGGTTTGTCGGATACACGGAGGAGCTGGATTTTGCCCTACTGCACGAGATCAATCACTGGCGCCGCAAGCACGCCGCGGCCATCCGGAGGGCGCCCGATGTCTGGGCGAGGTCGGGTCTCTCCCGCTACGCGGAGATCGAGGCCGACATCGCCGCCTTCTTACAGATGAGCGAGGAGGAACGGGGCACCAACCCTCTGGGCGCCCTCTGCTTGCTCCAGCGCCTGGACAAGGAGGCCGGGGAGGGAATGAAAGGGTTATCCTCCGATTTCCTACAGCGGTGGGATGTGGCGCACGGGGAGGGGAGCAGGCGGGTCGTGCGCCTGAAGAGGATCCTCAGGATAGTGGATGTCATGCGGCCCCAGGGCGAGCTGACCCCCATGCCGGAGGAGGTCCTGTCCTCGCTGGGATCGCTTCCGCTCGGGGGGCGGCTCAGCCGTCTCGTGCGGCGCCCGCCCCCTCATGGCCGGGAGTGGGATCAGTGGAAGCAGGAGATAGGCAAAATCCTGGAGTCGGAGACCTCGACCCCGCCGCTGCTCCATGCCGCCATGCGCCTCCTGCACGAGAGGGCGCGCGAGCTGATCTTGCTCCAGGACAGGAGGGGCCTTCTGGAGGTGGAGAAGCGCCGGCTGGAGAGCTACCTTCAGGCTCTGCAGATGGTGTTTCGCCGTTGGGTGAAGGATCCGATCGCGGAAGGAAAGGGCGGCATGCCTGGACCGAAGCAGTTGGCCTGGAAGGCCCTTCTGCTGGAGGCCGCCGCTGGGATACCGGTCCTCACCGAACCCAAGGATCCCGTCGCTGGAATGATTCCCGAGCTGGCGGCCATAGGCAGGGCATTTCGCAATTCCCTTCAATCCCGCGAGGTTCTGGGTTACCTCACGGAGTGTTGCTCCGATCTGGGGGAGTTCCCGGTGGAGAGGAGCGCCCTGTTCCAGTTCGCGGCGGAGGCGGTCCAGATGGCGATCGGGCCCCAGGCGGCGTTCGACCAGCAAGACAAAGCTGGGAAGACAAAGGTGGACGTGCCGGATTATCTCAGCCGGAGCGCGGCCTTGATCGGCGCGGCATCGGCCGCAGCCGCCCGCTGTGGTGTCTCCTTAAGGGGGCAGGATCCCTGGTCCGCTCGAGATGCCTGGACGGCGGCGGTGTGCGGGGGGGTGTTCGCACTGGCCGATGTGAACGCGTGGGAGGAGTGGAAAGTCGATTACGGTGATCGGGTCCGCAGCTTCTCGGCGCAGCTCGGAGATGAGATTTCCAGCTTGGATCCGGTGCGGATCGGGTCGCTCCTGATGGACTTCGAGCGACGAGCGCCGAAGACGTTGAAGGCGGTCGAGGGCTTCGCCTTTGAGATGCTGGGGGTGATACCGGCGCCCGCGGCCATCCTGCAGGAGTTGGAAGCTCTCCCGGGCAGCCATTCGGTTGAGCATGAGATCCTGGTGAGGACAGCCACTCTGCTGAACAGCCTTCCGCCGGCGCTGGAGGTGTCATTCGTGGAGAAACACATGCCGAGTTTTCTCAGGCCTCATGAGTCCGTCGGGCGTCCGCAGGATGATGTCTCCGCTGGGGACATTGCTGCGTTTGTCCTGGAGCGTCTCAGCGCCTGGGAGGCGACTTCTCCTCCGACTGTGGAGGATAGGGCCGATTGGATCGCATGGAACCTGGCTGTGTGCAGGGACGACACCGGGTTGGTGAGCGACCCTGTTTTGTTCGAGAGGATTGTCACCCTAGGCAACCTGCCGCTCGAAGATTTCAACCGGTTGGCGGATACCTTCTCCGACCCCGGTACGGCGGGATCCAGGTTGGGTGTGCCTTCTCGCCTGGAGGGGGGTCGGCTTCACCCGGAGGCGAACGCTTGGTGGTGTCATTGCGCCATCATACCCCTCGTCAACTCGCTCCAGGCGGCCGGCTCGCCGGAGGAGTTTTTTGAGCTGATCTCCGGGTTCGCGAAACGGTGGTCAATGGCGGACTCTTTCTACCCAACCCAGAGTCCGGGGCTCGTAGCCCCCGGGGTGAACGAGGCAGTCTTTGAGACGAAGCAAGCCATCGTGCGCCGGGGTGTGGAGTACCTGGGGCTGGCCAAGCCGGAGTTTCGTCCGGAGGCTCTCGCCCCCGCGGATTTGGAGCGGCTGCTGGCACTGAGCTTCTTCATGGAGGATGCCGTCATGCAGAGGCGCCTGCAGGAGCACCTCCTCTCCCGCATCGCGCGGGAGCTTGAATTCAAGGAGGCCGTGGACCTGGTGCTGGTGCGCTACCGGGCTCAGGGTTTCCTCGCAGAGTTTTCCGTCCTGGAGGCGCTGGACGAACGGGCGCAGAAGCCCGATGTCGAGATCGACTACCTGGAACAGGCGACCCGGGGGATGCTGCTCCCTTCGGCGGCTTCCTTCTCCAGGATCGGGAAGGGAATCGCTCTGGAAGCGGCGATGCAGGTGATTCTTCGCTCGAAGGATCTCCAGGAGATCCTGGCGGTGCTTGTGGGCACAGGGCGGGACGACAACCGGCTGCGCGAACTGCTGATGAAGAACTGGGAGAGGATTTACGGGGAACCGATCAAGAAAGAACTGGAGCAACTCATAACAGAGCTCTCCAGCGTGGAAGATCTGAAATCCTTGCCTGGAAAGCCCCCCGGCGATTGGGCGGGGCCCGATGGGACAGTACCACCCAACGGGAAGGCAATCTATTTTTCGCCCGAAGGCCTGCTGAGGATGCTGCAGCGGCTCGGGCCCATGGAGCGCGCGGTCCTTCTCGATCTGCTGCTCGGGGGAAGCCAAGGCGTTCTGGCCACCGCCGGGGGCAGACAGAGGATCCTGGAGCAATTCTTCGCCGCGTGTGTGGATGAGGCGCAAGAGCCGGAGGTTGCGGCGCTTCTGAAGCAGGTGTTGGGTGCTCTGTTTGAGGCGGCTCCACCCGATGAGCTTCAACTGGTGCTGGAGCATCTGCTGCTGAACCGGATCTGTCTTCTTCCGACGAAGCCCGGGTCCTGGGAGGCGCAGGCGCGGCGCCTGGGTAAGGATGCGGCGAACAACGCCGATCCGGATGAAGTAGCAAAAGCAATCCCCAGTTTGCAGAATCCAACGAACGCAAAGAAGGCGGTCAGTGGGGCCTGCACGGAGTGGTGGCTGGGCGTGCTGAACGGGACCTCCAGCACAGCAAAAAGCGAGCTGTCGTGGGAGGAGATCCTGTTCCGCGTCGTTCCGCCAGAGCTCTACCAGCGCCAGGCGGAGAGCATGGCTCCGATGGATCTCCTGCTGATGACGGCAGGTCTGTTGGGGGCGCCGGGCAAGCGTTTCCTTCAGCTCCTGGGGCACACCGTGGATATCCCGCCTCCCCACGGGCAGAAGCTCTTGAAAGTGTTCGATTCCTACAAGGGTCAGCACAAGGTTGGGGTCAAAAGGATGCTGGAGCGCGAGCTGCCGGAGCTGGCGCGCCGGATCCGGTATTACACGGAGTGGCTGGGAGGCGGCTCTCTTTACACGGTCTATGAGGTGGTGCTGGATGACAACTCCAGATGGGTAGTGAAGGTTTTAGATCCCAATGCCTGGTACCACGCGCAGATCCACATCGGCGTCCTGAGGGATACGCTGGCCCTCCTCGCCCAGCAGGATGAGCGCTTCGCGCAGGCCCAGCCCCTGCTGGAGTTCCTGGAGGAATGGATTCGGGAGGAGCTGGAGGACCCCACCTACGAGGAGGATGACCAGAGGTACCGGGAGCGGTGGGACGGACAGGCGATCGCCGACTGGACCCCTCGGAAGATCGTCATCCCGGAAATCCAGCGGACAGGGACCCCTTACGTTCGCGTGGAGAGGGTCTTGAAGGGTGATAATTTCACAAAGCTGGGGGAGTGGTCTCCCGAAGAGCAGAAGGGGTTGATGGCCCTTGCCTGCCAGCACTATCTGTTGCAGATCGCCGAAGGATTGGCTCACCCAAACATCTCGCCGGGCAACCTCATGCGGCTCATTACGGTGGACGAGGTGGCCGACCTCGGGGTCGTGGATCGGGGGATGAAGCTGAAGGTGTTCCCTGCGGAGCGGGCCTTCCTGCTGGAGTTGGTCACGCTGGAGAGCGTCGAAGAGAAGGCCGGCAGATTCGTGAGTGAGCTCTGCAGCATGCCCGGGAACAGCAAGGTGGCGTCGGAATTGGATCAGGAAGCTCTGGCGCAGAAGATCGTTCAGGCGGTCGGCGCCACGCCGGACCCGGGGGAGTGGCTGCGCCAGGCCATGATCTCCGTGCACGGCGCCGGGCTGCACGTGCCGCTCAAATTGCGGCTCCTCTTCCTGAACCTGAACGTGCTCCACGAAATGGCGAAGGAGGCCGGCTTCCCGGATGGATTCCCCGAGGCGGTGGCCTACAATGGAGCCGGGATGGAGGGGGTGGAGGCTGCGCAGGAAAGGGTCCGGGAGAAAGTGGACGGCCTGTACGACGCCGCGAGAAAGGCGAACCAGCTCGGGCTTGCGGTTGTCGGGCCCAGCATCCACAGGGGAGAGATGCCGTTCCTGCCCCGCCTTGTAGATGGGGTTCTGGCACCGGAACTGAGGAAGCGAATCTTTTTCGACAAGCAAGAGGGGGGGGACGAGGCAATGAGCCGGGTGCTCTGGGCCAGCCAATTCCACGACGAAGCGGAGGAATTGAGCGCGCACTTCCTTGGGACGGAGCCGGAGTTCAAGGATTTCGAGACCTTCTCAGAGAAAACTCCCATCAAGGCCAGGCCCCTTGTCGGGGTCTCGAGCGACCCCCTCGAACTGGTTCTTCAGATGTTCGAATCGCTCGGCTTGCAGTGGACGAATCTTTCCGAGCAGGAGCAGGTCGATCTCAAGGCCGATCTTGAGCTGATCATTAAGGCCTAATGAGAGGGACCTCGGCCAGGGGGGTGTAGGCGGGGCCCTGCGGGCCCAGGGTGGATTGGAACAGGACGACCCGTTCGATGCTCGCCGGCGGTGTCCCCGGGAATTCCGCGACCTGGAGCTTCTTGATCAGACGCGCGATCCCCTGGGGAGAGCGGGTCCGGCCGATGGTCAGGTGAGCGCTGAAGGGCCGCTCCTCCTCCGGGAAACCCAGCCGGCCGCACTCCGCCTCAATCCCGCCGGCCAGCTTTTCCAGCGGCTCCTTTCCTTCCCGGACCCCTACCCAGATGACGCGGGGGGCGGTGGTCCGGGGAAAGGCCCCGAGCCCCTCCAGGCTCAGGGTGAAGGCGCCGGCGCCCGCGCAGGCACGCTCAAGGGTCCCTATTAAGGAAGGGACCTGGTCCTCACGGATGTTGCCCAGGAACTTCAGGGTGAAATGCAGGTTCGCCGGTTCCACCCACTTGACGTCGGCGCCGGCGGATTTCAGCTCGCCCTGGAAGGCGGCCACTGCCTCACGCAGCGCCTCCGGCAGCTCCACGGCGATGAAGGCGCGGATCACTTTCGAAGGAGGTAGCGCCTCAGCAGGTCGAGCGCGGCCTGAGTCGCCCTGAGCTTCACCGTTTGCCGGTCGCCTGAGAATTGATGCCGGCGGACGGGCGTCCGCTCCGGGGCGCTCAGGGCGATGTAGACCAGCCCCACCGGCTTTCTCCTGCTTCCTCCCGACGGGCCGGCGATCCCGGTGACGCCGATCCCGTACGTGGCGCGGGCCAGCCGGCGCGCGCCTTCGGCCATCGCCGCTGCGGCGGGGGAGCTCACGGCGCCGTGCTTTTTCAGCAGGCCGGCCGGTACCGACAAGACGCCTTCCTTTAACAGGTTCGCGTAGGCGATCACCCCGCCGCGGAAGTAGTCCGAGGAGCCGGGCGCGTCGGTCACCCGGTGCCCCAGCAGGCCGCCGGTGCAGGACTCTGCCACGGCCAGCGTCTGCCGGCGGCGCCGGAGCAGGGCGCCCACCGCCCCCTCCAGCGTCTCCTCATCCGCGCCGTAGATGAAGGGCCCAAGCCGGCTCCGGATCCTGCGTTCCACTCCGGCGATGAGGCGCTGGGCGCCCGCCCGCGCGGCGGCCCGCGCGGTGATCCGCAAGTCTACCTGGCCGGGGTGCGCGTAGATCCCGACGGTGGCGGCCCCTTCCAGGGCGAGGAGGTCCCGCACCTTGGCGTCCGCCTCCGACTCGGTCAGGCCGGTCAGGTGCAGGGTGCGGGAGAGGATCACGGCGCCGCCGGCCATCCGCTTCAGCCGGGGGAGCAGGTGCTTCTGGGCCATGGGGATCAGCTCCTTCGGCGGGCCGGGCAGCGCCGCCAGGTAGCGCGTCCGAGGCAAGGGGCCCAGCCCGATCTGCGAGCTGGAGCGCCCCCTCCGCCGGTACCGGGCACTGTGTACGCCTAAGAGGAAGCCGGGGGCGGTGCCGCTGGTATTAGGGAAGACGGCGGCACCCCGCGGGAGGAACGCCTGGCGGGCGTTCGCCTTGGGCATCCGGATCCCCAGCCGGGCGAATCGCCCCCGGATCCTCCGCAGGATCGCCTGGTTGAGCACGAGCGGCCTCCCCGTGGCGCGGGAGATCGTCTCCAGGGTGATGTCATCCACGGTGGGGCCCAGCCCGCCGCAGGTGATGACCAGGTCGGCCCGGGCCAGGGCGGTCCGGATCGCCTCCTCCAGGCGATCGGGGTTGTCCCCCACGGTCACTTGGTGGTAGCAGCCGATCCCGAGCCCGGCGAGCGCCCGGCCCAGGAAGACGGTGTCGGTGTTCACCACGAAGCCCAGCAGGAGCTCCGTCCCCACGGCGATGACTTCGGCGTTCATGGCTCACGTATAGCACAGAAAGGAGCGAATGGGGAAGCGCGAGATGGGGAAATTGAGAAAAGATAATAAAATTGATGTGTTGACAAAATCCCCGGAGTCCGGTATACTGCTTGAGCAGGTAGACGTTTGACTGTATACTGGGCGGCAGGCGGCTGCTTGACCGCCTCAGACGGGGAGAGATATAATAACGCTTCCACTCACACCAACCGAGGTCACGATGATACGCCAGAAAAGCAAATCCACGGAACCCAAGGAATCCAAGATGCAGCCGCCTTCCACCGACAAGCTGAAGGCGCTGGAGCTGACCCTCTCCCAGATCGAGAAGCAGTTCGGGGAGGGGTCCATCATGAAGCTGGGGGCGCAGTCCCGGCACGACATCCAGGTGCTCTCCACCGGCGCCCTGTCCCTGGACACGGCGCTGGGGGTAGGGGGCCTCCCCCGGGGCCGGATCACCGAGGTCTACGGCCCGGAGGCGTCGGGCAAGACGACGCTGACCCTCTCCACCATCGCCCAGGCGCAGCGCCGGGGAGGGGTGGCCGCCTTTATCGACGCGGAGCACGCCTTCGACCCAACCTACGCCAAGAAGATCGGCGTGAACCTGGACGAGCTCCTGATCAGCCAGCCGGACACCGGCGAGCAGGCGCTGGAGATCGCCGACA
>CAYJUA010000034.1:0-13599 GCA_964373295.1 uncultured Planctomycetia bacterium
GGCGGCAGGCCTCCTCGATGATCAGGGAGCCCATGCGGCCGAGGGCGCCGCTGACCGCGATCCGGACGGGACGTGTAGCAGAAGTCATGATGACCACCCCATTCCTTCGGAAGAGGGGGCGTGTCGGGCGTGCGGACAGAAGCGTGCGGCTTCCCCCCGATGGGAAATCGGGGGGGACGGGTGACCTGTCGGGCACACGCCCGATGGCACCGATAGCATTTGCCGGATGGGCGTGCGGACAGAAGCTCTCGGCTTCCCCCCGCCCGGAGGGGGAAACCAGGCAGTGGTTTCCCCCTCGGAAAGCGGTGAAACGACAGGCCCATTCCTGCACAGCCGTGAAGCCGTGAGGCATGCACCTTCCGTTTGAATGGGCTCGCGTCGTTTCACCGCGTTAGGTGATAAGAGCGCAGGACCTCTTTGAGCTTGGCGAGGTTCGCCTCGCTCATCGGGCACATCGGCAGGCGCAGGGAGGCGTCCGGGATCATCCCGGCCAGCCCCATCGCCGTCTTCACGGGGATCGGGTTCGTCTCGATGAAAAGGGCCTTGGTGATCGGAAGGAGCCGGTAGTGGATCCGCCGCGCCTCGGCGAGGTCCCCCTTCCCGAACGCCTCGACCATCCGCGCGACCGGCTTGGGGAGGATGTTGGCCACCACCGAGATCACGCCGGTCCCCCCGATCGCCAGCACCGGCAGGGTGAGGGCGTCATCGCCGGAGAGGAGGGTCACGCGGCCGCCGCAGAGGTGCCGGATCCGGGACATCTGCTCGAGGTTCCCGCTGGACTCCTTGACGCCGACAATGCCGCGAACGCGGGAGAGCCGGGCGAACGTCTCCGGCTCGATGTTGACGCCGGTCCGGGAGGCGATGTTGTAGACGATCACGGGGATCCTCACCGACCCGGCGACCTCCTTGAAGTGGCGGTACAGCCCCTCCTGGGTCGGCTTGTTGTAGTACGGGGCGATGAGGAGGCACCCGTCGGCGCCGGCCTGCGCGGCGTGCCGCGTGAGACGCAGGGCCTCGGCGGTGTTGTTGGAGCCGGTGCCGGCGATCACGGCGATCCGCCTGCGGGCCGCGCGGATCACCACCTCGATCACCTGCTCGTGCTCCTCGTGCGACAGAGTGGCCGACTCCCCCGTGGTCCCGCAGGGGAGGATCCCGATGGTGCCGGAGCGGATGTGGAGCTCCACGAGCCTGCGGAGGGTCTCCACGTCCACCCGCCCGTTCCGGAACGGGGTGACCAGGGCCACGATCGAGCCGCGCAGCCAGCGGGGCGCGCGTCTCTTGCTCACAGGGGGACGCCTCCTTCAAAAAGGATCCGGGCAGAGCCCTCCAGGTACAGCCCCTTTTCGGTGCCAGGATTAATCCTGGCACCGCCACCGAACCCGACGGTCATCTTCTCGCCGCCGGCGGTGGTGACCTGAACCGGCGGCCGCAGGCGCCCGAGCGCCGCGCCGATCACCACGGAGGCCACCGCCCCGGTGCCGCAGGCCATTGTCTCCTGCTCCACCCCGCGCTCGTACGTGCGGATCGATGCCCGGTGGGGGGAGTGGATCCGGAGGAGATTGACGTTGGCTCCGCGCGGCTTGAAGATCCGGTGGCGGCGGATGAAGGGTCCCAGGGTCCCGAGGTCGACCGTCTCCAGGCGCGGGGCGATGATCACGGCGTGCGGCACGCCGGTGTCCACCGCGTGGAGGGCGTGGCGCTTGCCCCCCCAGGCGACGGCCAGCCCCAGCCGCAGGTCCCTGGGAGCGGCGAAGAAGATCCGCACCCGCTCCTCTCCGGTGATCTGCGCCTGAAGGACCCCCGCGCCGGTCTCGATGCGCCACTGCCGGAGGTCATGACCGTTGCCAAGGCAAGAGGCGTCGTTTTTCCTGCGAGCTGTAGTGCCCCCTCGAATCGGTATCGGGCACTGTGTACGGGTATAGAGGTACCACGCGACACAGCGCAGGCCGTTGCCGCACATGCCGGCCTCGCTGCCGTCCGGGTTGAAGATCCGCATGCGGGCGTTTCCCCGGCGGGAGGCCTGCACGAGCAGGAGCCCGTCCGCCCCGACGGAGCGCTTGCGGTCGCACCACTCGCGGGCCAGGGCGGCCGGCGCGCGGCTCAGGGGGCGGCTCCGGCGGTCCAGCAGGATGAAATCGTTGCCCGCGCCCGCCACTTTGACAAAGGGAATGGTCCGGCTCATCGGAGGAACCCCGGGATCTTCTCCCCTCGGGTGAGGTCCTTCAGCGTCTCGCGCCTGCGCACCACGTACCACCGGCTCCCGCGCACCATCGCCTCGGCGGCCCGGGGCCGGGCGTTGTAGTTGCTGGCCATCACGAACCCGTAGGCCCCCGCCCCCATCACGGCCAGCAGGTCGTCCGGGCTCAGCCGGCTCAGGGGCCGGTCCTTGGCCAGGAAATCGCCGCTCTCGCAGACCGGGCCCACGATGTCGTACCGCAGCCGCCCCGCCGGGGCCCGGCCGTTGCGCCGGGCCGGCAGGATCTCGTGGTACGCCCCGTAAAGCGAGGGCCGGATCAGGTCGTTCATCCCGGCGTCTACGATGGCGAACCGCTTGGCCTTGCTCTCCTTCAGGTACAGCACGCGGGTCAGCAGGATCCCGCTGTTGCCCACGATGAACCGGCCCGGCTCCAGGATAACCTTGAGCCCGCTCCTTTTCAAGAGGGGCAGGATCCGGCGGGCGTACTGGGCGGCGGTCTGCGGGGTCTCGCGGTGGTAGACGATCCCCAGCCCGCCGCCGATGTTCAGGTGCCGGATCGGCGCTCCTTCCTTCCGGGCCCGGGCGATCAGGGTGAGCGCTTTTCGGATCGCCGCCTGGAACGGCCGGTACTCCAGGATCTGGGAGCCGATGTGGAGGTGGATCCCCGCGAAGAGCAGGTGCGGGAACTCGCCGCGGCGGCGCAGGAGGGCGCGGACCGTCTCCAGGTCCATCCCGAACTTGCTGGCGCCGTGGCCGGTGGTGATGAACGAGTGGGTGTGCGGGTCCACGTCCGGGTTCAAGCGCAGGCCCACCCGTTGGCGTTTCCCCAGCCGCCGGCAGACCCGCTCGATCTGCTCCAGCTCCTGGGCCGATTCCACGTTGAAGAAGAGGATCCCGGCCCGCACGGCGGCCTCGATCTCCTGCGGCGTTTTCCCCACCGACGCGTAGACGACCTTGCGGGGATCGGCCCCGGCGGCCAGCGCCTTCTTCAGCTCCCCGCCGGAGACCACGTCGAAGCCGGCCCCCGCCTTTGCCAGCGTCCGGAGGATGGCGGCGCTCGAGTTGGCCTTCACCGCGTAGCAGACCAGCGCCTTCGCCGGCGCGAAGGCGGACCGGAGCTTGCGGAAGTGGTCGAGGATCGTGTTGTAGCTGTACAGGTAAAGGGGGGTCCCCAGCCGGCGGGCCACCTCGCTCACCCGCACCCGCTCGCACCAGAGTTGCCCGCCTCTATAAGCGAACCTGTGCACTTTATGCGGAACGCCTCTTGATTAGCAACCGCCGCCAACGCGTCATCGCCTCTTTTACCTGGGCCGGGTTCGTGCTTCCCGCGGAGCGCTTCCGCCGCACGGAGACCTCTGGGTCCAACAGGCGGCGGACGTCCGGCCCGAACGCGGGGGAGAATCGCCGGAGCGTCGACAGGTCGAGCTCCCGGAGGGAATCTCGGCTGGGCGGATGCGCCTGGCGCGCCCGGATGGGGCGGCCGGCCTTCGCCGCGTGGGCGAGCAGGCGGCCCACCGCCCGGTGCGCCCGCGCGAACGGGACCCCCTTCCCCACCAGATACTCGGCGAGGTCCGTGGCGTAGAGCGACTCGTCTTCGAGCTGGCAGGCGAGCGCCTTCCTGTTCCAGGAGAGGCGCCGGAGGCCGCGGCTGAGCGCCTCCACCATCCCCTCCACACGGTCCATCCCCTCGAACAGGATCTCCTTGTCGAGCTGGAGGTCCCGGTTGTAGCCGGAGGGGAGCCCCTTGAGAAGGGTCAGGATCGCCGTCAGGTTCCCCACCAGGCGGGCGCAGCCGCCCCGGGTCAGCTCCAGGAAGTCGGGGTTCTGCTTCTGCGGCATCATGGAGCTGCCGGTCAGCACCCGCTCGTCGAACCGGACGAAGCCGAACTCGGCCGTGGACCAGAGGATCATATCCTCGCTGATCCGAGAGAGGTTGACGCTGAGCATCGACAGGCCGAAGAGGAGCTCGGCGGCGAAGTCCCGGCTGGTCACCGCGTCCACGGAGTTCTCCATGATCCGGGAGAAGCCGAGCGCGCGGGCGACCGCCGCGCGGTTGAGCGGCAGGCCGGAGCCGGTCAGCGCCCCCGCTCCCAGCGGGAGCTCGTCGCAGCGGCAGGCGGCGTCCCGCAGCCGCTCCCGGTCCCGCTGGAGCGCCGGCAGGTAGGCGAGCAGGGCGTGGCTCACCAGCACCGGCTGAGCGTGCCGCAGGTGCGTGTACCCCGGCATGACCAGGTCCCGCGCCCGCTCCGCCTCGGACAGGATCCGGCGCTGGAGGCCGCGCACCTGGGCCGATAGGGCGGCGATCCGCTCCTTGCAGTGGAGCCGCAGGTCGGTCACCACCTGGTCGTTGCGGGAGCGGCCGCTGTGCAGGCGTTCCCCGGCCGCGCCGGCTTTCCGCAGGAGGAGGGAGTGGACCGCCGTGTGGACGTCCTCGGCGGAGGGGTCCAGCTTCAGCCGTCCCCGCTTCTGCTCCCGGAGGAGCTTCTGGAGCGCGCGGACCAGCCGGACCGAGTCCGGTTTCGGGATGATCCGCGCCTGCCCCAGCATCCGGGCGTGCGCGATGGAGCCGAGCAGGTCGGCCCGGGCCAGCCGTCCGTCCACGGCCAGCGAGCGGGTGAAGCGCTCGATGGTGCCGGAGGTCGGCCGGCTGAACCGCCCTCCCCAAAGCTTTGCTTTGCCTTTCATGGTTTTGCCTTGTTGAGACCTGTGTAGGGCAAGCCCCAGAGGGCGATGAACCCGGCGGCGGCCTTCTGGTCGAACAGATCCCCGCGCTCGTAGGTGGCCAGCCGCCGGGCATAAAGGGAGTGGGGGGATTTCCGGCCGGCGCAGGCCACCCCGCCCCGGTAAAGGCGCAGGCGGACCGAGCCGGTCACCCGCTCCTGCGTCGTCCGGACGAAGGCGTCCAGCGCCCCTTTCAACGGGGTGAACCAGAGCCCGTCGTAGATCATCCGGGCGTACCGCTGGGCGACCCCTTCCTTAAAGGTGAGGGTCTCCCGGTCCAGGGTCAGCTGTTCCAGCTCCCGGTGGGCCGCGTGGAGGAGGGTGGCTGCGGGCGCCTCGTACACCTCCCGCGACTTGATCCCAACCAGGCGGTCCTCGATGAGGTCGCTGCGCCCGACCCCGTGCTCCGAGCCGATCCGGTTGAGCCGGGCGATGAGGGAGGTCAGCTTGGCCGGCCTGCCATTCAGGCGGACCGGGACCCCCTGGGCGAAATCGATCTGCACCACCTGCGATTTCGCCCGGGCCCGCGCCGGGTCCTTGGTCCAGCGGAACGCGGCCGCCGGCGGCTCCACCCACGGGTCCTCCAGCGGGCCGCTCTCAATGGAGACGCCCCAGAGGTTCTGGTCGAGGGAGTAGCGGGAGTCGCTCTTCTTCGGGACCGGAAGCTTTCGGGAGGCCAGGTAGCGCGCCTCCTCCGACCGGGACTTGAGATCCCACTCCCGGACCGGCGCGATCACCCGGATCCGCGGGCTCAGCACCCGGAGGGAGACCTCCAGCCGGACCTGGTCGTTCCCCTTTCCGGTGCAGCCGTGGGCCACGGCGGCCGCGCCGAACCGGCGGGCCGTCTCAGCCAGGTGCTTGGCGATGAGCGGGCGGGAGAGGGCCGTGGCGAGAAGGTATTTCCCCTCGTACACCGCGCCGGCCTGCAGGGCCGGCAGAACGTACTCCCGGGCGAACTCCTCCCGCAGGTCCTGGATCACGACCCGCTCGGCTCCCAGCGCCAGGGCTCTCCTCCGGGCCGGCGCCAAATCCGCGCCCTGCCCCACGTCCGCGCAGAAGGCGACGACCCGGTAGCCCTTCTCGATGAGCCACCGGACGCAGACGGAGGTGTCAAGCCCCCCGGAGTACGCGAGGACGACGCGCGGCTTCATGGCTGCAGCAGCTCGAGGAGGATCGCTTTCTGGACGTGCACGCGGTTCTCCGCCTGATCATAAACGATGGACTGTTTGCTGTCCATCACTTCGTCGGAGACCTCCTCCCCCCGGTGCGCCGGCAGGCAGTGCATGAACCAGGCGCCGGGGGCGGCCCGCTTCATCAGGGCGGCGTTCACCTGGAACGCCTTGAACAGGCGCTTCCTCTTCTCCCGGTCGCTCTCCTGCCCCATGCTGGCCCAGACGTCGGTGTAGACCACCTGCGCCCCGCGGACCGCCTGGGCCGGGTCCCGCGCGATCCGCACGCTTCCGCCAGACTTCCGGGCCTGCGCGGAGGCCCAGCGGACCATCGCCTCCTCCGGCTCGTAGCCCTTGGGCGCGGCGACGGAGAAGTGCAGGCCCATGAGGCCGCAGGCGCCGAGGAGCGAGTGGCAGACGTTGTTGCCGTCCCCCACGTAGGCCAGCCGGCAGCCGCGGAGCTTGCCCACCCTCTCCTGGATGGTGAAGAGGTCGGCCAGCGCCTGGCACGGGTGCGTGTAGTCCGAGAGCCCGTTGATCACCGGGATCGAAGAGGCCTCAGCCATCTCCTCCACGTCCTGGTGCCGGAAGGTGCGGGCCACGATGGCGTCGAGGTACCGGGAGAGGACGCGCGCCACGTCCTTGGGCGCCTCCCTCTGCCTTCCCCCCATCTCCACCGGCCCGATGTACAGGGACTGTCCCCCGAGCTGGGCCATCCCCACCTCGAAGGAGACCCGGGTCCGCACCGACGGCTTCTGGAAGAGGAGCCCGAGCGTCTTCCCGACGAGCGGCCGGGGATGGTGGTTGCGTGTCTCCTTGAGCCGCTTCGCCACCCGGAAGAGCTCCGAGATCTGCTCGGCGGTCAGGTCGCGGACCTTGAGAAGATGCCGCGTCTTCATCGTGCGCCCCTTGCTTTGCACGCACCCAGCGCATCGTCCAGAAGCGCCAGGCCCCGGTCCAGCTCTGCGCGGGTGATGGTGAGGGCCGGGTAGAGCCGCAGGACCTTCTCCTGGGTGCAGTTGATGAGGAGGCCGCGCTTCAGCGCCTCCTGGACCACCGGCGCGCCGGGCCGGTCCAGTTGGATCCCCAGCATGAGCCCCAGCCCCCGGATCTCCTGGACCATGGGGTGGCTCATCCTCAGCCGCTCCAGCCTTTTCCGGAGATAGGCCGCCTGCCTCCGGGCGTTGGCCATGACCTGCTTCTTGCGGGCCGTCTCCAGCGCGGCCAGGGCCGCCGCCGTGACCAGCGGGTTGCCCCCGAACGTGGTGGCATGGCTGGCCTTCTCCCAGATGTCGGAGCAGCTGGGCCCGGCGACCAGGATGCCGATCGGCAGGCCGCCGGCCGCCGGCTTGGCGAGGAGGAGGATGTCGGGCCTGACCCCGTACTGCTGGAAGCAGAAGAGGGTGCCGGTCCGCCCCATCCCGGAGGAGATCTCGTCGAAGATGAGGAGCAGGTTCCGCTCGTTGCAGATCTCTCTCAGGCGCTTCACGTACTCCCGGGAGGCGACGTGGATGCCCCCCTCGCCCTGGACCAGCTCCAGCATCACGGCGACCGTCTGCGGGCCGATCGCCCGCTCCACCGCCCCGGCGTCATTGAACGGCGCGTAGCGGAACCCGGCCAGCATCGGCTCGAACCACTTCTTGTGCTTCTGCTGGCCGGTGGCGGCCAGCGCCCCCATCGTCCGGCCGTGGAACGACCCCTCCATGGTGATGATCTCGTGCCGGCCGGGATGCCCGAACCGGCGGGCCAGCTTGATCGCCGCCTCGACGGACTCCGCCCCGCTGTTCGAGTAGAAGCATTTGCCGGGGAAGCTGCTCTTGACCAGCAGCTCGGACAGCCGGGCCTGCGGCTCGTGGTAGAAGGTGTTGGGCACATGGATCAGCCGGCCCACCTGCTCCCGCACCCTCTTCACGACGGCAGGGTGGCAGTGTCCGAGGGCGTTCGTGCCCCAACCGGGGAACAGGTCGAGGTAGCGCTTCCCCTCCGCGTCCGTGATCCAGGAGCCGCTGGCGCGGGCGGCGGCGATCCCCAGCCGGTTGTACACGGGGACCGCGTAGCGGTCGTAGAGCCTGGCGATCTGCTGAGTTCTCACTTTATGCGTCCCCAGTGCCCGATACCGATGGATGTGAGCGCTCCAGCTTGCCGGGAAAGCGTCGCTTCTTGCTTTGCCGGACGATCTCCGTCCCGATCCCCTGGTCGGTGAAGATCTCCAGGAGCAGGCCGTGCGGGACCTCGGCGTTGATCATGTGGGTCTTGCGGACTCCCCCCTGGAGGGCGTGCATGCAGGCGCGGGCTTTCGGGATCATCCCGCCGCCGATCACCCCCCTGCGGATCAGCTCTTGGGCGCGGCCGGACGTCAGCGTGGAGAGGAGGGACCGGGGGTCGTCCCGCCGCGTGAGGATGCCGGGCACGTTGGTCATGAGGACGAACTTCTCCGCCTTGAGGGCCGCGGCCAGCGCGGCCGCCGCCTCGTCGGCGTTGATGTTGAACGCCTGGTGGTCCCACCCGGCCCCCACGGGGACCACCACGGGGATCACCCCGAGGGCCAGGAGGCGCTGGACCGGGCCGGTGTTGACGCCGGTCACCATCCCCACGAAGCCCAACTCCTCGCCGGGGACCGTGTACGGCTCAGCCCGGATGAGCCCGCTCTCGGAGCCGAGCAGGCCCTGCGCCCGGGCCCCCATCTCGCGCAGCTCCTTCACGAGCATCCGGTTGACGCCGGTCAGGGCCCGCACCACCATCTTCAGGGTCTCGGCGTCGGTCACCCGGAGCCCCTGCACGAACCGGGGCGGCTTGCCCTTCCGGCACATCTGCCTGGAGATCTCGGGCCCCCCTCCGTGAACGAGGACCGGCCGGATGCCGGCCACGCTCATGAAGACGATGTCCTGGAGGATCGAGCGGCGGAGGATGCCGTCGGAGATGACCGAGCCGCCGTACTTCACGACGACGGTCTTCCCCCGGAACGACTGCAGGTACGGCAGCGCCTCCAGGAGGGTGTCGGCCTTCCGGACAACGGCGGCCGGGATGCGGTGGGCAGAGGCTCTCGAAGTCATCGCCGCACCGTTCCTCTGGAAGGGGGGGGTGTCGGGCGTGCGGACAGAAGCGTGCGGCTTCCCCCCGATGGGAAATCGGGGGGGACGGGTGACCTGTCGGGCACACGCCCGACAGCACCGATAGCTTTTGCCGGATGGAGGAGCCCGGAGGGGGAAACCAGGCAGTGGTTTCCCCCTCCGATAGCGGGGAGACGATCTGCCTGTTCGCACACGGCCGTAACGCCGAATGGCAGACATCCTCCGTTTGTGTGGGCTCGCATCGTCTCCCCGCTAGGTCGTGTACTTGGCATTGATCCGGATGTACCCCTCGGTCAAATCCCCGCTGAGCATCTGTCCCTCCGCCCGGCCGGACCCCAAATCCACGCCGATCTGCACCTCCGGCCGGTCCGCCTCCTCCAGGAGCCTTTCCTGAGATGCCCGGGCCGGCTCCCCCCGCCGGAAAACGGCGATCCGCCCGAACCGGATCGTGACCCGGAGCGGGTCCACTCGGACGCCGGAGGCCCCCACCGCGGCGGCCACCCGGCCCCAGTTCGGGTCCCGGCCGGCCACCATCGTCTTGACGAGAGCCGAGTCGGCCACCTGCCGGGCGACCGCTCGCGCTTCCCCGCGCGTGCGCGCCCCGGTGACCTTCACCGTCATCATCCGCGTCACGCCCTCCCCATCGCGGACGATCTCCCGCGCCAGGTACCGGCAGACGGTCCGGACCGCCCGCGCCAGCTCGCGGGCTGCGGAGGTCCCGGGCTGGAAGGCCGGCGCCGCCGCGGCCCCGTTGGCCAGCAGGAGCACCATGTCGTTGGTGGACATCTCCCCGTCCACGGTGATCGCGTTGAAGCTCTCCTCCACCGCCTCCTTCAGGATTCGCCGGAGCAGCGGCCGGCCGGCCCGGGCGTCGGTGGCCAGGAACGCGAACATCGTCGCCATCCGGGGGGCGATCATCCCGGAGCCCTTGGCGATCCCCCCCACCGTGACGAGGTGCCCCCCCGCCTGGAAGCGGACGGCGATCTCCTTGGGGTGCATGTCGGTCGTCATGATCGCCTCCGCAGCCGAGAGGGAGCCTCCCTTCGGGTGCAGGGCGGCGGCGGCTTCCTGGATCCCGCTCCGGACCCGCTCCATCGGCAGAGGCTGGCCGATCACGCCGGTGGAGGCCACAAAGACCTCGTCCGGCCGGATCCCCAGGAGCCGGGCGGCGAGCCGCGCCATCTCCCGCGTGTCCCGGGCGCCCCGCCGGCCGGTGCAGCAGTTGGCGCAGCCGCTGTTGGCCACAACGGCGCGGGCGCGCCCCCGGCGGAGGATCGCCTCCGCCCACTCCACGCTGGAGGCCCGCATCCGGTTCGCGGTGAGCGTGCCCACCGCGGCCGCCGGCGGGCCGGAGAAGATGAGCGCCAGGTCTTTCCCCCGTTTCTTGATCCCGCAGCGGACCCCGGCCGCGGAGAAGCCCAGCGGGGCGGTCACTCCTCCCTGGATGATCTCCACGGCGCCTCCTCGGGTAGCCCGCACATCCGGTTCATGTTCTGCACCGCCTGGCCGGAGGCCCCCTTGCCCAGGTTGTCAATGGCCGAGAGCAGGATCACCCGCCGGCCGCCCGGTTCCATCCGGATGCCGATCTCGCAGTCGTTGGTGTTCACCACCGATTTGAGCTGAGGCCAGGTTCCCTCCGGCAGGAGCCGGACGAACCGCTCCCGCCCGTAGGTCCGCTCGTAGAGGGCCCGCGCCTGCCGCTCGGTCAGCTTCCTCTTCAGCGGCGCGTAGATCGTCGCGTACAGTCCCCGGTTGGCCGGCAGGAGGTGCGGCACGAAGGTCAGCCCCACGGCCCGCCGGGCGAGCCCCCGGAGCTCCTGCGCCATCTCCGGGATGTGCGGGTGGTCATTCACCTTGTACGCCCGGAAATCCTCGTTGACCTCGGAGAAGAGCAGCTCCTCTCTGAGCGACCGGCCCGCGCCGGTCACGCCGGACTTGGCGTCGACCACCATCCCCTTCTCCGCCAGCAGGCCCGCCTGCGCCAGCGGCGCCAACGCCAGCAGGGCGGCGGTCGGATAGCAGCCGGGGTTCGCCACCAGCCGGCTGCGGGAGATCTCCGCCCGGTTCCACTCGGTGAGCCCGTACGCCCGGGCGAACAGCCCGGCGGAGCGCAGGCGGAAGTCGCCGCTCAAGTCCACCACGCGGGGCGACCGCTTCCGCCGGAGGAGGGCCGGGACGATCTTCATCGCCTCCCCGTTCGGGAGGGCGAAGAAGAGGAGGTCGCATGCCGCCAGCGTCCCTTTCTCCGAGAATGGGCGCACGGCGAGCTTCCCCTGCTTGGCGAACTCAGGCAGGATCTCTCCGAGCCGCCTCGGCTCCTTGGCCCTCATGCTGGCCAGGTGCCGGACGGTGACACCGGGATGCCGGAACAGGAGGCGCAGCAGCTCCTGCCCCGTGTAGCCGGTGACCCCGACGATCCCCACCGCGATGCTCATGCTCCCTCCAAAAAGAAATCGACCTATCCCCAGTTCCCAAGCGGTAATCGCCGGACTCAGGGATAGGTCGTGTGACGCTTTAACGCTTAGTCCACTGAAACCGCTTCCGGGCCCCCTTTTGTCCGTACTTCTTCCGTTCCCGCGCCCTCGGGTCCCGCGTCAGGAGGCCCGATTTTCTCAGGGGAGGCCGGAGCGTTTCATCCGCCTGGCAGAGCGCCCGCGCCAGCCCGTGCCGGAGCGCGCCAGCCTGCCCGGCCACGCCCCCTCCGAGCACCTGGGCCACGCAGTCGTACTTCTGCGCGGTCTGGGTGGCGACCAGGGGCTCCTTCACGATGGCCACCAGCGACAGCCGGGTGAAGTACCCTTCCAGCGTCCGGCCGTTCACCCGGATCTGCCCGGTGCCGGGCTTCAAAATCACCTTGGCCACCGCTTCCTTGCGCCTGCCCGTTGATATCATGAGGTTTTCGTCTCCGTCGCTTTCATCTGACCCAGGTGCGGATGGACCGGGCCGGCGTAGACCCTCAGCCGCCGGGCAAGCTGCCGCCCCATCGGGTTCTTGGGGAGCATGCCGTTCACAGCCCGCTCCAGGACCTCGGTGGGCCTCCGGGCGAGCAGGCGGCCGATCGACTCCTTTTTGAGGCCGCCGGGATAGCCGCTGTACCGCTTGTACGTCTTCGTCTCCATCTTGTTGCCGGTCAGGCGGATCTTCTCGGCGTTGACCACGATCACCCCGTCCCCGCAGTCCACGTGGGGGGTGAAGAGCGGCTTGTGCTTGCCCCGCAGGAGGTGCGCCGCCCGCACGGCCAGCCGCCCGAGGACCTGCCCGTCCGCGTCAATGAGATGCCACGCCCGGGAGACTTCCCCGCGTTTGGCGAACGTTGTGCTCTGTCGGATCATCGATACCCCCCTAGAAAAGGCAGTCCGCTTCTTACAAACCCACTTCTCCCATAACAAACCACCCCTGTGAGCGAGAAGTGGGTTTGTAAGAAGCGGACTGATATCTTACTCCGCCTTACCGTCGGCGGGCAAGTAGAATTCCATCGGGGCCCACTCTCGGCCCTTGAGCACCTCCACCTTGAGGTGCACGGTCCCGCCGCGGGCCTTTTTTGGGAGCGGGGTGAGGAGGTAAGAGCCGTCCGGGGCCGGCGTGAAGGGGCCGGTCAGCGGCGTGGTGGAATTGGGGTCCAGCGTCCAGCGCCCGATCAGGCCGCGCGTGTCGAGGGGGCGGTTCTGGTGGTCGTTGACGTACAGCAGGATGTGGTTGTGCGGCCGGCGGACCAGCTCATAGTGGTAGAGGTCGTCGGCGTCGCCGAAGAGCCCGCCGTGGCGGGGGGCGTGCCCGGCGGTCAGCTCCATCGCCGCGGCCAGCGTGAAGTCGGTCGCCATCGCCACGAAGAAGCCCAGCAGGAGCCCGACCGAGACGACCACCTCCCCCTTGAGCAGGCGGCCCAGGTGGAGGAGCTCGCCGATGATGTAGAGGATGGTGCCCGCCGCCAGCGAGAGGCAGAAGATCTCGGTCGGTTTGCTGACCCAGGCGCTGCCGGCCGCCGCCCCGATGAAGGTCGGGCCGCCGGCCACCAGGGCGCACAGCCCGAGGAAGCCCCACCCGACCGGGTGCCCGGACAGGGGGGCAGCGATGCCGAACCCTTCGGTGGCGTTGTGCAGGGCGAAGCCGATTGCGAGGAGCAGGGCCAGCTGGATCGCCCCGGCGGCGTGCCCCTGCCCGATCGCCAGCCCCTCGCTGAGGTTGTGGAGCCCGAGGCCGATGGCGATCATGAGGGCGAGCTGCCGGGCCCGCTTGGCCGGCGCCTGCTGGTCCTTGGCCGGCCCGATGAACTTCTGCTCGAACGCCACCAGCGCGAGGAGGCCCAGCGAGAAGCCCAGCACGAAGATGCCGCCGTAGCGCAGGGCGCTCTGCATGCCGCTGCCGCGGACCACGGCCGCCTCCACCAGCTCCTCGATCTCCTCGATCAGGTGCCCGGCGATCTCCACGAGGAGGAAGATCA
>CAYJUA010000035.1:0-10445 GCA_964373295.1 uncultured Planctomycetia bacterium
CATGGTGCATGTCAACATCCACAAGACCTTCTCCATTCCGCACGGCAGCGGCGGCCCCGGGGCGGGGCCGGTGGGGGTGAAGGCGGCTTTAAAGCCGTTCCTCCCCGGTGCCGGCCCCCTCTCCGTCGGCCGGGTCCGCTCCTTCTCCGGAAACGTTGGGGCCCTCGTCCGGTGCTACGCCTACATCCGGGCGCTGGGGGCGGAGGGGCTCAAGCGAGTGAGCGAGGGGGCGATCCTGAACGCCAACCATCTGAAGGCGCTCCTCAAGGGGGTCCTGCCGATCCCGGTGGACGAGCCCTGCATGCACGAGTTCGTCGCCACCGCCAAGGAGCTCAAGGCCTCCTGCGGGGTCAAGGCGGTGGACATCGCCAAGCGCCTGCTCGACTACGGCTACTACGCCCCGACGATCTGCTTTCCCCTGATCATCGAGGAGGCGCTGATGATCGAGCCCTCGGAGACGGAGTCGCGCCAGGTGCTGGAGCATTTCGCCGACGCCCTCAAGCGGATCGCGCGGGAGGCCCGCGAGACCCCCACCAAGGTGCAGACGGCGCCGCATCGGATGCCGGTGGCCCGCCTCGACGAGGTCCTCGCCGCCCGCGAACCGAACCTGCGTTGGAAGCACCCCGCATGACGTCAGTACAAACCGTTGTGGATCCTCCCCTGGATCCGGCGGCCAACATGGCGCGCGATCTGGAATTGGCTGAGGCGGTGCGCGCCCGGCAGGCCCCACCCACCCTGCGCATCTACCGCTGGGCCCGGCCCGCCATCTCCATCGGCCGCCGCCAGCAGGCATCTGAGCTCGGTACCTGGCACCAAACCACCCTTCGGTACCAGGTACCAGACGGGCCTTTGGTACCTGGTACCGATCTTCGATCTCTGTCGATCGTCCGCCGCCCCACCGGCGGCGGCGCCGTGGTCCACCGGACGGAGGGAGAGCTCACCTACGCTCTCGCCCTGCCTCTGCCGGAACTTTCTCCGGTACCTGATACCGAAAGTACCGGGTACCGGGCTGGGTCTCGGTACCTGGTACCTGGTACTGGGTACCAGGTACCGGTTCGGGGTCTGCCCGGGGCGCTCCACGGCGCGCTGCGGGATCTTCTGGTTGAAGAGGGGCTCTTTCGACCGGAGGAGTTGACCGTTGCGGAAGGGAACTGCCGCGGACCTTTCACTCTTTGTTTCGAGGCCCCAGTCTGTGGCGATCTGCTGTATAAGGGAAGGAAAGTGGCCGGCTCGGCCCTGCGGGTCTGGCGGGATGGGCTCCTGATCCAGGGCTCCATCCAGGGCCTGCCGGTGGAGTATAATCGGCTTGTCGAAATGCTGCAGTCGGCTGTCAAAGAGAGGCTTCTTCATGAAGAAAATATCGCTGTCCATTGATTCCACGGTTGCCGCCGGAAAGGATCAGGTCTCGACGGCCCTGCCGGACGAAGTGGTCATTCTTCATCTCAAGAAGGGATTTTACTTCGGGGTAGACCACGAGGTCGGCGTCAGGATCTGGCAGCTGCTGAAGGAGCCCATCCCGGTCTGCCAGATCCTCGACACGCTGGTCCGTGAATATGAGGTGGACTCCGCGCGGTGCGAGAGGGATCTTGTGGCCTTTCTCCGGGATCTGGCGGGGGAGGCATTGATCGAAGTGAAGAATGGAAAGGGTTCGTAAGTTCCTCCGGCTCCGCCCAGAGGAACGCGGCCTTCTTTTGAGCGCCGCGTTTTTTCTTTGGGGGATGCGGCTCGGGTTGCTGCTGCTGCCGTTCGAGCCGCTCCGCGGCATCCTGGAGCGGGCCCTACGGCGTCCCGCGCATCCGCCGGTTCCCGCCCCATCCGCCGAGAGCGTGGCGCGGGCGGTTTCTGCCGCTTCCAGGCACTTGCCGGGCGCCCGAAACTGTCTGGTCCGGGCGCTGGCCACTCGCCTCCTGCTCCACCGGATGGGCTACCGGGCTTCCCTGCGAATCGGAGTCCGCCGGAGCTCTTCCCCTCTGGAGGCGCACGCGTGGGTGGAGGAGCGGGGAAGGGTCCTTCTGGAGGGGGCCGCGCCGGTCCGCTACGCGGCCTTTCCCCCCCTGTGAGGGCTGCGGCGAAACAGCCGGTTCTGAGCGAGCAGATCTTCAGCTTCCACCGGTCCATGCTTGCCGACCGCGGGCGGACGCGGGCCTACCGGCAGGCGATCCTGAAGGTGGTCCGGCCTGGCGATGTCGTGCTGGACATGGGATGCGGCACCGGCGTCCTGGCCTTCTTCGCGTGCCAGGCCGGCGCGCGGAGGGTCTACGCCATCGAGATGGGAGGCATCGTGGAGGTGGCCAGCAGGATCAGCCGGAAGAATGGGCTGGATGGACGGGTCGTTTTTGTGAGCCAGCACTCTCTTCGGGCCCGTCTGCCCGAGCGGGCGGACGTCCTGGTGACCGAGACGATCGGCAACTGGGGGCCGGAGGAGGGGATGCTCGCGTCGGTGATTGACGCGCGACGGCGGTTCCTCAAGCGGGACGGCCGCCTGATCCCTCGGGCGGTTGAGCTGTTCCTGGCTCCCGTCGAGTTGCCGGGGGTCTACCAGAAAAAGGTGGAGTTCTGGTCGGCCCGGAGGTACGGGGTGGACTTGTCGCCGGCCAGGGCCTTCGTCGGGAACATGCCCTGCGCGGCGGATCTGAGCCGGCGGGATCTCCTCAGTGGACCGGTCTGCCTGCTCCGGCTGGATTTGTCGGCGATCCGCCAGGCGGGCATCGCGGGTCAGGCGTCGTTCACCGTGCGGCGAGGGGGCGTTCTCCACGGGCTCGGAGGGTGGTTTTCGGCGGAGCTGTGCCGGGGCGTCTCTCTCACCAACGCCCCCCCCAACACCCTGCGAAGCTGGAGGCACCGTTTCTTTCCCATCGAGAAACCGGTTTCCGTGTCGAAGGGGGATCGGTTGGACGTGAGGATCTTCTCCCGCGGGAACGGCTCGGTCTTGAGCTGGCAGGTCGCGTGCGAGGGCAGGTTCCGGTTCGGCCACTCCAGCCTCTTCGGCCTCTTCCCCCGGAAGACGAAATTTTCCGGGGGGCCATGAGCGGCATCTGCGGCATCCTGCACGCGGACGGCTCGCCGGTTGATCGGCAGCTTCTCCTTCGGATGCGGGACGCCGCCGCCCACCGCGGCCCGGATGGCGCCGGCATCTGGTGTCGGGGGAGAGTGGGCCTGGCCCACCGCCTTCTTTGGAACAGCGAGGAGTCGGTGGCCGAGAGACAGCCGATGACCCGTGGCCGGGGGCTCTGGATCGCCGCCGACTGCCGGATCGATAATCGCCAGGAGCTGAAGGAGGAGTTTCGGTCGCTCGGGCTCTGGAGAGAGCCGGCAGCCCCTGATGGTTTGTACATCCTCCTTGCGTACGAGGCATGGGCGGAAGAGGCGGCGGATCATCTCCTGGGCGATTTCTCCTTCGCCATCTGGGACGAGGGAAGCCAGGCGCTCTTCTGCGCCCGCGACCCAATCGGCATCAAGCCGTTCGTCTACCACTGGGACGGGAAGAGGTTCCTCTTCGGCTCCGAGATGAAGCAGATCTTCCAGGACCCCACCGTGCCGTCCGACCTGAACGTCCCGCACCTGGCCGATCTCCTGATGGTGTGTTTTCCCAACCGGGAGGAAACTCCTTATCGGGCGGTCCATCGGCTTCCTCCGGGGCATTCGATTCGCATCCGGGACGGGCACTTTCAGCTGAAGCGATATTGGAACTGGGATCCGGATTCCGAGCGATCCTCAACGGCCTCCCTCCGCGAGAATGCCGAGGCGTTCCGCCCCGTTTTCCGCGAGGCCGTTCGCGCGCGGCTGCGCGCCCCCCGCGGGTTCCGGACCGGCTCTCTCTTGAGCGGCGGATTGGATTCCTCCTCGATCGTCTCGGTGGCCGCTTCCCTTCCGATCTCCCTGGGGGACGCTCCTCCCCCCCTCCCGGTTTTCTCGCTCCGTTTTCCCGAGGCGAATCGCGCCTACCAGCTGCGGAACAAGGACTTCACGGACGAGAGATCTTACATCCAAGCGGTCGTGCGGCGGCACCGCGTGGAGCCGCGTGTCGTCGAGATTGAAGGGTGGGGACCCCTGGAGAATCTCCAAGAGATGCTGTGGCACCAGGAGATCCCTCTTTTCTTCCCCAATCTGGCCTATTTCACCCATCTTTTCAGGGAGGTCGGAACTGCCGGCGTCCGCGCCCTTCTTCACGGCGAGGGCGGGGATGAGATGTTCTACGCGGGCGACGGCTGTCTGGGCCGCGACCTCCGGCGCGGGAAGATCTTGGGGTTCATCCGGGAATCTTTGGCCAGGCACAGAGGATGGGGCAGAAGCTATCGCTCCCTTTGCGGGTCTCTCGTGAGGAGTTTCGTGCCGGAGTGGATCAAGATTCCTTATCGGCGGTTCGCGCGGCAGCCGATCCCCGATTGGATCGAGCCCGGCTTCGCGAGGAGGATTCATCTCAGGGAGCGGACCCTCAAGGATTTTGTCTGGAACCCCCACCTCCACGGCTCCTCCTCTTACGGAATCCTGAGTTGGATTCTCAGTGCCTCGGTTCCCACTTACCTCGAGGTGGTTGAGCGGGCGGCCGCCTCCGTTCCCATCGAGATCCGATATCCTTTCCTGGATCTCAGGGTCCTGCGTTTCATGGCCGCGGTGCCCTGGGACCAGAAGGAGGGAGGCGCTGTGAGAAAGAGGCTGCTTCGCGAAGCGATGCAGGATCTCCTGCCCGATTCGGTCCGGAATCGCGCCCGCAAGACCGAATTCAGCCCGGTGATTCGCGCATGCTATGAGAAATATCTCTTGGGGGAGATGAGGGAGACCTTTCAGAGCCCACACCCGGTCCTGCGTTCCATGATCGTTCCCCGGAAGGTGGGGAGGTTTTTCAATGAGTACTTCTTCGCCCGCCACCCGCGGCGGTCGTACCGCGATGGCGACTCGACATGGTTTTTGTGGTATCTTCTCTCCATCGATCAATGGTTGAAGCATCGGAGAAGTTTCTTCGAGAACCCTGCGAAGGAGGTTGCTGATGAGAAACCGGAAGGCCTCTCCACGAACACCCTTGGAGCCCGATGAAAGGCGAGACAAAAGAACCTACCGCACCCCCCGCCTGAATCGGCACGGGACCCTCAAAGACCTCACTGCTGGAACATCGGCTAACGTCACGGATGCGGGGGTTCGGCAAGCCTGCTGATGCCGCCGGTCCATGCCTACCGGCTCTTCGGGGTCACGTTCGAAAGCGAATTTGAATTTCCAGAGTTTGAATCCGTTTCGCTGAAGGGATCGCCTGGGCGGGACAGGGTTTCCTTCCATGGGAAAGAGTTCGATTCTCCCGACCGCACCCAAAGGTGGCTTCTGTCGGAGGGGCTGCTTTACTGGCCAAGCTCCAACCATCGTTACGCGTTTGTCCGGAACCTGTTGTGCGGAGATTTCCGGGTGGATTTTGTTCGGAAGAGGATCGACTGGAAGGCGCCTCCCAAAGCATACCCCGATTTTTCCAGGATGCTGGCAGCGTCAAGGATTTTGGGCCTGCTTCTTCCCCGTTTCAAGCCGTCCCTGCTTCTGCACGCCGGCATCCCCGTGGTGCGGGGAAGGGCTGTTTGCTTCATTGGACCGAGTGGGCAGGGGAAGTCTACCCTCACGGCCGCGTTCCTGCAGGCGGGTTTCCCCGTGTTGAGCGACGAGATGGCCGTCATTCAAAAAGGAGAGGCCGGATCTCTTTCCGTGCCGCCCGGCCTCCCGGATATTCGGCTTTGGCCGAAGGCGTTCCACGGAGTGCGCCTGCCCTTCCTCCAGGGACGGCCGATCATGTCCCATCTTGCGAAAAGGAGGTTTTCCTTGGCAGGCAACGGCAACGGTTCCAGATTGCTTGTGAAGAAGCCGGTTCCCCTGGGAGCTGTGTACGTGTTGTCGCGAAGGAAGGGAGGGCGGACCGAGATGCAGCCATTGGAAGGGACGGAGGCGCTGCTGGCTCTTTTCCGGAACGCCTACAACCGGATTGTGGAGGCGCCGGAGATCCTGCGCCGGCAGTTTGAGGTGGCCAACGAGGTAGTCCGGACCGTGCCGGTGAAGCGCCTTTCTTACCCGTCGGACTTCTCGCAATTGCCGCGCGTCAGGGAAGCGATCCTGCGGGACCTCTCCTCGTAGATGGGCTCGTGCGGAAGGAGAGATTTGAACTCTCAAGGGTTGCCCCGCGGGCTTCTGAGACCCGTGCGTATGCCAGTTCCGCCACTTCCGCGAGATCGGTCGGGGGATTGACAGGATAGCAGAAGGCAGATTCCCCGTCCAGCGCCCCGCCGTTTAACCCCGCTTCACCGCTTGACCCCCGCCTGATAGACTATTCCCCATGCGATTGAACCGACTCAATCAGCTTGTCCTGGATGGCCGGAGACCGATCGATGGAATTTGGCGGCTGACGCGGGGCCATGAGCTCCAGTACCGGCGGCGGGGCGGGCGGGAGGAGGTGGTTGTCTCGGGCCCCCTCGTCAGCGCGGGTCCCAGCGGGATCGCGGTCCGGGTGGAGGCCAGCTCCCTCGATGGTGAGCGCGTCGGTGAAACGCTGGAGCTGAGGGGGCGATGGCAGGCGGACGACCGGAACCGGCTCGCGTTCCTGGCGCACCGGCGGGCCGGCGAGGCCGACCTGCTCCGGCTGGAAGGGGCGTGGGAGCTGGACTCCCGGCACCAACTCCTCTACCGTTTCGACCGGGAGGACCCGGGGAAGAGGCGCAGGGAAGCACGCCTCCTCCGCTTCGCCGGCCGGTGGGACATCGGCGAGGATCGCCAGCTCACCTACGTGCTGGATCGCTCCTCCGACTCCAGCTTCCGGTTCCGGGGGGCGTTCCAGACTGCTTCGATCCTTGCCAAGGAGGGGGCGATCCGCTACCAGCTGGGGGCGGAGCTGGACGGCGGCCGGCGGCGCGCGCGGACGTTGACGCTCTTCGGGAAATGGAAGTTCTCGCGCCGGCTGGGGCTCTCCTTCGAGGTGCCTTACGCCGGAGGGCGGGTCCGCGGGATCGATTTCGGCGCGGAGCTCGCCGTGGGCCCGGATGGAAGCCTGGCCTGCCGGCTGCTCACGCGGCGGGGCAAGCCGCTGGGCGTGGAGCTCCTCTTCACGCGGCAGTTCTTCCGCGGAGACGGCGAGCTGTTCGCCCGCCTGCGCCGCTCGGCGGAGGAGACGGCCGTCGAGGGCGGCGTGCGGGTCCGTTGGTAAAGCGGGCAGGAAGGTGGTATCCTTAAGATGCAGGAAGGGGCGCAGATCGCCAAGAACCCCTCGGCCTGGCAGAACTTCCACCTGATCGAGACGATGGAGGCCGGGATCGAGCTGAAGGGGTCGGAGGTGAAATCCCTCCGGGACCACAAGGCGAACCTGCGGGACGCCTTCGCGAGGATCGACAAGGGGCAGGCGTGGCTCTATGGCCTCGAGATCAGCCCCTACGCGCAGGCGGGGCGCTGGGCGGCGGAGCCGAAGAGGGAGCGCCGGCTTCTCCTCCACCGCAAGGAGATCGAGCGGCTGGAGGGGCAGGTGGCCCGCAAGGGCTACACGCTGGTGGCGACCCGGATCTACTTCAAGGGCTCGCTGGTCAAGGTGGAGATCGCCCTGGCCAGGGGCAAGCAGGAGTTCGACAAGCGGGAGGCGATCAAGCGCCGGGAATCGGACCGGCAGATTTCCCGGATCCTCAAGTTCCGGAAGGGTGTAAACTAGATGTTAGGGGGCGAATAGTTTCGACTGAAGCGGCTGGGTCGAAGCCGCGTGCCGAGGTGGTCCGGAGGCCTCGTAAAACACCGGACAAAATGATACATGCCAAAAATACGGTGACTGGGATCGCTCCGATCGTGCCGATGAGGCCGATGGTGGTCCCGATGGCATTGGCGGCGTAAAAAAACGCAGCCCGTCCGCGGTCAACGCCTGCTAGACCGATTGGACGCCAAAAGCATGGCTGGCCGCGGTCCGGTACCTCCGGGGGCTGCGGCGAGTAACCGTCCGGGGGGTAGCCGGCTCCATGATCCGGTCCGTGGGAGCGGGGGCTGGCGAGAGCTTCAAATCGCGGACTACGCACGTAGTGGCCCGATCTTCGTTGTTTCAGGACGCGGGTGCGATTTTAGAAAAGTCGCCTCTGCCTGCAAAGGCAGAGTGAAAACGGGGCTCACATCGGCGAAGCCTAAAGTGACCCGGTTGCGGGATGCGATGGCAACGCCGAGGGGTAGGAAGGAGGCGAACTCCAGACCTGCCCTGTAGAGACTCAGGGATTCGCTGGTTTGCAGTTCTGGAATGAGCGGATGCCCGGATTCGCTGAAAAGAAGCGAATAAGACGCTCCGCATCCCGGCAGATTCCGGGATGAAGGCATAGTCCAGGCCGCTTCGAAAGAAGCGGGAATCCTGTCCCGCCGCCTCCACCACTTGGAAGCCCCCGGCTCTCTGTTGCCGGGGGCTTTTCTTTTAAGGAAGCATGGTCTAATATCGTTGCGTGGTAACCTACAAGCAGGTGAGGACCCTGTCGCTGGAAGAGGCCGCCTACGTGGCCGGATTGATCGATGGCGAGGGGTCCGTTTCTCTGACCAGGAGACACCGCAACGACAAAAGGCAGCTGGTGGTCAGCATCAGCAATACAGAACGGAATCTCTTGGAGTACGTGAAGCAGGTTGTTGGTGCCGGCCGAATCATAGTCCCTCCATGACCTATGTGGTGGGCAATCGCCAAGCCCTTCGCTTCCTGGAGCAAGTTGCACCCTATCTCAAGTCTTACAAGGCGAGTCGGGCATCCCTTATTCTGGAGCACTACCTGCGGCTCACTCCGCGCAACGGCAAGTATTCCGTCGGTCAGGAAAGTGAGCGTTCCGATTTCATCCGGCGATTTCTCGCTCTACGGTCCAATGCAAGGCAGGGAATCACCTCCCCGGTATAGGGGGCAGTGTTTATCCAGGATATGAAGAGCCAATCGGCCATAGCTGCATTGCTCGTTTTGTCTTCCCTTCTCACGGGATGCGCGATGGTGCCCCCCACAAGCGCCGCCTCCGCCGCTTTCGTGGCCGCCCACCGCGTGCAGATCGGCTCCGCGAGCTACCTGCCCGCCGGCGCCGTGGCGCGCGAGCTGCGCGGCCAGGAGCACTGGGACACGGAGGCGCAGGTCTGGCACCTGGCGCTGGGGGAGCACGAGCTGCGCGCGGCGGCGCAGATGCCGGTGGTGCTGGCCGACGGCGCGGCCTTCCCGGTGCGCTCGGCGCCGCTCATCCGGGAGGGGCGCCTGTACCTGCCCGAGCAGCTCTGGACGGAGATGCTGGCCCACTGGCGGGCGCCGGCCGGCCCCTCCGCCCCTCCCCCCCAGCGCGCGGTCCGGTCCATCGTCATCGACGCGGGCCATGGGGGCCGCGACCCGGGCGCGCAGGGCCGCTCCGGCCTCAAGGAGAAGAACGTCACGCTGGACATCGCCCGGCGCCTGCGCGACCTGCTCGTCCAGGACGGCTTCCGCGTGGTGATGACCCGCTACGACGACCGCTTCATCCCCCTCTACGGCCGCGCGGCCATCGCCAACCGGGAGGGGGTGGACCTGTTCGTCTCGGTCCACGCCAACGCCTCACGGCGCCGGTCGGTCTCCGGGTTCGAGGCGTACTACCTGTCGGAGGCGACGGACGACCACGCCCGCGCCATGGAGGCGGCGGAGAACGCCTCCCTGCCGGGCGAGATGGACAACGGGGTCTCGCGGGAGACCGAATTGATCCTCTGGGACCTCCTCTACACGGAGAACCGGGCGGAGTCGTCGGACCTTGCCGTGCACATCTGCCGGGGCATGGCCGGCGCCGGGCTCCTCTCGAAGAACCGCGGGGTGAAGTCGGCCCGCTTCGCGGTCCTCAAGGGCAGCCGGATGCCGGCTGTCCTCGTGGAGGTGGGGTTCATCAGCCACTCCTCCGAGGAGAGCCGCCTGCGCGAGGCCGCGCACCGCCAGCGGGTCGCCGAGGGGATCCGGCGGGGGATCCTGGGCTTCCGCGACGAGATGGAGCGGCAGTATGCCCGCGCGCGATAGCGCCGTCGGGGTCTTCGACTCCGGCATCGGCGGGCTCACCGTGGTGAAGGAGCTGCTCCACGTCCTGCCGCGGGAGGGAATCGTCTACCTGGGCGACACCGCCCGCGTGCCCTACGGCAACAAGTCCCGGGAAACGGTGGTCAAGTTCTCCACGGAGAACGTCCTCTTCCTGCTCCACCGCGACGTGAAGCTGGTGATCGTCGCCTGCCACACCGCCGCCAGCTTCGCCCTGCCGTTCCTCGAGCGGCACTTCAGCCTGCCGGTCCTGGGCGTCATTGAGCCGGGCGTGGATGCCGCGCTGGCGGCGACCCGCTCGGGCCGGATCGGGGTGATCGGCACGAACGCCACGATCGGCTCCGACGCCTACCCGCAGGCGGTGCGCCGGCGCAGCTCCAAGGTCCGGCTGACGCAGGCGGCCTGCCCGCTGTTCGTGCCCCTGGTGGAGGAGGGCTGGATCCGGGAGCCGGTG
>CAYJUA010000035.1:10455-13585 GCA_964373295.1 uncultured Planctomycetia bacterium
TCCAGGAGCCGGTGGCCCGGGAGATCGCCCGCCGGTACCTGCGACCCCTCAGGGCGGCCCGCGTGGACACGCTGATCCTGGGCTGCACGCACTACCCGCTCCTCAAGGAGGTCATCGCCCGGGAGATGGGCCCGAAGGTGACCCTCATCGACTCGGCGCGGCAGGTGGCGCTGAAGGCGAGGGAGGCGCTCAGGCAGATGAAGCTCTCCGCGCCGGGGGGCAACGGCGGGCGCCCGGCCCGGCGGTTCTTCGTGACCGACGAGCCCCGGCACTTCGAGCGCCTCTCCCTGCGCTTCCTCGGCCGGCGCGTCGGGAATGTTTCGAAGGCGTAAGGCGGTCGTCCTGCTCTCCGGCGGGCTGGATTCGGCGACGGCGCTGTACCTCGCCCGCTCCCGCGGCTGGCGCTGCGCCTGCCTGATCATCGACTACGGCCAGCGCCACCGGCGCGAGGTGGAGTCGGCCAAAAGGATCGCCCGCGCGGCCGGCTGTCGGTTCCGCCTGCTGAGGATCCGCTTTCCCTGGGGCGGCAGCGCCCTCACGGACCGGCGCGTCCGGGTGCCGCTCTCCCGCTCGGCGCGCGAGATCGGGCGGGGGATCCCGGCCACGTACGTGCCGGCCAGGAACACCGTCTTCCTCAGTCTCGCTTTGGCCTGGGCGGAGGGGACCGGAGCCGACAGCGTTTTCATCGGGGCCAACGCGCTCGACAGCTCCGGCTACCCGGACTGCCGGCCGGGGTACTACCGGGCGATGCAGCGGGCGGCGCGGCTCGGCACCCGGGCCGGAGCGGAGGGCAGGGGCATCCGGATCGAGGCGCCGCTGATCCGGATGCGCAAGCGCCAGATCATCCGGCTGGGGAGCCGCCTGGGAGTCCCCTATGAGCTCACGTGGTCGTGCTACGTGGGTGGGCGCCGCCCATGCGGCCGTTGCGACAGCTGCATCCTGCGCCGGAGGGGGTTCGAGCAGGCAGGCCTCCCGGACCCGGTCAGGCCCCAAGGGAAAATCATGTAATTTTTTACATATTAAAAGCTTGTGACATAGTATAATTGTATCAGAAGCGCAAATCACAACTTTCTGCTGAACAAGAGGAAACAGTCCATGCAGCACCTGCTCTGTCTTGCACTGGTCCTGATGCTGGCTTTCTCGCCAGCGGTGCCGGTCTCCGTCTGCCTGGCGGCCCCTGATCCTGCTGACCCGGATGAGCAGGGGCAGGGCGACCAGGTCACCCCGGAGCAGTTCCAGCAGGGTCAGAACCAGGACCAGCAGGATCAGCAGTTCCGCGAGGCGCTTTCCAACGCATTGGAGTCCCAGGGCGCGGTCGGCCCCTCCCTTGACCAGGCCCCTTCCTATACGCGGATCATCGAGGTGGACCAGCCGTTCTCGGCGACCTGGAGGCCGGACAACACGGCGGCGGTCACGGTCCCGATGACCCTGCTGACCGTCTTCACCCGCGTGGGGTCGGGCCGGTCCATCGAGATCTACCGGGGTGCCCGGGTGCCGCCGGGTGGGGCGGAGGTGGCGGTGGAGATCACCGCTCAGGAGCTCCAGGACCGGGGGATCGGGGCGGGGCAGTACGTCGTCGCCTTCATCGCCTTTGACGCCAACGACGCGCGCGTCGGGCAATTCTTTGACCTGCTGACGATCCGGGAACCCGAGCGGCCGCCCGCGACCAACGGAACGCCCGTCGATTTTCTCGTCGCCCAGCAGCAGACCTCCGGCGCGGGGACCGGGCTCCTGGAAAGCTGGCAGGTTCCCACCACCGACCCCATGGTGGGGCAGCTTGCCGACCGGGCCTACACCTATGACCAGGCGGCGGGCGCCATGGCGCTGCTGCTCGCGGGCCACCCGGATGAAGCCCGGCAGATCCTGGAGGCGCTGGAGGCGCTCGAGGCCGGGACAGGACGGCTGGGCTTCCTGTACTCCACGGGCCCGTTGGGGGGCGATTTCCCGGCCGTCTTCACCGGGACCTCGGCGTGGGTGGGGATGGCGGCGCTCCTCTACGAGCAGTCCACCGGGGATGCCCGGTTCCGCGCCATGGCCAGGCGGATCGCCGACACGATCCTCACCTTCGCCAATCCCGCGACGGGGCTGATCCGCGGGGGCCTGAACGCGGAGGGGAACCCCTTCACTTGGACCTCCACCGAGCACAACATCGACGCCTATTTCTTCCTGAGGGACCTTGGCCGGCTGGCCGGAGACGACGCTTACACCGCCGCGGCCGGCACCTTGTCGCGGGCGATCATGAATCACCTGTGGAACGGCACGCGCTTCCTGCAGGGCTACCAGGACGACGTCATCGTGCTGGACGCCCAGGCGCTGGGTGGGCTCTTCCTGCTGGCGATCGGGGAGCGGGACGCGGCCGAGGCCGTCCGCGCCTACATCGAGGAGCTCTTCCCGGCGACGGTGCAGGTGAATGGCCAGCCGGTCACCGGCTACGCGCCGTACCACGCGGACGAGTTCATCTGGACGGAGGGGACCGCGATGGTGGCCCTGCTGGACCGCCGGCTCGGGAACACCGATTCGGCCGAGGCCATCGAAAACGCGCTGGAGCAGTTCCTGGCCCCTTCCGGCGGCATGGGCTACGCCTCCTCGAGAAGCCGGACCGCCCTCCCCGGGGACGGGGGGCTCTTCCCGGAGCTGCCCCAGGCGGCCGCGACCGCGTGGTTCCTCCTGCAGTCTCAGAACTCCAACCGCTTTCTCGCGCCGCCGGCTCCCGACGTGGAGGTGCCGGAGCCGCCGCGGGAGGAGCTGGTGGAGCCGCCCCCGGTGCAGGTCCCCGCGGGGGGGAATTTTGAGGCGGTCCTGGAGATCGGGAGCCCTTCGAGCACGCCCGGCCCCGTGACGGTGACCGCGCTCTTCACGCCTGTCGGGGGAGGCGGCAGCCCGGTGCGGGTCTCCCGGCAGGCCATCGTGAACTCCGGCGGGCGGGCGATCTTCGGGCTTTCCGCCAACGACCTCGGCTCCCTGAACATCACGCCGGGCCTGTACACCCTCCGGTTCCTGGCCTTCGACGGCTTCGGCAATTCGATCGCGGACGGCTTCTTCAGCTCGCTGGTCGAGTTCCTCTTCGGCTAGACCTCGCCCACCCGCCTCTGCTATCCTAGACCCGCCATGCAGGCGACCGCGCGGGTCA
>CAYJUA010000036.1:0-13120 GCA_964373295.1 uncultured Planctomycetia bacterium
GAATACCAGGTGGACGGGATCACCCAGGTCCAGGTTAACCCGGAGATCGGGCTCACCTTCGCCGGGGCTCTGAGGGCGTTCCTCCGGCAGGACCCGGACGTGATCCTGGTGGGGGAGATCCGCGACGCCGAGACCGCGGACATCGCCATCAAGGCCTCTTTGACGGGGCAGATCGTTCTCTCCACCCTCCACACGAATGACGCCGCCACCGCCGTCACGCGGCTGACCGACATGGGGGTGGACCCGTTCCTGCTGGCCTCCAGCCTCATCTTCGTCGCCGCTCAGCGGCTCTGCCGGCAGGTCTGCTCCCGCTGCAAGGCGCCGTACGAGCCGGACCCCGCGGCGCTGAAGCAGATGGAGCACCCTCTCCCGAAGGGCATGGTCCTCTACCGGGGGAAGGGCTGCCCCTTCTGCCGGAACACCGGCTTCCGCGGCCGTTTCGCGATCCTGGAGGCGATGCTGCTGGACGACGTGGTCCGGGAGATGATCATCACCCGCAAGTCGCCAGACGAGATCAAGCAGCACTGCGTGGCCCATGGGATGCGGACGCTCCGGCAGGAGGGGATCGAGCATGCCCTCGCCGGCCGCACCCCACTGGAGGAGGTTCTCCGAGTCACCTCGGAGGAATAGAAGAGCCATGGGCACGTTCGCCTACACAGCCAAGTTCGCCGACGGACGGTCCGTCTCCGGCACGCTGGATGCCCCCTCCCAGGAGGCTGTCCTGCAGGGGCTGCACCAGAAGGGGCTCATCATCGTCAGCGTCAAGCAGATCAAGATCCGTGTCATCGGCGGCGGAGGAAGGGTCAAGCTGGACGACCTGGCGATCTTCTGCCGCCAGATGGCCACGCTGGTGGACGCGGGGATCCCCATCGTGGGGGGGCTGGAGGCGGTGGGGGAGCAGGTGGAGAACAAGACCCTGCAGGAGACGGTGCTAAAGGTCCGCGAGGACGTGGAGGGAGGCATGAACCTGACCGCGGCCGTGGCCAAGCAGAGCCGCGTCTTCTCACCCCTCTTCGTCAACATGATGCGGGCGGGGGAAGCCAGCGGGCACCTGGCGGAGGTCCTGGACCGCCTGGCGACGTATCTTGAGAAAAGCGCGCACATCCAGCGTAAGGTCAAGACCGCCATGGTCTACCCGACCGTTGTGGTCTCCATGGCCGGCCTCATCACCCTCGTCCTGCTGGTCACCGTGGTCCCGGCCTTCAAAGAGATCTTCGCCACGCTGGGGTCGGCGCTTCCCCTGCCCACGCAGATCCTCCTGGCCGTCAGCGACTTCCTGCGCAACTATTTCCTCCTGGGCGCCGTGGGGATCGTCCTGGGCATCTTCGCGTTCCGGCGCGGGGTCCTGAAGAGCCGGAAGGGGAGGCTCTGGTTTGACAAGACGATGCTGCGGCTGCCCCTGATGGGCCCCATCGTGCGCAAGGTCGCCATCGCCAAGTTCTCGCAGACCCTGGCGACCCTCGTCCGCTCCGGGGTGCAGATCCTCCAGGCGCTGGAGATCGTTGCGGAGACCGCAGGGAACCGGGTGGTCTCGGACGCGATCCTCCAGGTGAAGGCCTCCATTAAGGAAGGGGAGAACATCGCCACGCCTCTGGCCTCCAGCGGGGTCTTCCCGCCCATGGTGGTCCGGATGATCGCGGTGGGGGAGCAGACCGGCCGGCTGGATGACATGCTGGGCAAGATCGCCAACTTCTACGAGGACCAAGTGGACGCGGCGGTGGCGGGTCTCACCAGCGCCATCGAGCCGATCATCATCGGGGTGCTGGGGGTGGTGATCGGCTCCATCGTGGCCGCCATCTTTCTGCCGATCTTCCAGATGTCGTCCCTTGTGCATTAATGCACGAGTGCCCTTGAATTCGGGGGTGGGCATCATTATACTTTGGAGTGGAAGCGGGATAGTGTGCAAGTCATTATAGTAGAGTAGGTTGTGTAAATTGCGTATAGGATAAGAATGTAAACAGGAGGACAGCATTCCATGAATATTTTCCGGAAGTCCAAGGGTTTCACGCTCGTAGAGATCATGATCGTCGTTGCGATCATCGCGTTGATCGCCGCGATCGCCATACCGAACCTGCTGCGCGCTCGGCACAACGCCAATGAGACCGCGGCAATCGGCAACATGAAGACGCTGGTAAACTCGCTGGAATCGTTCCGGGCGAACCAGGCTCCGACCACCTATCCGGGTGCCGGTGTGGTTTCCGGCGCTACGCCGGTGGCGGGCCTGGCGGGATTGGCCAACACGTTGCCGCCGTACATTGACGCGGTGCTGGCCGGCGGGACGCGCCAGGGGTACACGTTCACGTACACGGCCGGCCCGGTCCGGGTGGTGACCATCAACGGGGTGGCCTTCAACGCGTACGACACGTACACGCTGCTGGCCAACCCCGTCACACCGAGCACCACGGGAACCCGCGGGTTCTTCGTGGACCAGAGCGGTGTGATCCGGGTCGCCCCGGTGGCGCCTGCCAACGTCGGCAGCGTGCCTTTGGAATAACGTCGGTTCTGAAGGCGAACCAGAGCTGTGGGGGCGGCGGCCCACCAGGGGTTGCCGCCCCCATTCGCTTGGGAGCTGGAAGAGGATGAAGGGGACGCGGAAGGGCACAAGGGGATTCACGATCCCGGAGCTCATGGTGGCCATGGGGATCATGGCCACCCTGTGCGCATTGGCCATCCCGAACCTCCTGCGGGGGAGGATGAACGCGGCGGAGACCGTGGTGATCGGCTCCTGCCAGACGATCGGGAAGGGCTGCCAGAATTTCTACGCCCGCGCCCTGCCGCACACCTTCCCGGACAGCTTGAACACCCTGGCCACCGAGGTCCCCTCCTACATCGATTCTCATTTGGGTGCCGGGGTCAAGCAGGGGTACCAGTTCACCTACACCCGGGTGGACGCGGACCACTACACGCTGGACGCGCGGCCGCTCAACCCCGGAGTGAGCGGGAGCCGCTTCTTTTTTCTGGATCAGAGCGGGGTTTTAAGGGTCCGGCACGGCGCGCCGGCCGGCCCGAACGATGTTCCGGTGGAGTGAGGAGGATCCGATGGGGGCTCGGAAGGGGTTTTCGCTGATGGAGGTGATGTTCGCCATGCTGATCTTCGCGGTCGCCTCGGTCTGGCTGATGGGTTTCTACGCCAGCACGGCCCGGCTCAACGAGCAGAGCCGGAACCTCACGCAGGCGATGAACGACGCGAAGATTCTCATGGAGGCGATCCGGGACACGGCGCAGACCGGCGGGTTGACCGGAGCGACGGGCGTGACGGGTGTCTTCCCGGCCGGGCAGAACCTGGGCCCCGCCAACGGCCTGACCGGCCTCCGGAACGAGCAGGTGGCGGTGACCTACGCCAACCCGGCGGCCGACCCTCTGTCGGTCACGGTGCAGGTGACCTGGGATGAGTTCGGGAGGCAGAGGGCGGCCGCCCTGGATACCTTGGTGACCCGGCGATGACGAGCAAGGGGCGTTTGTCTTTACGCGGTACCCAGTACCCGATACCGATGGAGGGGGCCGATACAGCTCGCGTGGAGTTACAGGGGGGGTTCAGTCTGACGGAGCTGCTCATCGCCAGCGTGGTGATGGTGGCCATGGTGGGGGTGCTGGCGGCGGTGCTGCGGGTGGGGCAGCGCTCGTTCCAGGTGACCCAGAACACGATGACGATCTCCTACGAGTTGAGAAGGGGGATTAACCTGATGAGCCGGGACCTGGCCCAGACGCAGGGGGCCCAGCTCAACATCCCGGCGGACGGCAACTGGTACAACAACCTCAGCTTCCGGATCCCGCAGGATTTGGACGCCAACGGGACCGTGCTGAACGGCGCCGGCGTCCTGGAGTGGTCCAACCCCATCCAGTACCTCCTGGGCGGGGTGGACAACCAGCAGGCGCAGAGGATCCAGAACGGCAACACCCAGGTCCTGGCGCATCGGGTCACCCTCCTGCGGTTCCGCAGGACGGTGGCCAACCCCTCCATCGTGGAGGTGAACTTCCAGGTCCAGAGGGGGGCCAACCTGGGCGGGTTCATCCAGCAGGCGAACGTCACCACCCGGGTCCGGCTGAGGAACTGAAGCATGCGCAGCGAAAGGGCGCGATCGATGAAAAAACGAGCGAGCGAAAAGGGAATGCTGCTGATCTCGGTGTATCTGGTCCTCACCGTGCTGATGCTTCTCAGCGGGGCGCTGGCGGTACACGCCCTGGCCGACATCCGCTCCTCTCAGCGGTCCCAGGCGGACCTGCAGGCCTGGTACCTGGCGGAAGGGGGGATTGACCAGGCGATCGAGCAGCTCCGGCAGAATTTCGCGTGGACCACCGGGTTCACCAACGCAGCGGGAGGCGGCAACGGGACCTACACGGTGACCGTCCAGGCCCAGGATGCCAACCGCCGCCAGCTGACCTCCTGGGGGCAGAGCACCCTCCTGGCAACGCCGGTGAGCAAGATCCTGGAGGCGATCGTGATCCGGCAGATCCCGGAGGGTTTTTACGACAACGTGATCTGGGTCGCGCAGAACCTAGACTTGAACGGCAACGCCTACGTGGCTGATGGGGACGTCGTGCACGGGGACACGACTCCTCCCGGCAGCACCTCCGGCGTCACCGGGACGGTGACCTACAACCCTGCGGCGAATCCCCTCCCCAAGCTGAGCTTCGACCAGCTCCACGCGATTGCCCAGGCGCAGGGAAACGTCTACGACGCGGCCCGGCTCTCGGGCGGTCCGGGGGTCTTCCCGGATTCCTTCTGGTACACGCCCCCGACGGACCCCAACGACCCCACCACGGGGGTCCCCAACGTCAACTACATCACGACGGACCTGGTGCTCAACGGCAACATCGGGACGATCGGGGGGTTTTTCGTGGTGGTGGGAGACGTCCTCACGAACCCGTCGGCCGCGGAGGACACCACCCTCAACGGCAACGGCCAGGTGGCCGGCGCGATCTACACGACGGGGAACTTCCGCGTCAACGGCGGCGGCAACGGGCTGAACGTGAACGGTGGGGTCTGGGCGGGCAACGAGGCCCGCCTCAACGGCAGCGCCACGCTGACCTACAGCGCCGGCTACATGGCGGCCATCGAAGCGATGGGCCTCAACGCGGACGTGCAGCTGGTCTCCTGGAGGGATCTGTCGTGAGGCGGCAGGGCGGGGAGGGCGGGTTCTTCCTGGTCACGGTGTATGGGATCCTGGCCCTGGCGCTGGTGCACTGCTCCGCCATGATGGCCCACGCCCTGGCTGACGTCCGGGCCTCCCAGCGGGCGCAGGCCTCCCTGCAGGCCATGTTCCAGGCGGAGGCGGGCGTGGACCAGGCGATCGTCCAGTTCAGGAACAATGCCGGCTGGAACGGCGGGCAGGGGACGGCTGGCGGGCAGGGGAACTACACGATCGCGGTGCAGGTCCTCGGCGCCAACCGGCAGAGGGTCACGGCGCAGGGCAACACCACCCTGGCGGCCGGCGGGACCACCTCCCGCATCGTCGAGTCGATCATCCAGGTGACTCCCAGCGTTGGCCTCCCTCCGGGGCTCTACGGAGACGTCGAAGTTAATCTGAACGGGAGCGTCCGCGTGGACAGCTACGACTCGAGAATGGCCGGGTTCCGGGCGACGAACCGGGGAATGATCGGGACGAACTCCATTGCGGTGGATGCGGTCCGGATCAACGGATCGGTGGATGTGTTCGGAGATGTCCTTTCGGGTCCCGGAGCCCCTCCCAGCGCCATTCGGATCACGGGGTCCGCTCGCGTCACGGGCCGGGTGGGGCCGGGGAACCGGCTCTACCCCATGGCTCCCGTGGGTGAGCCGGCCGGAGGCCAGGACCTGCGGATCAACGGGAACCAGACGGTGACCCTGCCGGGCGGGGTGCACCGCTACCGCAGCGTCACGATCAACGGCGGGGGAAGACTGGTCTTTGAGGGGCCGGCGACCCTCGTGGTGGAAGATTTTGACCTCAACGGAAACGGCCTGGTCACGGCGCTGAATAAGCCGACGAATTTGAAGATCAAGGTTGTCGGGAATGCCCAGATCAGCCTGAATGGCGCGAGTGATTTTTACGGCTCGATCTACGCGCCGGAATCGGAGATTCAACTCAACGGGAACAACGAGATGTTCGGCCAGGTGGTGGGCAGGACCCTGGTCGGCAACGGCTCGGTGGCGATGTGGTACGACGAAGCGCTTCAGGATGGCGGGGGAGGCGGGCAGGGCAATCAGGTGCAGGTCCTTTCCTGGACCGAGCCGGGCGCGTAACAGTCCCCAAGCTCTTCCCGCAAGCCCGCTTGGGTTTTCTTTTGTTCTGCGGTAGAATCTCGTAATGCCCACAGCTCTTCCTCCACAGTTGACGCAATGGGCGGGCCGGTGGCCGGCCCTTGCCAAGCTCCTCAAGAAACCCGCGGCCGGCAGTTGCCTCGGGCTCGACATCGGCTCCGCGTCCCTCAAGGCCGTGCTCCTGAGCCGATCTTCCAGCGGCATCCGGCTCGAGCGTTTCGTCCTTGCGTCAGTTCCCCCAGGGGCCGACAGGGCGCAGCTGGCCCAGGCGGTCCGGGAGCTCTTCGAGAAGATCAACCCCCCTCGCGACGCCGAGATCGTCACCGCCGTGAGCGGCCCCGGCACCGTGGTCCGGGCGATCCTGTTCCCCAAGATGACCCCGCAGGAGCTCCGCGGGGCGCTCGCCTTCGAAGCCGAGAAGCATATCCCGTTCAAGCTGGAAGGGATCTACCTGGATTTCGCCATCCTGGGGGAGCAGCCGGACGGCCAGATGGAGATCCTCCTGGCCGCCGCCCGGAAGGAGACGGTCACCGAGCACATGGAGCTGGTGACGCAGGCGGGGTTCCACCCGCGGGCCGTGGACCTGGATACGCTGGCGTTGGCCAACGCGTGGGAGGCGGGCCGCGGTGGAGCCGAGGGCGCAGTGGCTGGGCTGATCCACATCGGGAGCCGGGCCACCCTGCTGGATTTCGTGCGGGGGACCAAGCTCCAGTTCGCGCGGGAGATCCCGATGGGAGGCGCCGCTTTCACCCAGGCGGTCGCCGAGGGGCTCAAGGTGGACGCCGCCGAGGCGGAGCGGCTGAAGCTCCAGCCCGACGCGCGGCAGCAGGAGGTACGCGCGGCCCTGCAGCCGGCCTGGGACGATTGGCTCAACCGGTGCAGAACCTCGTTTGACTTCTTCGAGAACCAGTACGGGACGCGGGTGGAACGCCTGGTGCTCAGCGGAGGGTCCGCCCAGCTGGCCGGCTTCAGGGAATGGGTTCAGGAGGCCAGCGGGCTGCCGACCGAGCTGTGGACAATGGGCCCAGGGCTGGGCTCATCGGAGGGCGTGGCGCTGGCCGGCCAGGAAGCGGTCTCCTTCAGCGTGGCCGTTGGCCTGGCGGCCCGTGGGGCAGCGGGATGATCCGGGTCAACCTCCTTCCGCCTGAGGCCCGCAAGGCCGCGGCCGGCCCAAAGACAGCCATCCCATGGCGGCAGATCGGGATCGGGGCGGGGGGCCTGGTTGCGCTGGTCACGGTGGGGCTCTTCGCCGGGAATGCCTGGAACGGCCGCCGCCTGGACCGGCTCCGGCAGGAGTGGCAAGAGCTCCAGCCGCAGAGGGCGGGGCTGGAGCAGAACCGGATGCAGTTCCAGCTCCTGCAAGGGCAGGCCGGCGTGCTGCAGCAGGCCAAGGCGCTGGAGGGCCGGTGGGCGCCGCGGCTGAACCTCCTCTCCGACGCCGTGGTCTCCGAGGTCTGGTTCACGGAGCTGAAGGTCAACCCGGGACAGCCGGTCCGGCTGGAGGGGTCGGCCCTGGTGGCCGGCTCCGGTGAGACCGGGGCGGCGGTCAGCAAATTCCTTCAGCGCCTCAAGGAGCAGCCGGAGTTCGGGAAATGGTTCAAGGCGGTGGATCTGCAGTCGGTGGAGCACAGCCAGATCGAGAAGCAGGAGGTCGTCGACTTCTCCATCCTGCTGACCCCATCCGGATAGCTATGGCCGCCGCGGCGCTCACCCCGGAGAAGCAGAAGCAGATCCTCTACGGCATCTTGGGGATCGTGGGCTTGGTCGTCTGGCTGAACTTCCTGTTCCTCCCGCAGTGGAACCGCTGGGCCCAGCAGGGAGCCGAGCTGCGGTCCCTGGAGCAGCAGGTAGAAGAGACCCGGCAGCTTCTCGCCCAGCTTCCCGTGGTAGAACAGAACAGGCAGATGCTCCAGGGCCAGGTGGCGATTCCCCCGACCGCGGTCCCCCCCCGGGAGCAGCTCCCGGAGATCCTGGAGCACATCGCGCAGGCGGCCCGTGCCAGCCGCATGCGGCCGTCCTCCCTGAAGCCCAAGGTGGAGCTGAAGGATCTGGCCCCGGGCCCCAGCGGCTACATCGAGGTGCCGATCGGGATGGAGGTTTCCGCCGCCTACCATCAGCTCGGGGCGTTCCTGGACTCGCTGGAGAGCTCGGAGCACCTGGTACGCGTGCAGGAGATGGAGATCGCGGCCGACGACCAGGATGTGTGGAATCACCGGATTGTGCTCACCCTGCAGGCCTACCTGGCTCCTGCCTCGGGAGGGGGATCATGAACGAAGCCCGCCGGTTTCAGCGTGCTACTCGTTCGGTGCCGTTGGGGGGAGTTTCCCACTCCCCCCAACATGCCCCCCTCTCCAGAGGAATGCGGTTTCTCTGCATGGGGGTTGCGGCCGGGCTGCTGGCGGCCGGGTGGGGCCTCACGCCCGTGGGGGCCGAGTACCAGGCGAAAGGCAGGCGCGACCCGTTCATCCCCCTGCTGGATTCCGAGGGCCGGCGCATCCATCCGCCGGGCGTGGAGGATGAGGAGGGATCCCCGGGGCTGGGGAACCTGCTCCTGCAGGGGATCCTCTTTGACCCGAAGGCCGAGTCCTATGCTGTGATCAACGGCCAGGTCGTCCGCGAGCAGGAAGAGCTGGAGGGCGTCCGGGTCGTGAGGATCGAGCCGGACAGCGTCACCGTGTCGGTGGAAGGCCAAAGCCACCGCCTGACCGTCCAGGAACCGCAACCCGATCCAGAAGCATCCACGGAGGAGACGACAACCCCATGAATCGCTTTGTCCTTGTTCTCTGCGTGACCGCCCTCGGCGCCCAGGGTTCTCCGGCGCTCTGGGCGCAGGAGCAGCCCCCGGCGATCGAGGAATCCTCCACCCTGATCTCGCTGGACTTCCGCCAGGCGGAGGTCCAGACCGTCCTCCAGGCGCTGGCCCGGAAGGCCGGCATCAACATCGTCACCACCCCCAGGGTGGTTGGGGAGGTGACGCTTCACCTGGAGGGGGTCACCTGGGAGCAGGCGCTGGGCACGATCGTCAGCATGACGGGGCTCGCGTACGACAAGCAAGAGAACGTGATCCTCGTCTCCACGCTGGATGAGCTCAAGGCCCGCCGGGAGGCGGTGCGCGCGCTTGTGGAGATCGAGCCGGTCACCACGAAGGTGATCCAGCTCAAATTCCTCGACGCGGCCGACATCAAGCAGTTCCTGGAGCCGCAGCTCACCCCGCAGGGGAAGATCTCGGTCCTCGAGATGACGGGGCAGAAGGGGTGGGATTTCGGCGCCGCCCAGGCCGGCGGGGGCGAGGCGGAGGAGCGGAAGCGCCGGGAGAGGGAGAACGCCCGCTCGAAGGCGATCGCGGTGACCGACACCCCCACCACGCTCGAGCACATCCAGAAGATACTCGACGCGATCGACGTGATGCCCCAGCAGATCCTCATCGAGACCCGGGTGATGGAGGTCAACCGCGACCTCCTCCGGGACCTGGGCCTCGAGCTGGGGACCGGGACCGGCTCCACCAGCACCAGCAGCACCACGGGTTTCGCCTCCGGGGCGCGCACCTTCAGCCAGCAGTCGCTCATGGAGCGGGAGGGCCAGGCCGACATCTCCAACTTCGGCGCCTCGGCGCTGAACCAGTTCGTGGCGCCGTCGATCTTCGTCCCGGAGACGACGGGGCTCACGGCGGCCAACACCGGGCTGCAGCTGCTGCTCCGGAAGCTGGCGGGGACCCAACTGGAGCTGCTGATCCGGGCCCTGGAGGAGGACGTTCGCACCAACACCCTCTCGGCGCCGTCCGTGCTCACCCTGTCCGGGCAGGAGGCGAGGATCATGATCGGCGAGAAGTACCCGATCCTCAACACCCAGGTCTCGGGGACGTCGACGACCACCACCACCACCACGCTGGATTACTACCAGGACATCGGGATCGAGCTGTTCGTGGTGCCCCAGGTCAGCGGGAAGCAGCACATCGACATGATCATCCACCCGGTCGTCTCCGCCCGCACGGGGACGGTGGGCAGCAACGCGTACCCGATCCTGGACGTCCGGGAGGCGGAGACGCAGATCGTCGCGGAGCACGGCGAGACGATCGTGATCGGCGGCCTGCTCAAGGACGTCAAGTCCAAGTCCCGCGTGGGGATCCCCTTCCTGGGCTCCCTGCCGTTCCTGGGGCCGTTGTTCTCGCGGTCCACCACCGACGTCTCGAAAGTGGACCTGCTGATCTTCATCACGGCCAAGATCGTGGAGCCCCGCGCGCTGACCGGCGAGGAGACGGAGCGCCTGCGCCGGCAGTACGAGGAGTTCTTCCGGGAGCGGTACCTGCGCAAGCCCGTGCGGCGGGGACGCCGGGGGGTCCCCACCGACGCGCCGGCGGAGCCGCCGGCCGCCTCCGCGCCGGGCAACCGCGGGGTCGTGTACCGGAAACCGTAGCCGCGAGGCAACAGCCACCCCAGGCGCTCCGCCGGAGATCCGGCCATGGTCAAAACGGTCAAGGCATACGCCCTCTTCCTTCCGGAGATCAAACAGCTCCTCGCGGAGAAGGACACAGCCACCCTGAAGAGCGTCCTCCGGGAGATCAACCCGGTGGACCTGGCCGAGGGGTGGCAGGAGCTCTCCCGCGAGGAGCAGAAGGCCCTCTTCCAGCTCCTCAGCACTCGCCGGGCGGTGGTGGTGTTCGAGGAGCTGGACATGGCCGACCAGGTCTCCCTGCTCAACGAGATGAGCTCGGAGGCGACGAACCAGATGGTGCAGGAGCTCCCTCCGGGCGAGGTGGCCCACCTCTTGCGGAAGCTCCCCCCGCGGGTCATCAAGCGGCTCTCCAACCTGGTCAAGCGGCAGGAGGCGGTGGAGCGGATCGAGCAGACGCAGGCCTATCCGCGCAACACCGCGGGCTCGCTGATGCACACCGAGGTGATCCGCCTGAAGGAGAGCATGACCGCATCGCAGGCGTTGGAGCTCCTGCGGGCGGTGAGCCGGACCCACCTCCACGAGCAGGGGATCCTCTCCAACCTGTACGTGGGTCCCGGCGGCGGGCGGCTGGCCGGGGTTGTGCCCCTGCAGACCCTGGTCGCGGCGCCGCACGACAGCCGCGTGAAAGAGCTCATGACCCCGGCGCACATGATCGCCGTGCAGGCCGCAGCCGACCAGGAGGAGGCGGCCCAGCTTGTCGCCAAGTACAACCTCCTCTCCGCCCCGGTGGTGGACGCGGAGGAGAGGCTGCTGGGGGTCCTCCTGATCGACGATGTGCTGGACATCGTGCAGAAAGAGGCCAGCGAGGACATCGCCAAGATGGCCGGGACCGTGCCGGAAGAGTTCACCGCCCGGAACATCCTGCGCATCGTGCGGCTGCGCCTCCCCTGGCTGGTGGCCTCGATCGCGGGGGGGGTCCTGGTCTCCATCGTGGTGAAGCGGTTCGAGGGGACGATCCGGGAGGTGGTGGCCCTGGTCGCCTTCATGCCGCTCATCGCCGCCATGGGGGGCAACGTGGGGGCCCAGTCGGCGACCGTCATCGTGCGCAGCCTGGCCATGGGCCACATCCAGATGAAGGAATGGTGCAAGGTGATGGTGCGGGAGTTCACCGTGGGACTCCTACTGGGGGTCAGCTACGGGCTGGTGGTGGGGGGGGTCGCCTACCTCTTGTACGGGAAGGAATTGACATGGCAGTTTGGGATGGTGGTTTCGCTCGGGATGGTGACCTCGATGACGGTGGCCGCCACGATCGGCGCGGTGGAGCCGTTCATCTTCGAGCGCATCGGGATCGACCCGGCCACCGCCACGGGACCTTTGATCACGACGTCAACGGACTTGATCGCGACTACGGCCTACCTGGCGTTGGCCACCGTGGTCCTCTTATGAGGTACTGACATGGAAAGGAGCGATTTCGATGAGAGCTTGGAGACGGACGGCGGCGGCGGCCCTGAGCCTGCTGGCCCTGGCGGCGGCGGACACGGCGCAGGCGGAGTACAGCCGCAGCGCTCCCGCCGCCCGCGGTGGCGCCGCGGACGACGGCGGGGAGGAAGACGCTTTCAGCCGGGCGGTGGACCTGCAGCGGTTCCGGAAGGGCAGCATCGAATGGGACACGCAGGAGCTGATCGAGAGCGGGCTGACGGCCCTGCACGAGGAGCACCAGCAGATTCTCCGCGAGCTCGGAGAGATCAAGAGGAGGATCACGCAGATCGAGGAAAGGTAGCCAAGGAGTTCTTCATCAACGTGGAGCCGATGGAGACCCGGGTCGCCGCGCTCGTCGACGGCGCGTTCGACGAGCTCTACGTGGAGCGTTCCTCGCCCGCGCCCCTCCTGGGCAATGTCTACAAGGGGCGGGTGGCCTCCATCGTGCCCGGCATCCGGGCGGCCTTCGTGGACCTGGGGATCGGGAAGAACGGCTTCCTGTACCTCACCGACATCGTCGGGCCCACCCCCGAGGTGGAGGAGACGGTCGCCCTGGAGGATCAGAGGGACCAACCGGCCCCCCTGGCCGGCGGCCAGCAGCCGCGGATCCAGGACCTGGTGCGGGCGGGGCAGGATGTCCTCGTGCAGGTGATCAAGGAGCCGCTGGGCACCAAGGGGCCGCGGCTCACCACCCACCTCACCCTGCCCGGGCACTTCATGGTGCTGATGCCGATGGACGCCACCTTCGGGCTCTCGAAACGGATCGATGAGCCAAAGGAGCGGGACCGCCTGAGGGCGCTGGTCAAGGAGCTGCGCCCCCCGACGGACATCGGGCTCATCATCCGCACGGCGGCCGGCGGGGCGAACCGCCATCAGCTGGCCCGGGACCTGCGCTTCCTGGTGAACCTCTGGAAGCGGATCAAGGCCCGCTCCGTGCAGGCGCCCGTGCCGTCCCTGATCCACGAGGAGTACAGCCTGGTCCTGCGCACCGTCCGGGACAACCTGAGCGAC
>CAYJUA010000037.1:0-12764 GCA_964373295.1 uncultured Planctomycetia bacterium
ATCTCCCCCAACAGCGCCATTTGCTTTTGCCGGATGGGCGTGCGGACAGAAGCTCGCGGCTTCCCCCCACCCGGAGGGGGAAACCAGGCAGTGGTTTCCCCCCTCCGAGGTGGTGAGACGACAGGCCAGTCCGGGCATGGCCACGAAGCCGGGAGGCACACAACCTCCGCTGGTAAGGGCTCGCGTCGTCTCACCATCCTTTGAACGGCGCTTCCCACGCCTCGCGCAGGGCCTGCACCGCCGCCTCGATCACCGGCTTGCCCGAGAGCCCCATCACGCGCAGGACCGGCTCCTGCTCGAACCGCCCGATCCTCGCCGCCGGGTAGCCGGCCATCCCCTTCTCGAACTCCTCCGCCTTGGCCGGGGGCACCTCGAGCAGCAGCCGCGTCGCCGACTCCGAGAACAGCGCCTCCGCATCCGTTAAGGGGTCGGGTCGACCTGGCACCTTAGCGACGGGAACGGCGCGGAGGTCGAGGGTCAGGCCCAGCCCGCCGGCGAACGCCATCTCGGCGGCGGCCACGGCGAGCCCCCCTTCCGAGCAGTCGTGCGCCGAAACCGCCAGGCCTGCGCCGATCGCCCGGCTGACCTTCCGCAGGAGGCGCGGCGCGCCCTCCAGGTCCACCCGCGGCACCGCCCCGCCCTCGGCGCCGTGCAGGGCGTGGTAGCTGGAGCCGCCCAGCTCCCGCTTGGTCAGCCCCGCGATGTAGAGGAAGTTGCCGGCACGCTTGGCATCCATCGAGATGACGCGGGCCGTGTCCGGGATGACCCCGATCGCCGAGATCAGCAGGGTGCCGGGGATCTGGATCGTCTTCTCGCCCAGGCGGTACTCGTTGTGCAGGGAGTCCTTGCCCGAGATGAACGGGGTGCCGTACGCCTTCGCCGCGTCGTAGCAGCCCAGCGCCGCCCGCACCAGCGAGCCCAGCACCTCCACGCGCGTGGGGTCGCCCCAGCAGAAGTTATCCAGTATGGCCAGGTGGTCCAGCGTCCCGCCGACCGCCACCACCTGCCGGGCCGCCTCGTCGATCGCCAGCGCTGCCATCCCGTAAGGGTCCAGGTCGCCGTAGCGGAAGTTGATCCCGTTGGCCAGCACGATCCCCCGCGCCGAATCCAGCCGGGGCCGGACCACCGCCGCGTCGGAGGGCCCCTGGCCCCCGGCGATCGGCTTCAGCACCGAGCCCCCCTGCACCTCGTGGTCGTACTGCCGGATGATCCACTCCTTGCTGCAGGTGTCCCAGCTCCCGAGGAGCTGCATCAGCGTCTTCGCGAGGTCAGCCGGCTCCGGCAGGCGCGGCTCCGGGAAGGAGGGCGCGGCCCACCGCGCCGGGCGCGGGATCTGCGGCATCCCCTCGTGGAGGAACTCCATCGCCAGCTCCCCGACCCGCGCGCCCTTGTAGAGGAGCTCCAGCCGGCCGGCGCCGGTGAACTCGCCGATCTCCACGGCCTCCACCTGCCGCCGGCGGAACAGCTCCAGGAGCCCCGCCACATTCTCCCGGGGCACCGCCAGCACCATCCGCTCCTGCGACTCGGAGATCCAGATCTCCGCCGGGGTGAGCCCGGCGTATTTCAGGGGGACCTTCTCCAGGTCCACCCGCGCCCCGCACCCGCCCCCCATCTCGCCGACCGCGCTGGAGAGCCCGCCCGCCCCGCAGTCGGTGACCGCGCTGAACAGCCCCAGGTCCCGGGCCTCCAGCAGGGCGTCGGCCAACTTTTTCTCGGTGATCGGGTCACCGATCTGCACCGCCGTGGAGGAGAGCACCTCCGACTCCGGCGTCAGGGTGAGCGAGGAGAAGGTGGCCCCGTGCACGCCGTCGCGCCCGGTGCGGCCGCCGGCCACCACCGCCGCCATCCCCGGCTCCACCTTCTTCTTCACCTTGTCGGCCGGGATGAGACCCACATTGCCGCAGTAGACCAGGGGGTTCCCCACGAACCGGTCGTCGAACAGGACCGCCCCATTCACCGTGGGGATCCCCATCTTGTTGCCGTAGTCCCGGACGCCGGAGACCACCCCCTGGATCACCCGGCGCGGGTGCAGGGAGCCCGGCGGGACCTCCTCGGCCGGGTAGTCCGGCCGCGCGAAGCAGAAGACATCGGTGGACGCGACCGGCTTGGCCCCCAGCCCCGTGCCCAGGATGTCGCGGATCACGCCGCCCACGCCGGTGGAGGCGCCGCCGAACGGCTCCAGCGCCGACGGGTGGTTGTGCGTCTCCACCTTGAAGCACACATGGTAGTCGTCGTCGAACGCGATCACCCCGGAGTTGTCCTCGAAGACGGAGACGCACCACGGCTTGTCCAGCTCCTTCGTGGCCTTCATGATCGTCTCCTTGAGCAGGTTCTGGATCACCCGCTTCTGAGTCTTCCCGCCCAACTCCTCGGTGTAGGTGACCGTGCCGCGCAGGGTCTTGTGCTTGCAGTGCTCGGACCAGGTCTGCGCCAGGGTCTCCAGCTCGATCAGGGCCGGCTCCCGACCCTCCTTGCGGAAGTAGGACTGGATCGCCCGCATCTCCTCGAGGTTCAGGGAGAGCTGGCAGTCCAGCGAGACCCGCTGGAGCACCGTGTCGCTGGCCTGCAGGAGGTGCACGGTGTCGATGGGGATGGCGCCGGCGGCGGGCGGCTGGAACAGCTTGGCCCGCGTCTCCGGCGTCAGCGCCTGCTGGATCGTGGCGTTGACGAGCAGCTTCTCGGTGATCCTCTCCAGGCCCCGCGGGGTGACCGGGCCGGAGAGGAGGTACTCCTTCGCGGTGTGGACCTGCTCGACCGACGAGATCCCCAGATCCAGCGCCCCCTTCTTCAGGGAATCCTCCACCGGGTCGCGCACCCCGGGCCGGTACGCCACCTCGACGTTGTACCTGGCACCAAAACGGCTTTCGGTACCAGGTACCGAAAGCGCCTTCGGTACCTGGTACGGGGTGACCAGGGCGGCCGGCGGCGAGTCAGCGGCGAGGCTGATCGGGTTGAGCTCGTACTCCTCGGTGATCGGGTCGGCCAGCAGCCCCTCGCCGATTCGCTTGAGCTCCTCCGGTGAAAGGGCCCCCCGCAGATAATAGACCCGCGCGGCCCGGACCTCCTCGACTCCTTCCACTCCGAGGTCCGCGATGTCGTGCTTCAGGCCCTCCGCCTCCGCGTCGAGGAACCCTTCGCGCAGGCGGACGCAGAAGCGCCAGAGAGTATCCGTCCCCGTTTTCGTCTGAGCCATCGTGAGCGTTCCTTAAAGACCGAGCCGCCGGAAGATCACGCCGACGTGCCGGAGGTGCTTCTGGAGGTCAAAACAGCTTTTGAGCTGGGTTTCCGTCAGGCGCCGGCGCACCTCCGGGTCCCGCCGCAGGCGGGTGAAGAAATCCTCGCCGCCCTGCCAGGCGGCCAGGGCGCTGCGCTGGACGATCTTGTACGCCGCCGGCCGGGCCAGCCCGGTCCGCATCAGCGCCAGCAGCACCGATTCCGAGAAGATAAGCCCGCGTGTGAGCTGGACGTTCTTCCGCATCCGGGCCGGGTAGACCCGCAGGCCCTTCAGGATCCGCGCCGTCTCCAGGAGCATGAAGTCCAGCGAGCTGGCGGCGTCCGGCAGGATCACCCGCTCCGCGCTGGAGTGGGAGATGTCCCGCTCGTGCCAGAGGGCGATGTTCTCCAGCGACACGGCGGCGTACCCGCGCAGGAGCCGCGCCATGCCGGTCACCCGCTCGCAGGAGACCGGGTTGCGCTTGTGCGGCATCGCCGAGGAGCCGGTCTGCCCCTCCTCGAACGGCTCCTCCGCTTCCAGCACCTCGGTGCGCTGGAGGTGGCGGATCTCCGTGGCGAACCGCTCCAGCATCCCGCCGATGATCGCCAGCCGGCAGACGAAGGCGGCGTAGCCGTCGCGCGGGATGACCTGCGTGGAGATGGGGGCCGGCGTGATCCCGAGCTTGCGGCAGATGTACCGCTCCACCTGAGGGGGAAGGTGCGCGTAGGTGCCGACGGCGCCGGAAACCTTGCCCACCGCCACCTGCTCCTTGGCCAGGCGCAGGAGGCTCTCCGCGCGGCCCAGCTCCGCATAGAAAACGGCGAGCTTCAGCCCCCAGGTGGTCGGCTCGGCGTGCACGCCGTGGGTCCGGCCGATGCAGACCGTCTCCCGGTGCTTCTTCGCCTGCGCGCGGACGATCGCCCGCAGTTTGGCCAGGTCTTCCAAGAGGATATCGCACGTCTCGGCCAGCTGGACCGCCGTGGCGGTGTCCAGCACGTCGCTGGAGGTCAGCCCCAAATGGAGGTACTGGGCATCCGTCCCTCGCTGGGAGGCCAGCTCGCCGAGGAAGGCGACCACGTCGTGCTTGGTCTTCCCCTCGCGCCGATCGATCCCTTCGACGCTCAGGCGGGCCTTGGCGCGGATCCGGCGGACGGCTGCGGAGGGGATGCGCCCCAGTTTAGAGAGGGCCTCACACGCGAGAAGCTCCACTTCCAGCATCTTGTGGAAGCGCGCCTCCGGCGCCCAGACCCGTCCCATGCGCGAGGGTGTGTAGCGGGGAATCATCAGGAACTTACTATTATAGAAGAACTTGCGGAGAGCGTCAAACCGGCTCCGCCGGAAGCGGGCGGATCAGGTAGCCGGAATGGGTCACGTAGACGCCCCAGCGGGCTCCGGGGCGGGCATCGGTGTAGACGGCGTTCCCATAGACCGCGTCCACCAGGGGCAGGGACGCCCCGAAGCGATGCAGCCAGCGCCAGAGCCAGGCGCTCCCGCCGTTGAGGTCATAGGCGGAGCGGGGCCCGCGCGCCTCCTGCCGCGCCGCCAGGTAGCGCGAGGAAACGCGGGTCAGCTTGTGGCATGGCCTGGCGCCTAGAGAGGTCAGTAGGGGCGACCATTTGAGGATCTCCCCGCCGACCGTCCACTGCTCTCCGTGCATGGGGAAGCTCTGCTCCGGCCCCTCCTCCCCGCCCCGCACCTGGCGCAGCTTGAGGTGGAACCGGTATCCGGTGACGGCCGCGGCCGGCTCGCAGCGGACAGCCGCCACGAGCTCCTCGCGGGTGAAGGCCCGGTAGGAGCGCAGCGCCGTGAACGCGGCCAGCGCCGCCGCGCACGCGAGCAGGACCGCCAGCCAGACCAACCGCCGGAGCATGGGCTCTAGGGGGAGAAGACCAGCGCGATCTTCGCCACCGACCAGGCGATGAACCCGCAGACCGGGAAGGTGAGGACCCAGGCCAGCACGATGTTCTTCGTGACTCCCCAGCGGACCGCGGAGAAGCGCCGGGTGGCGCCCACCCCCATGATCGCCGTGTTGATCGTGTGCGTGGTGGAGAGGGGGATCCCCAGGCGGGAGGCGACCTCGATGGTGAGCCCCGCCGCGGTCTCGGCGGCGAAGCCCTGCACCGGCTCGAGCTTCGTGAGCTTCAGGCCCATTGTCTTGATGATCTTCCAGCCGCCGATCGAGGTGCCCACCCCCATGACCCCTGCGCAGAGGAACACCACCCACAGGGGAACGTGGAAGTGGGTATGCGCCCCGCAGAGGAGGAGGACCAGCGAGAAGGCGCCGATGAACTTCTGCCCGTCGTTGGAGCCGTGGCTGAACGCCATGAAGCAGGCGGAGAAGACCTGCGCCTTGCCGAAGACCCGGCGGACCGTGGCCGGCCGCGCCTTGGCGAAGATCCGGTAGATCGCCCACATGATGAGGAGCCCCCCGCCGAAGCCGAGGAAGGTGGAGAAAAGCAGCCCCATGCCGACCTTCTTCCAGCCGGCCAGCACGATCGCCGACGGGCCGGCGGTGGCCAGCGCGGCGCCGGTGAGCCCGGCGATCAGGGCGTGGCTCTCGCTGGTGGGCAGCCCGCCCCAGTAGTAGGTGAAGCAGCTCCAGCAGACGACCCCCACCATGGCGGCCCCCACCGTGGTGATGCTGATGACGTCGGGGCTGACGATCCCCTTGCCGATCGTGGCGGCCACGGCGGTGCCGGACATCGCCCCCACGATGTTGAAGAGGGTGGCCACTCCCAGCGCCTGGGCGGGGGAAAGGACCCGCGTGGAGACGACGGTCGCGATGGAGTTGGGCGCGTCGGTCCAGCCGTTGACGAACTCCGCGGCCAGGACCAGGCCCAGAACGAAGAGGACCCCGAGGGACAGCTCAGGCATTCTTCAGGAAGATGCCCTCGATGGCCACCGCCACATCCTCGCACTTGTCGGTCGCCGTCTCCAGCATGTCGTAGAGGTCCCTCCACTTCATGACCTCCAGGGGATCTCCCCGCTTCTCGAAGAGGTCGGCCACCGCCTCGCGGTCGATCCGGTCCCCCTCGTTCTCCAGGCGGTTGACCTCGATGCAGTGGGAGAGGATGTCGGCGTGCCGCAGGTTCTTGAGGCGCGGGATCATCCGGTGGATCTCCTCGGCCTGCTTCAGGACCACCTCGGCCAGCGCCTTGAACTGGGGCGTGGGCTCCTGGATCTTGTAGAGGATCATGTGCTCCGTGGCCCCCTCGACGAAATCGATCACGTCGTCCAGGGCGGCGGCCAGGCGGTGGATGTCCTCCCGGTCGATCGGCGTGATGAAGGTGCTGTTGAGCTTGGCCATGATCTCGTGGGTCACCTGGTCGGCGTCGTGCTCGATCCTCTCCAGCCGCTTGGCGTGCTCCGCCAGGTTCCGGAAGTCGTTCACCGCGTCGTGGAGGACCTGGCCGGCCTTCAGCACCAGCTCCCCCTGCTGCTCGAACAAGCCGAAGAATTTCTGCTCCTTGGGGATCCATCCCAGCATGGGGTTCCTCCTTTAGCCGCCCAGGTACGCCTTCTTGACCAAGGGATTCTCGCGCAGCTCCGGCGCCGGCCCCGCCAGGATCACGCGGCCGGTCTCCAGCACGTACGCGCGGTGGGCCACCCGGAGCGCCTGATAGCAGTTCTGCTCCACCAGCAGGATGGCGAGCCCCGTCTCATGGATCCTGCGGATCACCTCGAAGAGCCCGGTCACCACCTTGGGGGCCAGGCCGAGGGAGGGCTCGTCCAGCATGAGAAGCTTCGGCCGCGCCATGAGGCCGCGGGCCAGCGCCAGCATCTGCTGCTCGCCGCCGGACAGGGTGCCCGCCAGCTGCCCCTGCCGGCCGCGCAGCGCCGGAAACAGTTGTATCATCCGCTCAACGTCTTTGCCAACAACTTCTCGGCCGCGCCCAGGGGCGGCGATGAGGAGGTTCTCGCGGACGGTCAGGCGCGGGAAGATCCGGCGGCCCTCCGGCACCTGCGTGATCCCGCGGGCGACCACCTGCTCGGCCGGCAGGCCGTGCACCGGCTCCCCCGCGAAACGGATGCTCCCCCTCTGCGGCCTGAGGATGCCGGAGATCGCCATGAGCGTGGTGCTCTTCCCCGCCCCGTTGGCCCCGACCAGCGCCACGATCTCGCCGGGCCGCACCTGGAGATCCACTCCCTTCAGCACCTCCACCGCCCCGCGCCGGACGTGCAGGTCCTCGACGGAAAGAAGCGGCTCGCTCACGCGGCCGGCGCCCCCAGGTAGGCCTCGATGACCTTGGGGTCGTCCTGGACCTGCGCCGGCGGGCCCTCGGCGATCTTGGCGCCGTAGTCGAGCACCGCCACCCGGTCGGAGACCGGCATCACGACCTTCATGTCGTGCTCGATGAGGAAGATGGTCAGCCCCTGCGCCTTGAGACCGCGGAGGAGGCCCATCAGATCCCGCCGCTCCTCCTGCGCCAGGCCGGCGGCCGGCTCGTCGAGGAGCACCATCTCCGGGTCGGAGGCCAGGGCGCGGGCCAGCTCCGCCCGGCGCTGCTGGCCGTAGGAGAGCTCGCCGGCCGGCCGGTCCGCCAGCCCGGCCAGGCCCAGCCTCTCGAGGAGCCGGACCGAGCGGTCCAGCGCCCAGCGGTCCTCCTGCCGGATGGACCGGCTCCACGGCGCCAGGGAGTCGAGCCAGCCGGCCTTGGTGCGGACGTGCGTGCCGGCCAGCACGTTCTCCAGCACGGTCATCTGCGTGAAGAGCCGGATGTTCTGAAAGGTCCGGGCGATCCCGCTGCGCGCCACCTCGTGCGGGCCCAGGCCCGCCAGGGAGATCGAGCCGAACCGGACCTCCCCCGCGTCCGGGCGGAGAAGGCCGGTCACGCAGTTGAACAGCGTGGTCTTGCCGGCGCCGTTGGGGCCGATGATGCTGACGATCTCGCCGCGGGGCACCTCGAGGTCCACGCGGTCCAGCGCCACGACTCCGCCGAACCGCTTGGTCAGCCCTTCCAACTTGAGGATAGTTTCCATATTACGTTTTCAGCATAAATGCTTTCCTGGGGAAGGTCATCCGGGTCTACTTGGGGGCGTCCCCAGTGCCCGATACCGATGGCGGGGACGCTGCAGCTTGCGTACGTCCCAGCAGCCCCTGCGGCCGCACCCGCATGAGGAGGATCATCACGACGCCGAACAGGAGCATCCGGTAGCTGGAGAACTCCCGAAGGAGCTCCGGGGCAATGCTGAGCACCGCGGCGCCGGCGATGGCGCCCGGCACGGAGCCCAGGCCCCCGAGGATCACCATCGCCAGCACCATGACCGACAGGATGAAGTCAAAGCTGTCCGGGGTCACCGTCCCCTGCTTCGCGGCGAAGAGACAGCCGGCCAGCCCCGCCACCCTCCCGCCCAGCCCCAGCGCCACGAGCTTCAGCTCCACCACGTCCATCCCCAGCGAGGCGCCGGCCATCTCGTCCTCCCGGATCGCGCGCCAGGCCAGCCCCACGCGGGAGCGGTACAGCCGCGCGCAGGCCCACGCGGTCGCGCCGATAAGCGCCAGCAGGGCCCAGTAGTACGGCGCCGAATCGACACCGAAGCGGAACGGGCCGATCGCCGGGTGGTCAATCCCCATCAGCCCGTTCGGGCCCCCGGTCCACGGCTCGAGGTTCGTCACCGCGATCCGCACGATCTCGCCGAACCCCAGCGTGACGATGGCCAGGTAATCGCCCCGCACCCGGATCGCCGGCAGGCCCATCAGGACCGCCGCCGCGCCGGCCGCCAGCCCGCTGATCGGCAGCCCCACCCAGAACGGGCAGCCCGCGCGGAGGTTCAGCAAGGCGTAGGTGTAGGCGCCGATCGCGAAGAGGGCGGCGTATCCCAGGTACAGCATCCCGGCGAAGCCGACGATGATGTTCAGCCCCAGCGCCAGCAGGGCGTACAGCGCCGCCGTGGCCAGGACCTCCGCGTGGTAGGGGTTCGGGTCCAGGACCGGCAGGAGGGCGAATAAGAGGAAGGGAAGCGCGGCCGCGAGGCGGCGCGGCGGCCGGCTCACGCGCGGTCGGCCACCCGTTCGCCCAGCAGGCCGCGGGGCCGCAGGAGCAGGACCAGCACGAGCACCGCGAAGGCGACGACGCTCTTCCACTGCGACGAGAGATACCCGGCCGCCAGCCCTTCCAGGAGGCCCAGCACCAGGCCCCCCACCATGGCGCCGGGGATGTTGCCGATCCCGCCGAGCACCGCGGCGGTGAAGGCCTTCAGCCCGGTGAGGTACCCGTCATGGAAGTTGATCGTGGAGTAGTAGCCGCCGAAGAGGAGGCCGCCGATCCCGGCCAGCGCCGAGCCCAGCGCGAAGGTGGCGGTGACCACGCGGTCCACCGGGATCCCCATCAGCCGCGCGGCCAGCGGGTCCTGCGCCACGGCCCGCATGCTCCTGCCCAGCTGCGTGCCGTAGACCACCCACTGCAGAGCGGCCATCACCGCCACGGAGACGGCGAAGATCATCGCCTGGATCGGCGTGATGCTCAGCGCCCCCACCGTCCACGGGGCCGCGGGGACCAGCGGCGGGACGTAGCGGTCCTGTGCCCCAAAGCAGAGCATCAGCCCGTTCTGGAGGAAGAAGGAGACGCCGATCGCGGTGATCAGGACGGAGAGCTTGGGCGCCTCGCGCAGGGGACGGTAGGCCACCCGCTCCACCGCGATCCCCAGCAGGGCGCAGCCCAGCGCCGCGGTCGCCAGCAGGGAGAGCAGGCCGCCGATCCCCGCCGGCCGCGCCCCGGCCATCCCCGCCGCCGCGAGGACCGCCAGCCCCAGATACCCGCCCGTGATGAAGATCTCGCCGTGGGCGAAGTTGATGAGCTGGATGATCCCGTAGACCATCGTGTAGCCCAGCGCGATCAGGGCGTAGACCGCGCCGATGGTGAGCCCGTTTAAGACCTGCTGGAGGAAGAGGTCAGAGGCCGTCATGGCGGGGCCCGCGGGGCCGGAGCGGCCTTACTCTACCGCTTCCAGAAATTTGAATTTCCCGCCGCGCACCTGGTAGATCCCGATCGTGCGGATCGTGGTGTCCCCCTTCTCGTCGAACCGGTGCGCGCCGAGGATGCCGGGGTACTCCTTCATCTCCTTCGCCGCGGCCAGGACCGCCTGCCGGTCCGCCTTCCCCGCCCGCCGGATCGCCTCCAGCGCGAGGGCCACGGCCTCGTACGCGTAGGCGGAATAGGCGCCCACCTCGCCGTACCTCTCTTCGTAGCCCTGGACGAACCGGGCGGCGGTGGGCACCTGGCGGATCTCCCCGCCCAGCGTGGTCAGGTGCACCCCCTCCGCCGCCTCCGGCGTGGCCAGCTCGATCAGCGCCGGGTCAAACAGCCCGTCCCCGCCCAAGAACTGCGAGGTGACCCCCAGCTTGAACCTCTGCTGGATCAGGAGCGCCGCCTCCGGGAACATCCCGGCGAAGTAGAGGAGGTCCGGGCCCATCGCCTTCATCTTGGTCAGCACCGGTGTAAAGTCCTTCTCCCCCTGCGTGATCCCCTCGTGCCCGAGGACCTCCAGCCCGATCTGCCCGGCCGCCTTCTCGAACTCGTTGGCGAGGCCGCGGCCGTAGGTCGTCATGTCGTCGAGGATGAAGACCCTCTTCGCCCCCAGCGGCCCGGCGGCGAACCGGGCGCCCGCCGGCCCTTGCAGGTCATCCGTCGAGCAGATCCGGCGGAAATTGTCGAACCCCTGGCGGGAGATCTCCGGGTTGGAGGAAACGGGATTCACGTGGAGGAGGCCCGCCTCGTGGTAGACGGTCGAGGCCGGCTTGGTGCAGGAGGAGTTGAGGTGCCCCGCCACCGCCAGCACGGCCGGATCCGCCGCCAGCCGCTTGGCCGCCGCCACGGCCTGCGCGGGGCTGCGCGCGTCGTCCAGCGCGGCCAGCTCCGCGCGCATCCCCGGGACCACCGGCCCCGCCGCCTGCGCGTGCTCCAGCGCCAGCTTCGCGCCGTTGAGCATCGCCCCCCCGTGGGCCGCCTGGTCGCCGCTCAGGGGCACCACGAAGCCCACCTTGACCACCGGCTCCTGCTTCCCGCAGCCGGAAAGGGCCAGACCCAGGAGAAAAAACGCGGCAGCTTTGCGAAGGCGGGTACCCATCGGCGTCTATGATACCTCAGAAGTTACACCCAGAAGGCCAGCGCGTAGCTGTGGTAAGCAGGCGTCGGCACAAGCAAGCTCCAGAAAATCCGCTCCAGCCCCGCGTGGAATCCCACCACCTGCCCGGTGATCACCCCGCGCCGGTTGGTGCCGCCGACCAGGCTGAGCAGGTGGAGGGCATTCAGGCCCGGGCCGATCACGCGCGCGTGGGGATCCGCGGCCTTGATGGCCTCGTACGCGGCGCGAAGCACTTCCGCCAGCTGCTGATCGGTGCCCTTCCACTGGCTCATGAACTCGTTCTCGATCTGCCAGTATCTTACCGGCGCGCGCAGGCCGGGCATGTCGCCGTCCCCATCCCCGTCATAGCGCTCGACGACCTGCTTGAGGAATCGGCTCCAGTCCGCCATGTCCTTGGGCGCCGATGACATCTTCCCGCAATTTCCCTTGCCGCCGGCGGGAGACACCTGCTGCTCGCACGCCCAGTTGGAATTGCAGCGCAGAGTGACGACCACCTCAATCCCGGCCGAAGACAGCTGCTCGACGACCTTGTCGAGGAGCTGGAAGTCCAGGCCCCCCGGTGCCGGCTCCATCTCGTACCACTGCTTGATGACGCGCACCGCGGTCGCCCCGGCGTTCCTCACAGCGTCCACGTCTTTGCCGGCCGCGTGCAGGGCGAAGTGCTGAGGGCCGCCGCCGGCCGCAGCGGAAGAGGCGCTGGGCCCGAATATCCCGGCGGCAACGACGACGGCAAGAAAGAGGAGGGGTCGCTGGCTGGATGACATTAGAACCTGCCTCGTTTCTCTGAAAGCTCGCGATATCGATGAAAAAGGCGTAGAGCCTTACGCCGATGCGACTCGCTCATCCTCTTTTCAGCATGCCTGAGTCTGCTGCAAAGAACGTAAAAGGGGGAACGGTAATACTCTCGACCGTGCCGCATCATGGCAAGCCCGTGATCAGAACGGTCGTCCCCAGCCATAGCATCCGAGACGTGATGAAAAAAGAGCGTCAGGGTGGAGAGAAATGCCCGTGGCACACTCACCCGAACGCTATCATGGGTAACGGCTGAACATAGGAGGCGCCACTGGGCATCCTGCTCATTCCTCGTACGGAGTTTTTCGAGTTCTTTCTGATAACCCTTACGAAACCGGGAATTTTTCATAAGAGGTCTCAGAATTTCTTCGTGCGTCTTTGCTCGAACCGCCACCTGCTTCTTCAATGCTTTAGAGTAGGGGTTGCGCCGACCCTTAAGCTTGGATAAATTGTATTCCGCTCTCATTTTCCAATCCCCGCAAGAAAAATTGCTCGAGACGCCCCTCCGAGATAAGAATCCCCTGCGATCCAGGATACCGGCGCTGAAATGCCGCGAGGCTCCCTCCAGAACCGGAAGCTTTCCCCGATTTTACCTCCACAGCCGTTGCATGCCGGCTCCGAGCAATCACAAAATCAACTTCTTCCTGCCGGTCACGCCAATACATCAATTCTC